>NZ_CP046444.1:302207-604415 GCF_014083945.1 Granulicella sp. 5B5 | reverse complement strand
GCCGGTGGTGCGGGTTGGGGCTTTCGGGATCGAGTTACTCATCCCGCGATTTTCTCATGTTGCGGGCGGTGTGTGCGCTATTTTGGCGGGTTATCGGGGTGGAGGTATTTAGCGAGGAAGACGTAGATATCGTGTCGTGATTCGACGGCGAGAGGGGTGTCGATGCGGTTGAAGTAGTGGCCGCCGGGGGCGTCCTGGTAGATTTTGTAGTCGAACTTCTTGTGCTCGAAGGTGAGGGCCTGGATGAGGTGCTCGACTTCGAGATAGTTGACGTCCTCGTCGTTGGTGTTGGTGTGGATGAGGAGCGGGGTGTCGAGCTCGGCGGCGTGGGTGACGGGGGAGCGCTTGCGGTACTCGGCGATGTCGTCGTGGACGGACTCGCCGATGGCGTAAGGGGCGGAGTAGAGCTGGAGGTAGCCGGGTGTCTCATAGCCCATGCGGGCGACGAGGTCGGAGACGGGGACGCCGGCGTAGGCGCAGGCGAAGTCGTGCGGGTGGGCGAAGATGTTCATGAGGGTGATGAGGCCGCCGTGGCTCCAGCCGACGATGCCGACGCGCTTGGGGTCGAGGAAGGAGTAACGCTGGAGCATCCACTGCATGCCGCGGTAGACGTCGTCGACTTCGAGGCCGCCGTAGTCGATGTCCTGGTAGTAGCCGGTGCCGTAGCCGGTGGAGCCGCGATAGTCGGTGGCGACGATGGTGTAGCCCTGGAGAAGGAGCTCGCGGACCTGGTGGGCGTCGATGGTGGTGTCGAGCGACTGGTGGACGCCTTGGTGGACGTAGACGATGAGTGGCTGCTTTTTGGTGCGGTCGAGGTTTTTGGGGATGAAGGTGTAGACGTGGATGATGAGAGGGTTCGTCGCGCCGGGGGCTTTCTTGTTTTTGACGTGGGGGTTGGGGGCGCCGCCGTACTCGGACTTGTCGATGTCGGCGATGTCGCCGATCTTCTGGTACCAGAGGAGGTCGTCCATGCGCTTGAGGAGGACGTCGTTCTGGCCGTTGTAGGCGGGAGGTTGTGGAGTGGTGGCGGGGCGCGGGGTAGGAATTTGGGCGGCGAGAGGGAGAGATAGAGCTAGGACGGCGAGTGCGGCGAGGGGACGCAAGGCGGGCTCCTGTGAGGCTGCGGGTTAAGTGAGGTTGTGCTGTCACTGTATCGCATGACGGAGCTGGGGTGGGAACCCTCCCCGGGTTTTTGGGGTAAGATCCGGAGCGGATTGGGGTTAGGGGTGGAACCCGATTTTTGCGGCTCGACTTTTAAATGGGAGTGCGGGGCAACCTGGGAGGTGTCGTTGGATGTCCCACGGACAGCTTGCAAGGTGTGGGGGTGGAGGCGTAGCTTTGCAGCCGTCGTTTTTTGCTGTGTGTTCCGCAAAGCGGACGAGGAGGTGTTGCGATGTGCCGTCGGTGCATTCGGACGATGCTTCTGTGGGTTGGGGGTGTGCTGCTGTTTTTGTCGGTGTTTCCGGTGATGGCGGTGGTGTCGCTGGGGCAGTGGGAGACAGCGTTTGTGGCGTCGAAGCTGCTGATGCTGCCGGTGGGGGCGATCTGTCTGCTGGGG
The DNA here is from genome assembly GCF_014083945.1 of Granulicella sp. 5B5. Classification (GTDB taxonomy): domain Bacteria; phylum Acidobacteriota; class Terriglobia; order Terriglobales; family Acidobacteriaceae; genus Granulicella. The sequence continues at coordinate 602,857 of NZ_CP046444.1, read as the reverse complement.
GCGGCGGGGTTGCAGGTGAGTCACGGGCGGCAGTGAGGGGAGTGGGCTGGCCTAACCCCATTGGGTGATGGCTGCGGGTGAGGCTGCGCTCTATGGTGAGGAGAACTCATCTCAGGGGCAGGAAAAGAGCACTATGGCCGACTCGTATTTTCAGGTGGAACAGGCTCCTCATGTGAAGGCCCTGAAGCTGTTGCTGACTGGCGCGTCGGAGAGAGCACATGCTGTGTTTGAGACGGACCCAAGGGAGTATGCGCGGAGCATGGATGACGTGCGGGGCCTGATTGGGCAGTTGGCGAATGCGCTGGCGGTGGAAGAGTTGTCGCGCTCGCGGGCGGCTGCAGAGGATGTGGGGTTTGCGGCGCAGGCGATGCAGTTGCGTTGATTCGTTCAGGGTAGGTTGGGGCATCGAGAGGGGTGGTGATTCAGGTCTGTTCGTCCCGCCGTTACTGGATCGTGGTGCGTGGGCGCACGAGCAGCAACCCGATGAGGAATCCGCTGATGAGGCCGCCGAAGTGGGCGGAGAGGTCCGTGGTCCTGCTGAGGGAGCCATAGACGATGTTGTAGAGGACGAAGATTCCTGCGGAGCGGAAGATGCTTTGGGTGGCGGCGGGGTTGAGTACGTTGCGTTTGATGAGAAGGAAGCCGAAGACGGCGCCGTAGAGACCGAAGATGGCACCCGAGGCTCCTGCGCCGACGGACTGAGGGTGGACCCAGACGCTGACCACGCTGCCGGAGAGGCCGGCGATGAAGTAGATGAGCAGGTAGCGTGCGCGCCCGAAGACGAGTTCAATGAACGGCCCGATTTGATAGAGGACGTACATGTTGAAGGCGATGTGGATGATGCCGAAGTGGACGAAGATGGAGGTAAGCAGACGCCACCACTGGTGCGCTCCGACGGTGGCGGGGCCGAAGTCGCCGCCCCAGTTAAATACTTCCTGGGGCGTGGGCGAGGTGAAGGAGACGCCGCTTGCGACCATCGCGAGGAATACCAGGGCGTTGATGGCGATCAGCGCATAGGTGATGGTGTAAGGGCTGGGCGAACGCTGCTGGCGGGTTGGCTGGGCAGCGGGTTCGGAGATGACGCTGTCGGGCATGTGGCTATAGTTCTCGCTTGCCTTACGTTCGCTGCTTAGAGTTTGACGGAATCGGACAGGCAGATTCTACCTATACCTGGAACCGTCAGTTTGTGCAGCTTCGTGTCGTTGGTGACGAAGTAGTCGACGTTAGCTGTTGCGGCGATGGACAGGTGGAGAGCGTCGAGGGGTTTGACGCGGTGGATTCCCCGGAGTGTGGTGTATACATCCATCGCTGCGAGATTGTAGGGAGCGAGCGTAACGGCGGTCGAAAGAAAGAAGTGGCGAAGCCGGGCTATGGCGAACTCGTCCTGATCGCGTCGAGGGACAACGAGGATTTCGCTGAGCACGAAGATGCTGGAGACGGCGGTGTGGTGGCCACGTTTGAGGCGGTCGACAAGGGCGTCGGCTGCCGGGCCGAATATTGGATTGTCTTCGAAGTGATAGACCCACTCTGTGGTGTCGAGGTAGAGCCTCATTCGCCGTCAGCGCCTTCGTTCCATGCCTCGCGCTCTTTGCGGTGGTACTCTTCGGCGCCGCCGAGTTTGGCGTAGCTCTCTTTGAGGATGCCACGCATGTTTTCAAACAGAGCCCAGCCCTCTTCGTAGCTGAGGGGTTTTTCGTCGAGTTCGGGTGTGGATGGCGGAACAGGGTGGGATGCCATGCGCGTCGCTCCTCGTGGAGATAGTTTACGCCGAGGGGCTGAGTTTTGATACCGGACGGGGCACCCATGATTGGGCCACCCGCCGAACCCACGTCTCAGAAGCGAGACTTGCGACACCCGGCCCGCCAGATATCAATATCCTTCGGATAATTTTCCATAAAGTGGCCGTCTATTGCGAAGTAAAGTGTTCCTTGTGCTATCTCGAAAGGTAGTAGGAGCACCGACTGCAAATAATGCTTTTCGAATCGTTCGAAAGAGATCCATAGACCATCTCTCGTCGGATATCCATTCATGTAGACGCTTCCTACCTTACGCGTCCAACCCGAATTCGCCCGTTTCTTCGAGAAGCCGAGGCTCGAGAAGATGGAATCGGCATGGGCATGGATTTCGCAAAAGTCCATCGCAGAGCTGTCGAACGCATCCAAGTGCCGTACCTCGTAGTTAGTTGTCATCTAACTTTAGGTCAAGTTGGTCGCCCTTCTTTGGGAAAGCATCTTGCAGATTAATGACAAACTTGTGCCAGTCGGCACTGATTCTCATGATCGCCACAACAGCGTGAAGGTGCTGCGCTAAAGCTGGATGACCGACGTCATCTGTGAGCCATTGATGGTGTTTCGCTTTCCTCTCGCCACATTCCTGCATAGGGTTCCGGCTTTCCAACTCTTTCAGAATGCCCGGTGCCAACCGCTCGTAGACGATATTTTTTGTGTACTTGCTGACTATCTGAGGAGGATTTACAGAACGACCCTGCCATTTCCACCGTCTGAGACGAAATAGTTGCTCATAGTATTCGTCAGGAAATCTCTTTGCCCATGCCGCAAGCTCCTTTTTCAGGTACCGATCAAGAAGTGCTTGGAGGGCATCACGCTTTCTTGTTGCTTGATATCCGGTGGCTTCGTCGATAAGGGCGGCGAGACCCACGTTCGCGAGAGAGACCAAAAGTGACTCGGCTGCTCTGGCGTAACGAAGCTCTGCTGTGCTCCTAAGCAGACCCAACTCTCGAGCCTTTAAAAGCAGCTTACATATCTCAATCAAGCCTTCAGCTTCGAACCCTATCAACCTTTGTCCATCTGAGGTTACGAACCTAATAGGTAAATCGAAGACGTTTGCCGCTTGAGCGAGTGGACTCTTCTGAAGAAGCCTATGAGATGCTAACGACTTGAGGATTGAGCTGCCACTCTCCGTGACAGGTATGTTGAGGACTGCTTTGAAGGATCGCTTGTCGAACACTCTCTTGCCGTCTGACAAGTTATGAGCATGTAGCGACCAATTACCCAGTGAAACGAAGCCGCTGTGAGTCGCTTTCGCCACTTTCACGTTTACCTCCGCACCCTCTATCGATAATAGGACACGGAGATGCACGAATAGCTGTGGAAATCAAGTTACATATCTATGCAGACCAAGGTTTGTGGTAATTGCCTGCTAACTGAACAGGAATTCCTTGTCTCTGAGGTCTTTGATTTGGTCGCGGAGTTTGGCGGCTTTTTCGAACTCGAATTTTTTGGCGGATTCGCGCATGTCGGATTCGAGGTTCTGGATGTAGGTGTCGAGGTCGGCCTGGGTGGTGAACTCCAGGGCTTCGAGGGCTACGTCGTCGTTGGTGAGTTCTAGGTAGTCGGCGTTGGTAATGGTGGCGAGGGAGTCGTCGATGCTGCGGATGACGGTGCGGGGGGTGATGCCGTGTTCGGCGTTGTAGGCCTCCTGCGCGTTGCGGCGGCGGTTGGTTTCTCCGATGGCGCGCTGCATGGAGTCGGTCATCTTGTCGGCGTAGAGGATGGCGCGGCCTTCGAGGTGGCGGGCGGCGCGGCCGATGGTCTGGATGAGGGAGCCCTGGCTGCGGAGGAAGCCTTCTTTGTCGGCATCCAAAATTGCAACAAGCGACACCTCTGGTAAATCCAGGCCTTCGCGGAGGAGGTTGATGCCGATGAGGACGTCGTACTCGCCTTTGCGGAGGGAGCGGAGGAGGCGGATGCGTTCGAGGGTGTCGATCTCGGAGTGCATGTAGCGGCAGCGGACGCCGACCTCGGTGTAGTAGTTGGCGAGGTCTTCGGCCATGCGCTTGGTGAGCGTGGTGACGAGGACGCGCTGATGTTTCTCAGCCCGGTCGCGGATCTCGGCTAAGAGGTCGTCGATCTGGCCTTTGACGGGGCGGATTTCGACTTGCGGGTCGACGAGGCCGGTGGGGCGGATGATTTGTTCTACGACGACTCCGGCGGACTTGGTGAGCTCGTAGGGGCCGGGGGTGGCGGAGACGTAGATGATCTGGCCGACGCGGGACTCCCACTCTTCGAAGCGGAGGGGGCGGTTGTCCATGGCGGAGGGGAGGCGGAAGCCGTAGTCGACGAGGTTTTGCTTGCGGCTGCGGTCGCCGTGCCACATGCCGTGGAGCTGCGGGACGGTGACGTGGGACTCGTCGATGAAGGTGAGGAAGTCGCGGGGGAAGTAGTCGAGAAGCGTGGGTGGGGGCTCGCCGGGGAGGCGGCCGGAGAAGTGGCGCGAGTAGTTTTCGATGCCGTGGCAGAAGCCGACGGACTTGATCATCTCGAGGTCGAAGCGGGTGCGCTGGTGGATGCGTTGCGACTCGACGAGGCGGCCCTCTTTTTCTAGCTGGGCCTCCCAGTCGATGAGCTCGTCGAGGATGGAGTTGATGGCGGTGGTCTTGCGCTCGGGCTGAACGACGTAGTGCGATTTCGGATAGATGGGGAGGCGCGAGTACTTCTGCTTGACGGTGCCGAAGAGCGGGTCGATCTGCGAGAGGGAGTCTATCTCGTCGCCGAAGAGCTCGATGCGGAAGGCGTTCTCGTCGTAGGTGGGGAAGACCTCGATGATATCTCCTCTCACGCGGAAGGTGCCGCGGCGGAAGTCGACGTCGTTGCGCTCGTAGAGGATTTCGACGAGACGGCGGGTGATGTCTTCGCGCTTGAGCTTCTGGCCTTTTTCGAGGAGCAGCAACATGCCGTAGTAGGCTTCGGGGCTGCCGAGGCCGTAGATGCAGGAGACGGAGCTGACTATGATGCAGTCGCGGCGCTCGAAGAGGGAGCGCGTGGCGCTGAGGCGGAGCTTGTCGAGCTCGTCGTTGATGGTGGACTCTTTTTCGATGTAGAGGTCGCCGGCGGGGATGTAGGCTTCGGGCTGGTAGTAGTCGTAGTAGGAGACGAAGTACTCGACGGCGTTGTTGGGGAAGAACTGTTTGAACTCGTGATAGAGCTGCGCGGCGAGAGTCTTGTTGTGCGCGAGGATGAGCGCGGGGCGCTGCGACTGCTCGATGATTTTGGCCATGGTGAAGGTCTTGCCGGAGCCGGTGACGCCGAGCAGGACCTGGTCCTTCTCTTCGGCGGCGAGACCGTTCGTCAGCTCACGGATGGCGCGGGGCTGGTCGCCCTGGGGGGAGTAGTCGGAGACTAGCTGGAAGTCCATCCTTGTAGGATACGAGATGGCAGTGACAGGATGTGTCAGGAGGTTTGGTGAACTGCTCCGAACCTGTTCTTTGCGCACGCACGGACATCAAGAGTTTCGGTTGACTGCCAATGCTCCCGGTCCGTAGAAGAACAGCATGACTGCTATCGCGAACAACGCAAAGATATAGTTGTAAATCCCGAACCCTTGATGAATACCGACGGCGATCAGTGCGACCAGCATATTGATGGCGATGAAAAGAGACGCGAGCCTGGTGAGAAGGCCGAGGAGCAACAAGATGCCACCTATGAATTCTGTGTAGGCAGACACGATGCCCAGCCATGCGGGCATGCCGAGCGCTCTAATATAGCTTTCAAAACCATGCAGTGCGCCGTGTGGGACAACTTTTTCATAGCCATGCACTAACATAGAGACGCCTAAGGCGACTCGGAGGACCAAGGCTCCCCATGGCTGCAGTTGGTTTAGGGTTTTGATCATAAGATGGTCCATTGCAGACATCTTATCTGAAGTGAAATGGAGAGAGTGAATGGCTGACGGAAAGACGGAGCTTTGGTTGATTCGGCATGGCGAGACGGAGTGGAGCCTGAGTGGGCAGCATACGAGCACGAGCGATATTGCGCTGACGGACCATGGGCGGCAGAGAGCGGTGGAGCTGAAGGAGTATCTGAACGGGAAGAAATTTGCCGCGGTGTTCACCAGTCCGATGCAGCGGGCACGGCAGACGTGTGCGATCGCCGGGTATGGAGACGTGGCGGAGGTGGATGACAACCTGATGGAGTGGAACTATGGGGAGTCCGAGGGGAAGACGACCAAGGAGATGCGCGAGAAGTATGGGCCGACGTGGAGCGTGTGGACGGACCCGATCGTAGGCGGCGAGAGCGTGGAGGAGGTGGGAGCGCGCGCGGACAAGGTGATTGCTCGGTCTCTGGCGGCGGCCACGTTCCACCTGGGCGCGACCGTGGAGAGCCAGAGCGTGGCGCTGTTTGCCCATGCGCATATTCTGCGAATCATCGCGGCGCGGTGGATTGGACTGGACGCGGTGGGCGGCCGGTTGTTTTCATTGGGGACCGGGAGCGTGAGCGTGCTGGGGTTCGAGCGCGAGACGCGGGTGGTGTCGAAGTGGAACCGAGGATTCGAGGAGGGCAGGGAGTAGGGAGTGGGTAATAGGGAGTAGAGCGGTGGTGAGGGCGCGCAGAGGGGTGCGCGCCTTTGCCGTTTTTTGTGTGCTCGGCTTATGTGGGTATAAGGGGCCGCAAGCTGTGAACACTTAGACTGGAGGTGTGTGTTTGAGATGCGTCGCGTGCGCGCGGCAGAGGTGTGGGAGACAGATGGACGCATTAGTGGATTTGCAACATGTGAATGTGGCCCGGGGCAACAATATGGTGTTGCATGACCTGAGCCTGAGGATTGAAGCCGGTGAGCATGTGGTCATCCTGGGACCGAATGGGTGTGGGAAGTCGACACTGCTTAAGACGATGACGTGCGAGTGCTACCCGGTTGTTCGGCCTGAGACGCAGGTGAGCATTATGGGGCGCGAACGGTGGGACCTGACGGAGTTGAAGCGTCGCATGGGAGTGGTGAGCGCAGAGCTGCCGGGACGGCAGACGCTGACGACGAGCGCGTTCGATGCGGTGCTGACAGGGTTCTTTTCGAGCTCGACGCTGTGGCCGAACCTTACGGTGACGGACGCGATGCGGGCGAAGGCGGAGGAGATCCTGGTGCTGGTGGGTGCGGAGGCCCTGCGCGAGAAGCCGGTGGGGCAGATGAGCGCAGGGCAGCAGCGCAGAGTGATGATTGGGCGGGCGCTGGCGGGGACGTCGCTGGATGCGAAGGCGGGCGATGTGAAGATGCTGCTGCTGGATGAGCCGAGCAACGCGCTGGATTTAGGGGCGCAGCATGACTTGCGCGAGCTGCTGCGCGGGCTGGCGCAGAAGGGGACAGCGATCCTGCTGATCACGCACCATATTGCCGACATTCTGCCGGAGATGGACCGCGTGGTGATGATGCGCGAGGGACGCGTGATTGCGGATGGATCGAAGCAGGAGTTGCTGACAGCGAACCGGCTGAGTGAGTTGTTTGGGCGGGAGATTTCGCTGAGTGAGCGCGGTGGATACTGGAATGCGTGGTAATGAAAAGATTGTATGAGTTCCGGTTTTGAGACGGGTTTTCGTGCGGCGATGATGATTTCACTTTTTCAAGATCGGCAGGATGAAGTTTTGCACGATTAGTTGAAGAAATATTTTGGTCAAGTGATTTTGATGGGATCAAATATCGCTGTCACGACGTGAGTTACGTCGATGCACCGATTTGTCCCCCTTTGCGAGATTTACATCTAACCGTGCAATGCCGAAGCGCAGTCTTTGACGAAGAGGCTTTGCCGAGGTTGTGGACGGTCGCGAAATTGCGGTATGTCGCGCTGCGGGCCGAACAAGACGAGAAAGGAACTATTGATGAAAAATCAGCGTCGAATGAAAACAATTTTGGGACTGGGCATGTCTTTTGCCATGCTTACGTTCTCCGGTGTAACTGTCCAGGCTCAGAGCAATGCGGAGTTACAGGGCATGATTGTTGGGCGTGATGGCCCGACCATGTATGTGAAAACAGGCGACACAAGGCAGATTGTTACGCTGCAAGACAACACGCAGGCTACCGAGAAGGGTGGCTTTCTAGGCTGGAGCCACAAGGACCTGGGTATCGCGGCGCTGGTGCCCGGGCTGGAAGTGAAGGTCGATGGCACATATGACCAAGACCACAAGCTCATTGCGCGGAAGGTTGAGTTTACGCGCGGATCGATGCGTACGGCCAACCAGATCGATGCCGGGCTGACCCCGACGAACGCAAAGGTCGCTGCGCAGCAGGATGCGCTGATGAGTGCTCGCCGCGATATCGAAAGTACGCAGGCGGACATTGCGGCCAGCAAGCAGCAGATTGCCGCGAACCAGCAGCAGGAGCAGCAGGACGCTCAACAGGCCCAGACCGGCATCGGCAAGACGAATGGCCGCATTGGTCAGCTTGACCAGTACGAGACGAAGGGCACGCTGACGGTGAACTTCCGCAACGGCAGCGCGGTCGTAAGCAAGGCAGACAAGGACCAGCTTGAGGACTTCATCAAGACGGCTTCGAACACGCCGGGCTTCATGGTCCAGGTGCAGGGCTATGCGTCTGCAGTTGGTTCGGCCACGCTGAACCAGCGGCTGAGCAGCGAACGCGCCGATGCGGTGCTGGCCATTATTCAGCAGAGCGGTGCAGTACCGATGACTCGGATTCTGGCGCCTGCGGCGATGGGAACTTCGGAGCAGGTTGCCGATAACCACTCGCGCTCTGGCCAGAAGGAGAACCGGCGTGTGGTGGTGACGATCCTGGTGAACAAGGGCATTGTGGGTTCATCGGACCAGACCGCTTCGGTAACGCAGCCGGGGCAGTAGTCATAGTGCAGCAGCGGGCGCGTTGATGTAAGTCAGCGCGCCGGACTGGAAGATTTGGCGATCGTGTTGGAGCTTGCTCTTGCACGGTCGCCAGATTGTTTAACAGGGGTGAGGCGAAAGACTTTCACGCAGAGTACGCCGTGTCAGCGCAGAGTACGCAATGTGAGACGGCTAGCGGGAGGGGTTGGTGCCGGTGAGTTGGACGAGTTGCGTGTCGGCGGACGGGTCTTCAACCATCTGCGGGCGCTGGACGGTGCGGGGGCCGAGGACGGCGACGTTGGGCAGCGGGCCTTTGACCATGGCGACTTCGTCGCAGGCGTAGAGGCGCGGGCAGGTCTGGCAGTCCTTGTAGATCTTGTCGGGCATGGCGTCACGTTCGGCGACGCGGAAGCCGAGGTGCTCGAAGTAGTCGGGGATGCGGGTGAAGAGGCAGACGGACATGACCTGGTGCTCTTCGGCTTCGGCGAGGAGGGCTTCGAGGATGGCGTCGCCGGCACCGAGGCCGCGGGCTTCGGGCTTGACGACGATGGAGCGGACCTCGGCGAGATGCGGGCCGTAGAGATGGAGCGCGCCGCAGCCGATGAACTCATGCTCGCCGTCGTCGTTGGCGATGCAGGCGACGGTGAAGTCGCGGATGTTCTCGCAGACCTCGGCGTAGGAGCGGCGGAGGAGCGTGCCGTCGTGGGAGAGGGAGTTGACGAGGTCGAAGATGCTGCGGGCGTCCTGCAGGCGCGCCTTGTGCACGGTGATGATGCGGAAGTCGTCCTTCGCGGACGGCGAGAGGCTTCGCGTGGCGTGGCCGAGGTCTGCGGCTTCGCGATCTTTGGTGCTCGATGAGATGGTGAGGTTAGGCAACTACGTGGTCCTCCGAAGAGACCGAAGAAATTAGATGCGCGACGCGCGTTTTCGCTGCGGTCAGCGCCTCGGCGACGCGGTGGGTTGCGGTGCCACCGATGACATCGTGACAGTCTAATGTAGCGCGCAGCGAGATGCTATCGAAGAAGTCTTCGGCGAAGTCTTCGCTGAGTTGCTGGAGTTCGGGAAGGGGAATTTCGTTGAGTTCGAGGCGCTTTGCTGGATCCATTTCCAGGCCGAGGCGGACGGCGTTGCCGACGATCTCGTGCGCCTTGCGGAAGGGCACGCCCTTGTTGCTGAGGTAGGTGGCGGCGGCCATCGCGTTGAGGTAGCCGGTCTGCGCGGCGGCGGTCATGACCTCGGGCTTGAAGGTGAGCGCGCGGGTGAAGTTGGGGAGCACGCTGAGGAGGCCGGTGAGGGTGTCGGCTACGTCGAAGATCTGCTCCTGGCCTTCCTGGAGGTCTTTGTTGTAGGCGAGAGGAAGGCCTTTTATCAGGGTCGCTAATGCTGTTGCGGAGCCTAGAAGCCGGGCGGATTTGCCGCGGGCCAACTCGGTGAGGTCGGGGTTCTTCTTCTGCGGCATCGCGGAGCTGCCGGTCGAGAAAGCTTCGGGGAGGTCTATAAATCCGAATTCAGAGGTCGCGTATAAAGTGAGCTCTTCGGCGAAGCGCGAGATGTGAAGGCCTAGCGTGGTGGCGGCTTGTGCGAAGTCGAGCATGAAGTCGCGATCGCTGGTGGCGTCCATGCTGTTGGGGGTTGGTGCGGTGAAGGCAAGAGCCTTGGAGGCGATAGTGCGGTCGAGAGCAAGCGTGGCTCCAGCGATGGCTCCGCTGCCGAGCGGGCAGAGGTTCATGCGGGTGCGGGCGTCGGTGAAGCGGGAGTGGTCGCGCTCGAGCATGGAGACGTAGGCGAGGAGCCAGTGCGCGATGAGGACCGGCTCGGCCCGCTGGAGGTGGGTGTAGCCGGGCATGACGGCTGTGCCGGATTTTTCGGCGAGAGTGATGAGCGCGAGGAGCCAGTCGCGGAGGCCGGTGAGCGTGGAGTCGATGGCGTCGCGCACGAAGAGGCGCATGTCGGTCGCGATCTGCTCGTTGCGGCTGCGGCCGGTGTGGAGCTTGAGGGCGAGCGCGCCGATCTCTTTGGTGAGCTCTAGTTCGACGAAGTGGTGGATGTCTTCGGCCTGTGGCGCGGAGGCTACGATGGCTGCGCCGATCTGCTGGTCGGAGGTTTCGTAGTCTACCTGGCCGCTGGTGGCGGAGATGCGGTTGGACCAGTTGATCGCTCGTTCGCCTACGAGTGTTAGGCCGCGCAGGGTTGTTTCTAGTTCTTCGGGCGTGAGGATGCCGGCGGCGGCGATGGTTTGGGCGTGCGCTTTGCTGGCGGCGACCTCTTGGGGGAGCAGGCGCCAGTCGAAGGGGAAGCTGCGCTGCCACTGCTCGAAGGTGCGGTTGAGGGGCTCGCGGAAGCGGCCGGACCACATTTTGGTGGGTTCGTTAGACATGGTTCCTCGGGGTGAAACAAGCAACGACAAATGCAAAAGCTTTCACGCAAAGTGCGCAGAGTAAAGACGCCAAGTTTCGCAAAGTTTTGTCTGGGCTGGGTAGGCAGTTTTGCCAACCCGGCAATGGATTATTCTTTGTCGGTGGTGCTGTTGAGTTGGGGCATTTCGGTGCCGTGGCTCAGGTTGATGAGGCCGGTGGCGGCGTAGGTTTGGAGTTTGGCGCGGGTGTCGGTGATGTCGAGGTTGCGCATGGTGAGCTGGCCGATGCGGTCCTTGGGGCTGAAGGTGGATTCGGTTTTTTCCATGCTGAGGCGCTCGGGGGCGAAGGTGAGGTTCGGCGAGTCGGTGTTGAGGATGGAGTAGTCGTTGCCGCGGCGGAACTCGAGGGTAACAGTGCCGGTGATGGGCTTCGCGACCCAGCGCTGCGCAGCTTCGCGTAGCATGAGGGCCTGGGAGTCGAACCAGCGGCCCTGGTAGAGGAGGCGGCCGAGTTTGCGGCCGTTCTCGCGGTACTGCTCGATGGTGTCCTCGTTGTGGATGCCGGTGATGAGGCGCTCGTAGGCGATGAAGAGCAGAGCGAGGCCGGGGGCTTCATAGATGCCGCGCGACTTGGCTTCGATGATGCGGTTCTCGATCTGGTCGGACATGCCGAGGCCGTGGCGGCCGCCGATTTCGTTGGCGGCGTACATGAGGGCGACGGGGTCTGCGAAGTGCTTGCCGTTGAGCGCGACAGGGAAGCCTTCTTCAAAGCGGACGGTGATCTCTTCGGGCTTGATGTCGACGTCTTGTTTCCAGAAGGCCGAGCCCATGATGGGGGCGACGATCTTCATGGAGGTGCTGAGGTGTTCGAGGTCTTTCGCTTCGTGGGTTGCACCGAGGAGGTTGGAATCGGTGGAGTAGGCCTTCTCGGTCGACATCTTGTAGTCGAAGCCGGAGGCGATGAGGAACTCGGACATCTCTTTGCGGCCGCCGAGTTCGTGGATGAACTGGTCGTCGAGCCACGGTTTGTAGACCTTGAGGTCGGGGTTGACGAGGAGGCCGTAGCGGTAGAAACGCTCGATGTCATTGCCCTTGAAGGTGGAGCCGTCGCCCCAGATGTTGACGCCGTCCTCCTTCATGGCGGTGACGAGCATGGTGCCGGTGACGGCGCGGCCGATGGGCGTGGTGTTGAAGTAGGTGACGCCGGCGGTGGTGATGTGGAAGGCTCCGGCCTGGAGCGCGGCGATGCCTTCGCGGACGAGCTGGGCGCGGCAGTCAATGAGGCGAGCCTGCTCGGCACCGTATTCGAGGGCTTTGCGCGGGATGGCCTCGTAGTCGGTCTCGTCGGGCTGGCCGAGGTTGGCGGTGTAGGCGTAGGGGAGCGCGCCCTTCTGCTTCATCCAGTGAAGAGCGGCGGAGGTGTCGAGGCCTCCGGAGAAGGCGATGCCGACGCGCTGGCCGGTGGGGAGGGATTCGAGGATCACGGACATGATGGGTTCCTAAGCAAGAACAAAAGCAAAAGCTTTCACGCAGAGTTCGCGAAGTTTTTAAAAGAAAGTTACGCGATGTAGAACAAACAACGGCAACGACAGAAGCAGATTCCCTTTGGGAATGACAAACAAGAAAAGCAACGGCAACGAGGGTTAGCGCTTTGTGCGGGTTCGGGTGCGCGGGTTGGGGAGGCGTTTTGCGCCGCCGAGGAGCATGAGGGTGATGGCCTTCTGGGCGTGCATGCGGTTTTCGGCCTGGTCGAAGACGATGGACTGTGGGCCGTCAAGGACGGTGTCGGTGACTTCGGCACCGCGGTGGGCGGGGAGGCAGTGCATGAAGACGGCGGAGTCCTGCGCGAGCTTCATAAGGTCGTCGTTGACCTGGTAGGGCTTGAAGATGGGGGCGCGGCGGGCGGCTTCGTGCTCCTGGCCCATGGAGGTGCAGACGTCGGTGTAGATGGCGTCGGCGCCGGTGGCGGCCTTGATGGGGTCGGTGGTGATGGTGAGGGTGGCGCCGGTGTGCTCGGCGAGCTCGATGGCCTTGTGGACGATCTCTAGCTTCGGCGCGAAGTTCTTCGGTGTCGCAACGGTGACGTGTGAGCCGAGCAGAGCGCCGGCGAGCATGAGCGAGTGGCAGACGTTGTTGCCGTCGCCGACGTAGGTGAACTTGAGGCCTTCGACGGAGCCGAAGTGCTCTTCAAGGGTGAAGAAGTCGGTGATGGCCTGGCAGGGGTGCTCGAGGTCGGAGAGGGCGTTGATGACGGGGACCTTGGCGTGCGCGGCCATCTCGGTGACGGTGTCGTGCGCGTAGGTGCGGAGGACGATGACGTTCATCCAGCGCTCGAGGTTGCGGGCGACGTCGGGGATGGACTCGCGCTCGCCGAGGGGCTCCTTGGTCTGGTCGACGAAGAGGGCGTTGCCGCCGACGGTGTTCATGGCGACCTCAAAGGTGAGGCGTGTGCGGAGCGAGGCCTTCTCGAAGAACATGACCATCTGCTTGGCGTCGAGGGCGTGGCGGAAGTCTTCAGGAGTGGACTTTACCGCATGAGCGAGTTCCAGAATCGCGGCCATCTCGCTGACGGAGAGATCGGCGATGGAGGTGAGGTCGCGGCCGGCGAGGCCCTTGGCGGTCTCAGTGAAGGCGGTGTCGGACTGGATGCCGAGGGTGGCGGACTTGGGGGTGTTCATGACGATGGTCTTGTTTTCCATTTTGAAGACTCCTACAACGACGGGAGGCTCTCTCCCTCCGGGGCTAAAGCCCCGCTCTGATTAGCGATTGTGAACGGACGGGCTGAAGCCCGTCCCCTTCAAAGCAACTGCGCTGCTGTTCCCTTCAAAGCAACTGTGTAGCTGTTCCCTTCAAAGCTACGGCGTCTCCAGTGGAGTGTTGGGTGAGCAGTTGGTCGAGGGCGGCGATGGTCTGGTCGACGTGCTCGCGGGTGATGAGATAGGGCGGCAGGAAGCGGAGCACGGTCTCATGCGTGCGGTTGAGGATGATGCGGCGTTGCTGCATGTCGCCGAGGATGGTCTTTGCGAGGTCGGCGGAGTGCAGCTCAAGGCCGAGCATGAGGCCGAGGCCGCGTACCTGCTTGATGGCCTCGTGCTTCGATTGTAGAGCGAGAAGTTGTGCGTGGAAGTAGTCGCCGACCTCGTTGATGTGGTCGAGGAGGTTGGCGGATTTGATCTCGTCGATGACGGCGATGGCTACTGCCACGGCCAATGGATTACCACCGAATGTCGTCCCGTGCATGCCGGGGGTGATGGCGCGGGCTGCGGCGTCGGTGCAGAGCATGGCGCCGATGGGGACGCCGCCGGCCATGGGCTTGGCGAGCGTGGTGACGTCCGGGCGCACGCTGTAGTGCTGGTAGGCGCACCACTTGCCGGTGCGGCCCATGCCGGACTGGATCTCGTCGAGGAGCAGGAGAGCGCCGTTGGAGTCGCAGAGGGCTCTTGCCTCGCTTAGGAGTTCTTCGGAGATCGGGTTGATGCCGCCTTCGCCTTGCAGGACCTCGATGCAGATGCCGCAGACCTTGTTGCTAAACGCGGCGCGCAGGGCTGCGATGTCGTTCATGGGGATGAACTCGACGCCGGGGATGAGCGGGGCGAAGGGCTCGCGGTAGAGGGCCTTGTGCGTAGTGGAGACGGCGCCCATGGAGCGACCGTGGAAGCTGTTGTCCAGGGCGATGAATTTGGTGCCGATCTGCTTGCCTTCGGCGCGGAGCATAGTGGCGTTGGCGCGGGCGAGCTTGAGCGCGGCCTCCCATGCCTCGGTGCCGGAGTTGCAGAAGAAGACGCGGTCGAGGCCGGTGATCTCGGTGAGGCGGAGGGCGAGCTCTGTGGTGCCGGCGTTGTAGAAGAGGTTGCTGGTGTGGATGAGCTTCTGGGCCTGCTCTGTCAGGGCGCGGGTGATGGCGGGGTGGTTGTAGCCGAGCGCGCAGACGCCGATGCCGGAGAGCAGGTCGAGATAGTCGTTGCCGTGCTCGTCGCGGAGGTGGACGCCGTGGCCGCTGACGAATTGCAGAGGGTAGCGGGCGTAGGTCTGGAGGAGAAGTTTGGATTCGGCGGCCTGGAGTTCGGCGAGGGTCATGGGTGGTGCCTCCGGTTTAGAGTGTTGCGGCTGCGAGCAAGAAGCAGGTTCCTCCCCTTCGGCTTCGCTCAGGGTCGGAATGACAGAAAGAAAAGCAAGAGCAACTACAGAAACAGATTCCTTTTGGGGCAGATTCCCTTTGGGAATGACAAACAAAATGCTAGGCGGCGATGACCTCCGTTCCGTCGTCGATGCGGGAGCTGATGAGGTCGGGCAGGAGGGCGGCGGAGTTGGCGGGCAGGATGCGCACGCGTTTGACACCGTGGGTGAGGGCCTCCTTGCAGGCGTTGAGCTTGGGCAACATGCCGCCGGAGACGACGGCGGAGGCTTCGAGGGCGGGGATGTCCTTGAGGTGCAGCCAGCGCAGGACGCTGCCGTCGGCGCCTTTGACGCCGGGGACGTCGGTGAGGAAGACGAGGGCGTCGGCGTGGGTGGCGACGGCGGTGGCGGCGGCCATCTCGTCGGCGTTGATGTTGTAGTACTCGCCGTCGAAGCCGAGGGCGATGGAGGAGATGACGGGGACGGCGCCCATGGTCCAGATGGCGTCGAGCCACTTGGGGTCGGTGGCGGCGATCTCGCCGACGAAGCCGAGGTCGGGGTTGGTCTTCTTCTTGCGCGCACGGAAGACGTGGCCGTCGCCGCCGGTGAGACCCATGGCGGACTGGCCGCACTGGGTGAGTGCCGCGACGAGCGACTTGTTGACGCGGCCGCCGAGGACCATGAGGGCGGCGTCGCGGGTTTCGGCGTCGGTGATGCGGAGGCCGGCGACGAACTCGGATTTTTTGCCCATCTGGTCGAGGAGCTTGGTGAGCTGGACGCCGCCGCCGTGGACGAGCGCCACCTGGTGGCCGTCCTGCGCGAGCTGGGTGACGGCTTTGGCGCAGGTTTGCAGGAGAGATGGGTCCTGCAGGGTGGCACCGCCGAGTTTGACTACGAATTTCATTTGGTTACTCCGTAACTGGAAGGCAAAGGCAAAGGCAAGAGCAAAGGCGTTCCCGCAAAGTTTGCGAAGTTAGCCGAGTTTCGCCACGGCATCATCGCAGGCCCGAGGATTGGGGGAAGCCGGCCATGAGATTCATGTTTTCAACCGCCTGGGAGGCTGCGCCCTTGAGCAGGTTGTCGAGGCAGGAGATGATGACCAGCCGGTTGCCGTCGGGCGCGAGCTGGAAGCCGAGGTCGCAGAAAGCGGTGCGGACGACGTGCTGGATCTGCGGCAGCGCAGGCGAGCGGCGGACACGGACGAGCGGCGCGTTGGCGTAGAACTCGTCATAAAGCGACTGAATACTTATGATGCTGCCGGGCTGGGCGAGCCGAACGTAAATCGTCGATAAAATCCCGCGCGGGATGGGCAGCAGGTGGGGGGTGAACTGGATCTGGCTGGCGTCGAGGTGGAGCTGTTCGAGGAGCTCGCCGGTGTGGCGGTGGCCGAAGACGGCGTAGGCGGAGAGGTTGTCGGCCGCGTACATGAAGTGTGTGGTCGCGGTGGGTGCCTTGCCGGCGCCGGAGACTCCGGATTTGGCGTCGGCGATGATGCCGTGGTTGAGGTCGAGGACGTTGGCGCGGATGAGCGGCGCGAGCGCGAGGAGGATGGAAGTCGCGTAGCAGCCGGGATTGGCGACTAGGCGGGCGGTTTTGATCTGCTCGGCGTGGAGCTCGGGTGAGCCGTAGACGGCTTCGGCCTGGAGCTGTGCGGCGACGGTGGGGTCGGCGTCGTGGAGCTTGTAGACGGCGCGGTTGGATTCGTGCTGCAAGCGCCAGGCGCCGGAGAGGTCGATCACGCGGATGCCTGCCGCGATGAGGGCAGGGACTTCTTCGCGGGATTGCTCGTGTGGCGTGGCTAGGAAGAGGATATCGATCATCTCTTCGACGAGGAGCTTGAGGTCGAAGGGGACGACGGAAAGCTCGTCGGCGTGGGGCAGGCCGGAGAGCTGTGGATGGATGCTGGTGAGGGCGATGGACTCCGAACTGGCGCGTCCTAAGAGCAACGGCGGATGCGACTGCAGGCTTGGGTGGTCGAGCAGCAGGCGCACGAGCTCTGCGCCGGAGTAGCCGGTGACGCCGAGGACGGCGGTGCGAAGCGAGGAGGTCGTGGTCATGCGCAGTGTCCTCCAGCGGTGTCGCTGCTTCCAGATACAGGGGTCTCTCCGCTGCGCGAACGATGAAGCCGTTCGCTCCGGTCGAGATGACAATCGTTATGGGTGAGACGCAACGCGAGATGGAATTTGTTAGACAAGGTAGGTCTCGATGCGGGCTTTGAGCGCGGCGGCGGCGGTGTTGTCGGGGCAGACGATGAGGACGGCGTTGTCGCCGGCGATGGTGCCGACGACCTCGTCCCACGCTTCGGAGTCGAGCGCGGCGGCGACGGGCTGTGCGCCGCCCATGGTGGTGTGCACGATGAGCAGGTTCTGCGCCTGGACGACCTCGAGGCCGAAGCTTTCGAGGACGGAGGCGGTGGCGGGCATGTCGTCTTCGCCGTTGCCGTTGGCGGGCAGGGCGTAGCCGCTGGGGCCCTTGACGAGCTGGAGCTCGCGGATGTCGCGGGAGAGCGTGGCCTGGGTGACGTGGATGCCCTTTGTTTCGAGCTTACGGCGCAGTTCGTCCTGATTGGTGACGGTGGTCTTCACCAGGAGATCTTTGATCGCGTTGTGCCGTTGGCTTTTCATGCAGTATTGTTAGTGAAACCGTACGAGCATTAAGGAAACAAAAATGTGACGCCTCGAAAGAGCGCCACTGGTGGATAAAAGCAGCAGAACAAGCTGCATAAAAATCCACTTCTCATGTATAAATATACAAACGAACGTTGTCAAGGCAGTACCACGAGCTTTCTGGGGCGGCCGCGAAGCTGTCTATCAGGGGCGAATTTCACGGGGACTTTGCGGGCAGGCGTGACGAAAGTCCTGGGAAACGGAATATAGTGAGCTATGTTTGAGAGCTATGCGATGGGCGAGTGGCGGGCACAAGGGGTGCGCGCTGGTGTGCGGCAGGGAGAGCGGGGTTTTGCGACCGACTCGACAGGGCTGCCGGTGGGGTGGTTGCGGGGTGAAGGCCCGTCGCTGATTGATGGCCGGTTTGAGCGCGATTCGTGTGGTGTGGGGTTTGTCGCGTCGGTGAAGGGCAAGTACAGCCATAAAATTTTGAGGGACGCGCTGATTGCGCTGGAGCGGCTGGCGCATCGTGGCGCCGTGGCCGCCGATGGGACGAGCTCGGACGGCATTGGGCTGATGACGAGCGTGCCTCGGACGCTGCTGCTGAAGTCGATGGGGATGACGCTGGCGGACGACCAGCCGCTGGGCGTGGGGATGCTGTTTCTGCCAAAGGGCGAGGCGCGGGCCGAAGAGGTGATGAACCGCGCGATCGCGTCGCAGGGGCTGAAGGTGCTGGGCTGGCGCGAGGTGCCGGTGCGTCCGGGCGTCCTGGGCGAGATTGCTCTGAGCACGATGCCGGTGATCAAACAAATTCTGGTGGTGGATGCCACAGAGTCGAAGGCGGGGAACAAGTATCCGGCGGTGACGATGCCCGATCCGCAGTCGGCCGAGTATGAGGAGTGTATGGAGCGGCGGCTGTACCTAGCGCGCAAACAGTTTGAGCGCGCGGTGGAGCTGGGCGAGGTGACGGGGTATGTCTGCTCGCTGTCGACGACGACGGTGGTGTACAAGGCGATGTGCATGGGGAGCCTGCTGCCGGAGTTCTACCCAGACCTGGCGGACCCGGAGTATGTGACGCGGTTTGCGCTGTTTCATCAGCGGTATGCGACGAACACGCTGCCGGCGTGGCACCGTGCGCAGCCGGGGCGCAAGCTGGGGCACAACGGCGAGATCAATACGGTGTGGGGTAATCGCAGCCGCATGGTGGCGCGCGATTCAACGCTGCCGGTGGAGTGCAAGCCGGTACACACGAAGGACGGCACGGACTCGACGAGCCTGGATGAGACGATCGAGCTGATCAGCCAGAACGGGCGCACGATCTCAGAGAGTGTGCGGATGCTGCTGCCGCCTGCGCGGGCGACGGTGAGCTATGAGAGCCCATTTCTGCAGTACCACTCGGGTTGCACGGAGCCGTGGGACGGCCCGGCGGCGATTGCGTACTCGGATGGCGTGGCTGTAGGTGCTGCGCTGGACCGCAATGGACTGCGGCCTTGTCGTTACGCGATTACGACGGACGGCATTGTGGTGGCAGGCAGTGAAGCGGGACTGGTGGACCTCGATCCGGAGACGATCCTGGAGAGCGGACGTCTGGGGCCGGGGCAGATGATCGCGCTCGATATGGATGAGCATGTGATCTATCACAACGACGAGATGCTGAAGGCCTTCGACGCGAAGGCGACGTACGCGAAGCTGGTGGAGCAGACGCCGCTGGTGCCGGTGGAGGTGACACCGACCGAGGCGGAGCGCGTGGCTGCGCTGCAGAAGGGCTTTGGGTACACGAAGGAAGACGTGAACATGATCCTGAAGCCGATGGCGGCGACAGGCAAGGACGCGGTGTGGTCGATGGGTGACGATACGCCGCTGGCGTTTCTGGCGAAGAGTCCGCGACCGCTGTATGCGTACTTCCGGCAACGGTTTGCGCAGGTGACGAACCCGGCGATCGATCCGCTGCGCGAGGCGATTGTGGTTTCGTTGAATACGCGGTTTGGGCCGTGGGCGCACCTGCTGGACAAGGCGCACCCGCTGCCGGGCATCGCGATGAAGTCGGTGTTCATGTCGCTGGGGCAGGTAGCGGCGTTGCGCGCGAAGAAGTACCCGCATGCGGATGAGCTGCGGCTGGAAGAGCTGCCGGTAACGTTTGCGCCAGAGTTGACGCTGGAGCAGGCGCTGGATGCGTTGTGTGGACGGGCGGTGGAGCTGGTGCGCGAGGGTGCGCGGCTGCTGTTGATGACGGACCGCGATGCGAGTGCAGAGCGTCTGCCGATCCCAATGGCGATGGCTGTGGGCGCGGTGCACCAGTCGCTGGTGGATGCTGGACTGCGCACGCTGACGGGCATTGCGGCAGAGGCGGGTGACTGCCGCGATATTCATCATGCAGCGGTGCTGATTGGGTATGGCGTGGGCGCGGTGTGTCCGTGGCTGGCGCTGGAGACGGCGAAGAGCCTGCAGCCGGAGGGCGTGGATGGCGAGGCGCTGACGCTGAAGGCGCTGGATGCCGGGCTGGCTAAGGTGATGTCGAAGATGGGCATTTCGGTGGTGGACAGCTACCGCGGCGCGCACCAGTTCGACATTCTGGGGCTGCATGCGAGCGTGGTGGAGCGGTGCTTCCCGAATACGCCAGCGCCGATCTCGGGCATTGGATTTGAAGAGCTGGACCGCAGGCTGCGGGCGAGCTGGCTGGGCGAAGAGACTGCTGCCGACCTGCCGGATTATGGCTGGGTTCGCTTCCGCAAGGCGGAGACGGCGGAGCCGCACCTGTGGCAGCCGCCGACGGTGAAGGCTCTGCAGACAGTGGTGGGCAGTGCGCGCGGTGTTGCCGCTGCGAGTGATCCTACTGGTGCGTTTCAGATCTTCAGCCGGAACATGGATGCGCGTGAGGTTGTGTCTCTGCGTGACCTGGTGGAGGTGCGGCCAGCGGGTGCGGAGCTTGCAATCGACGAGGTCGAGAAGCCGGAGAGCCTGTGTACACGGTTTATCGCGAGCGCGATGAGTTTGGGTTCGCTGAGCCCGGAGGCCCACCAGACGATTACGGCGGCGATGAATATGCTTGGCGCGCGGTCGAATACTGGTGAGGGCGGTGAGGACCGGGATGTGTATCGGCCGCAGGCTTCGGGGCCGGGCAGTATGCCTTCCCACCTTAGCGACGATAAAGCTGTCGCGAAGATGGGGCACCCGGAGACAGGTGGCGGCGTTGCGGTCGCGGAGCTGGTTGCGGCTCCGGCTGTGCATCTGAACCTGAACAACAAGATCAAGCAGATTGCCTCGGGACGCTTTGGTGTAACGGCGGAGTACCTGGCGCATGCTGAGGAGATCGAGATCAAGGTGGCGCAGGGTGCGAAGCCCGGCGAGGGTGGGCAGCTGCCGGGGCACAAGGTGTCCGGGCTGATTGCACGGTTGCGTCATGCGCAGCCGGGGGTGAGCCTGATCTCGCCACCGCCGCACCATGACATCTACTCGATTGAAGATCTGGCGCAGCTGATCTATGACCTGAAGCGCGTGAACCCGAAGGCGGCTGTGGGCGTGAAGCTGGTGTCGGGCTGCGGCGTGGGTACGATTGCCGCGGGTGTGGCGAAGGCGTATGCCGATTACATCGTGATTGCGGGCAATACGGGCGGCACGGGTGCGGCGGCGCTGTCGAGCATCAAGTATGCGGGCAATCCGTGGGAGCTTGGGTTGAGCGAGGCGCAGCAGGTGCTTCGGCACAATGGGATGCGCGATCGCGTGCGGCTGCGCACGGATGGCGGCATCGCAACGGCCCGCGATGTGCTGGTGGCTGCGTTGCTGGGTGCGGATGAGTATGCGTTTGGCACGGCGGTGCTGGTGGCGCTGGGCTGCGATATGGCGCGGCAGTGCCATCTGAATACGTGCCCGACAGGCATTGCGACGCAGAAGCCGGAGCTGCGCGCGAAGTTCCGCGGCAAGCCGGAGCATGTGGTGATGTTCTTCCAGCAGCTCGCAGGGGACTTGCAGCGGTTGCTGGCGAAGTTTGGGCTGCCGAGCCTTGAGGCTGCGATTGGGCGCGTCGACCTGCTGGAGCAGGTGCGGTTCGATGGGAACATCGACCTGTCGCCGATGCTGGCGCAGGTGAACGAAGGGCCGGCGCGATGGATGGGTGTTCGCAATGCACGGCCGGGTGTCGATAGCCCGCTGGATGAGCCGTGGACCGCGCCTGCGGTGGCGGCGGCGAAGAAACATGAACCGTTCTATGTGAAGGCGGAGATCACCAATGAGCATCGCGCGGTTGGCGCTCGGCTGAGTGGTGAGCTTGCAGTGCTGCGGGTGAAGGAAGAGGTCGGCGATGCCGATGCGACGTTCGATCTGCATGGCACGGCAGGGCAGAGCTTTGGAGCGTTTGCCGGCACGGGTATGAAGCTGATCCTGACCGGGCAGGCGAATGACTTTGTCGGCAAGGGGCTTTCGGGCGCGGACCTGGTGATTCGCGCAGAGGGACTCGCGGCGGAGAAGAGCTGGGACCATGTGCTGCTGGGCAACGTGGCGCTGTATGGTGCGACAGCCGGAAGGCTGTTTGCTGCTGGGCGCGCGGGCGAGCGGTTCGCGGTGCGGAACAGCGGTGTGACGGCGGTTGTAGAGGGCGTTGGCGACCATGCCTGCGAGTACATGACGGGCGGGCTTGTCACGATTCTTGGCGAAGTCGGAATCAACTTCGGCGCGGGCATGACTGGCGGACTGGCGTGGATGTATGACGTGGAGCAGACGATGCTCGGCGGCAGGCCGGAGAATCCGGGGCCTCGGTATCACACGGAGTTTCTGGAGGCGCAGAACTTTGCGGAGACGACGGCGGAGCTGCAGGCGTCGTTGAAGGCGCTGCTGGAAGAGCATGTGGCGCTGACGCAGAGTGTGCTGGGGCAGGAGCTGCTGGACAACTGGGCAGAGGAGTCGGCGAAGTTTGTGCTGTTTACTCCGAAGCCGCAGGCGTAAGGGCAGACAATAGACAGTCGAGCGTAGACGAAGACGGCAGCCTTTGCGGGCTGCCGTTCTTTCGTTGAAACCTCGCCTGGGAAAAGCGGGGTGCTACAAGGATAACGATGAGGTGAACGGGGCAGATGGGTGTTGTGAGCGAATGTTTTGCCCCGTCTAGGAATTCCCGGTTTGGGTCAGTGAGTGTCGATCTGGAAGGCTTCGATGCGGACGGCGAGGTCGGCTTTGGCCGCGTTGAGGGCGGCGGTGCGGGTGGCGAGGTCCTTCTGCGCGGCGTTGACGGCGTCTTCGGTGGTGTTGAGGTCGTGGACGAAGCGGTCGCGAGAGGACTTGTCGGCGTTGGCGAGGGCGGTGATGTTGGCGCGCTGGCGGTCCTCGTCGGGGCGGAGGCTGATGAGCTGCTGGTTGGTTTGGTCGACGGTGGCCTGGGCGTCGGCGACCTTGTGACGGGCGTCGAGGATGGGCTGGAGAGCGGCCAGGAGCTGAGGGTTGTTGTCGCTCTGGCTCAGCATGAGCTGGGACTGGTTGTCGTTGGAGTTGGTGAGGTAGCCCTTGCGTTCGCCACCGACGTGGAGCTTTTCAGTAGCACCGGAAGCGACGTTGAGAGCTTTATGAAACCCGAGGCTGAAGCCTCGGGGTACCTGATTGTGACAGCGGCAACGATTACCATGGTTAGATGTTTGAGGAGCTTTGATGGCGAGACCGATTGTAGTGACGGGCGCGGCTGGATTTATCGGCAGGAACGTGGTGGCGGAGCTGAACCGGCGCGGTGAAGACGAGATCGTGCTGGTGGACGAGCTGGGTAAGGACGAGAAGTGGAAGAATCTTGTCGGACTGCGGTATGAGGACATTGTGAGCCCTGAGGAGTTTCTGGGCTTGCTGGAAGATGGGAACTTTGCGGATGCGCGCAGCGTGATCCATATGGGTGCGTGCAGCTCGACGACGGAGAAGGATGCGGACTACCTGCTGCGGAACAACTACCAGTACACGCGGGTGCTGGCGAACTGGTGCGAGAGTCATGAGGTGCGGTTTGTGTATGCGTCGAGTGCGGCGACCTATGGCGATGGCAGCGATGGGTACAGCGATGACGATGCGGTGACGCCGGAGCTGCGGCCGCTGAATATGTATGGCTACTCGAAGCAGATGTTCGACGCGTGGGCGCTGAAGCAGGGGCTGCTGAGCTCGATTGTGGGGCTGAAGTTCTTCAATGTGTATGGGCCGCATGAGAACCATAAGGGCGATATGGCGTCGATGGTGCTGAAGAGCTATGAGCAGATTCGGTGCGATGGATTTGTGCGGTTGTTCAAGAGTTACGATCCGCAGTATAAGGACGGCGAACAGCTACGCGACTTTGTTTGGGTGGGCGATGCGGTGGATGTGGTGCTGCATTTTGCGGAGCAGGAGTATGGTGCTCCGGGTGGGCTGTTCAACTGCGGGACAGGGAAGGCGCGGACGTGGAACGACCTGGCGAGCGCAGTGTTTGCAGCGATGGGCAAGGAGCCGAAGATTGAGTTTATCGAGATGCCGGAGGTGTTGCACGGGAAGTATCAGTACCGGACCGAGGCGCAGATGGAGAAGCTGCGGAAGGCTGGTTACAAGCGGGCGTTTACTAGTCTGGAGGATGGTGTGCGGGAGTATGTGGCTTTTCTGGAGCGTCGCAGTGCATAAGCAAAAGACCTTGAACGCAGAGGACGCAAAGTTTACCGCAATGTACGCAATGAAAGACGGTATGCTGGCTTGGCGATGATGATGGCGACTAAAGGGACGAAGGCGATCTATCCGGGGACGTTCGATCCGCCGACGAATGGGCACCTGGATTTGATTGCGCGTGCTTCTCGGATTGTGGATGAGTTGGTTGTGGCGGTGCTGCGGAACACGCAGAAGGGCACGCCGCTGTTCACGGTGCCGGAGCGCGTGGAGATGCTGCGCGAGGCGACGGCGGAGTTTGCGAACGTGAGTGTGACGATGTTCGATGGGCTGCTGGTGGACTTTGCGCGGGAGCAGGGCGCGAAGGCCGTGCTGCGGGGGATTCGGGCGATCTCGGACTATGAGTACGAGTTTCAGATGGCGATGATGAACCGGAAGCTCGATCCGGAGCTGGAGACGCTGTTTATGATGCCTGCGGAGAAGTACACCTATGTGAGCTCGCGGCTGATCAAGGGCGTGTTTGAGCTGGGCGGCGATGTGACGAGCCTGGTGCCGCCGAATGTGGTGGAGCGGCTGAAGCAGCGTGTGCCGGGGAACGGCAAGTGACGGCGGGGATGTCGCTGCAGGATGAGTTCGGGCAGATTGATATTTACGTGTTTGACCAGATTCTGCGCGGGAATATTGAGCGCGGGATGAAGGTGATCGACGCCGGATGCGGGTATGGGCGCAACCTGGTGTACCTGCTGCGGATGGGGTGCGAGGTGAAGGCGCTCGATGCCAATGCTGAGGGCGTGGGGCATGTGCGACAGCTCGCCGCTGAGATTGCTCCGGCGTTGCCGGGAGACAATTTTCGCGTTGGTGCGATTGAGGCGATGCCGTTTGAGGATGACTGGGCGGATGTGGTGATCTGCAACTCTGTGCTGCACTTTGCGCGGGATGAGGAGCACTTTTTGGCGATGGTGGAGGAGTTGTGGCGAGTGCTGCGGCCGGGTGGGATGCTGTTCTGCCGGCTGGGGTCACGCATTGGGATGGAGTTTCCGCATCTGCGGGGGCATATCTATCGGATTGGCGATGGGTCAGAGTGGTTCCTGGCGGATGAAGAGGCGCTGATGACGATGACCGCGCAGATGGATGCGCTGCTGGTGGACCCTCTGAAGACGACGGTTGTGCAGGAGCACCGGTGTATGACGACATGGGTGCTGCGGAAGCGGGTCGAAACCAGCTAGATAGCGGGGCTTTATCTCCACGGGTAAAGCTGAAATACTAGAGATATGAGCACAGCGACAGCCACGAAGATTTTGACCGACCGCATCAACCGCATTGAAGTTTCGGCCACCATGGCCATTACCGCCGAGGCGCTGAAGATGAAGGCCGCCGGGATTGACCTGGCCGACTTTGGCGCGGGTGAGCCGCACTTCTCGACTCCGCAGCACATTAAGGACGCCGCGATTGAGGCGATCCAGAAGAACTTTACGCGGTACACGGCGGTGGCCGGTGTGCCCGAGGTGCGCAAGGCGATCGTTGAGCGCCATGCTGCCGACTTCGGTACCAACTATGCCGTGGATGAGTGCGTGTTTTCGGCCGGCGGCAAGCTGGCGATCTTCAACGCGATGGAAGTGCTGGTGGAGCAGGGCGATGAGGTTATCGTGCCGGTACCTTATTGGGTTTCGTACAAGGACATCATCGAGTTTGCCAATGGCACGCCGGTGTTTGTGGAGACGAGTGAGGCGGAGAACTTCCGCGTAACGCCGAAGATGATCGCCGATGCAATTACGGACAAGACGAAGGCGATCATCCTGAACTTCCCGTCGAACCCATCGGGTGCGGTGATGGCGAAGGAAGACCTGTACGGCATTGTGAAGCTGGCGCATGAGCGCGGCATCTATGTGCTGTTGGACGAGTGCTATGTGTACCTGAGCTTCAACGGCGAGTTGATCTCCGGCGCGAGCGTGTTGGAGGCGAAGGAGCATGTGATTGTGCTGGGGTCGCTGTCGAAGACGTATGCGATGACGGGCTGGCGCGCGGGATTTGCGCTGGGGCCGAAGCAGATCATCGGCGCGATGAGCAAGCTGCAGTCGCAGTCGACGAGCAACACGGCGAGCATGGTGCAGCGGGCGTCGATTGCGGCGCTGACGGCCAGCCAGGATTGCGTGGTGGAGATGCGCAAGGACTATGTGAAGCTGCGCGACCGCGTGCTGGAAGGCTTCAAGTCGATTCCGGGGCTGACGTGCACGGTGCCTGAGGGCGCGTTCTATGTGTATCCGAACATCAGCAAGTTCATCGGCAAGGGCGGTATCAAGTCGGCGAGCGATTTGGCGTCGAAGCTGCTGACCGAGGCGCATGTGGTGACGGTGCCGGGCGAGCCGTTCGGCACGACGGAGCATGTGCGGTTGAGCTATGCGGTGTCGGCTGACGTGATTGACAAGGGCGTTGAGCGGATTCGCGAGTATTTGGCGAAGCTGTAAGGGACAGATGCGAGAGGTGAGATGCGAGGGGTCGCCTTCGTATCTCGCTTCTCGTCTCTTTTTTGCAAGGAGAGATGGTTTGAGCCTGGTGACTGTGGATGCCACGGGGATGCTGTTCGATATGGACGGCGTGCTGGTGAGCTCGATTGCGAGCGCGGAGCGGTGCTGGAAGCTGTGGGGGAAGCACTATGGCGTCCCCCACTGGGAGAAGGTGACGATTCCGCATGGGGTGCGGGCGGCGGAGATTGTGCATATCCTGGCGCCGTGGGTGGATGTGGCTGAAGGGCTGCACCGGATTGAGGAGATGGAGATCGCCGATGTGGGCGACATCATTACGCTCCCCGGGGCGAAGGCGTTACTGGAGAGCCTGCCGCTGGAGCGGTGGGCGATTGTGACCTCGGCGACGGACAGGCTGCTGGAGGCGAGGTTGCGTGCGGCGAAGCTGCCGCAGCCGGAGCGGCTGATCAGCGCGAACATGGTGGAGCGCGGGAAGCCTGATCCGCAGCCTTATGAGATGGGCGCGGAGCGGCTGGGCGTGGAGCCGAAGGATTGTCTGGTTTTTGAAGATGCTCCCAGTGGGGTGGAGGCGGGGGTTGCGGCGGGGGCTCGGGTGGTGGCGGTGCTGGGGACGACTCCTGAGGCGAAGCTGCGTGAGATGGGGGCGAGCTGGGTGGTGACGTCGCTGGAGAGCGTGACGGCGGTCGCGGAGGCTGGTGGGCTGAAGGTGACGATCGACGCGCTGTAGGCCGAGTTTTGTACGGCACCCCTCCCCCCTGGTTATGAGGGTATGATCCGCAGCCATAAGGGGTTAGGGGTGGATGCCTAACTTGCGGCCTGCACTCTTAAATGCGGTCCCGCAGGATGGCTTCGACTCGCTGGAGGTCTTCTTCGGTGTCGACGCCGATGGTGTCGTAGGGGGTTTCGGCGACGTAGAGGCTGAGGCCGTTTTCGAGCAGACGGAGCTGTTCGAGGCGCTCGGTCTGCTCGAGCTCGCTGGGTTTGAGGGCGGCGAAGCGTTCGAGCGCGGCGCGGCGGTAGGCGTAGAGGCCGAGGTGCTTCCAGTAGCGGGCGTTGCCTTCGGCGTCGCGGTCGTACGGAATGGTGGCGCGGGAGAAGTAGAGGGCGCGGCCGTCGGCGGCGGTGACGACTTTGACGGCGTTAGGGTTGGCGATATTTTCGGGGGTGCAGCGGACTTTGAGGGTGGTTACGTCTATAGTCGCTGCCGCGGCGCTACCGGGTTGCGTAAAGGGTGCGAGGATGGCGGCGATGTGCTCGGGGTGGAGGAGGGGCTCGTCGCCCTGGATGTTGACGTAGATGTCGGCGGGGACGGAGCGGGAGACGGCGTAGAGGCGGTCGGTGCCGCTGGGGAGATTGGGTGAGGTGAGGATGCAGGGCCAGCCGCGCTCGGTGCAGAGAGCCAGGACTTCGTCGGAGTCGGCGGCGATGAGGATGTCGTCGAGGGCTGGGCAGGCGCGGGCGGCGCGATAGACCCAGCCGAGCAGCGGCTCGCCGTTGAGCAGGCGCAGGACCTTGCGGGGCAGGCGCGTGGAGGCGAGGCGGGCGGGGATGACACCGAGAACTCGGCCGAGAGCTAGATTGGCTGGTGCGGTCATGCGCGAGGATGCTTTCTGGTGCTGGAATCTTTGGTGGGGATGTCGTCCGAGTTGCGGCTCGAGAGCCAGGCGCGGATGGCGACGATGAGGACTACGAGAAAGATGACCGCGAGGACAGCTCCGGCGACATAGAGATAGTGCAGGATGCTGAGCAGTCGGCATTGCAGCGAGTCGCCCTGGACGGAACAGTCAGGGGTGGTGAGGAGCGTTGCGAGGAGCGCTTGCGATAATCGGGAGAATGGGGCCATTTGTGATTGAGAGCCAATTCGATCTCTAACCACTTTACCTATCGAAAAGGCGACTTTTGGCGAGATTCCACGAATAGGTGCAGTTCGGTAAACAGAAGAGCGTTTATCGTTACCTATCGCCTTCGCCAGGGTCAAGGCCGAGAACCAGAAGAATCGCTGCAGTTAGAAACCCCTTTCGCAGAGGTCCTTGCACGCTTGTTCTTTGCAAAGAGAGACCTGTGGTCAACGCCATAATGATGTCGGCAAGATCCTTTGGCGTAGAGGGCGGAGTCCGATCAAGCTTGGCGAACAGCTTGGTAATCAATCCAGCCATGGTGTCCACGTGAGTGCGGTGCAGCTTGGCATAGGTTTTTGCGAACGTTTTATCGCGGCAGGCCTGCAACTGAAACTCCGCCGAAAGCAAACCGAAGTCGAAATCAGAGACACGATTAATTTCAGAGTTGCGGATCAGTGAGACTAGCTCTGACGCGGGAACGTCCTGCGCCAGAAGCTGCGCCAACGCATCAATCTCGCGCCGCTTATGGGCGTCGAGAAGCTCCAGGAAGATGGCTTCCTTGCTCTCAAAATTGGAGTAGAACGCTCCCTTGGAGTAGCCTGCGCTCTCCGCAATCAGATCGACAGACGCGCCCTCATAACCGCCCCTTGCAAACAGTTGTGCTGCTGAATCCAGAAGCTTTGTTCTGGTTTCAAGCCGGCTCTCCTGGCGGGTCAATCTCTGTTTGATCGCTTTACGCACGATTTCAGAATAACGCACGCAAACTATTTGCAACCGAAATACTAATCGGTATGTCTATACTCAATAGAATGCGATAGCCGGGGTCCCCGTCTTGCATGTTCAGTGCGACGAACCCGGCAACCAACGCGAGGAGTTTTATGGCAAAGACAATTTTGATCACGGGTGCGTCCAGCGGCATTGGACGGGCGACCGCGCTTTACTTCGCCGAAAGAGGCTGGAATGTGGCGGCGACCATGCGCGATCCCCGCAAGGCGGATTCCGTGCTTCAGCACCCGCAAATTAGCCTGTTGGCGCTCGATGTCACCCATGCGGAGTCCGTTGCGCAGGCGATAGCCGATACGTTGACTCGTTACCAGAAGATTGACGTGCTGCTCAACAACGCAGGCTACGGCTTGTTCGGGCCGATCGAAGCATTATCGGATCAGCAAATCCAACAGCAATTCGCGACCAATCTATTCGGCCTGATTGGAGTTACACAACAAGTTCTTCCAGCCATGCGGGAAGCGGGCGAAGGCCTGATCATCAATATCTCTTCGATTGTGGGCCGTTTTGCCCTTCCGTATGCCTCGACGTATGTCGCGACAAAGTTCGCAGTAGAAGGCCTTAGCGAATCGATGCGCTACGAGTTGGAGCCGTTCCGTATCCGCGTAAAGATGGTCGAACCCGGCAGCATTGCTACTGAATTCGGCAAGGGCAGCAAGCAAATAGCGGTGAGCGACCCGTACCGAGCAAGCATGAATAAGTTTCTGGGTGTCTTTGCGAAAGGAAATTTAGCAGGGGCCACGCCGGAAGAGGTGGCGAAGGTCATTTATCGTGCCGCGAATGATTCGAGCAATCGGCTACGTTATCTCGCCAAGCCCGGCCCATTTTTCTGGATGAACCGATTCCTGCCGGATGCGGCATGGCGACGGTTGCTGGTAAAAGCAATGGTGAAATAGACAGAAGCTCGACGATGAAGATGCTGTTATTAGGTGCCACGGGTCTGGTGGGGAAGAACGTATTGGCGCAAGCTCTTGCGCATTCTGCCATCACAGGCGTAGTCGCGCCCACGCGCCGACCATTGCCGCCCCATCCAAAGCTCATCAATCCTGTGTCCGATCACCTGAAGTCGCTGCTGGGCGTAACGCAGGGAGTTGACGGCGTCGTCTGTGCGTTGGGAACGACGATCGGCAAGGCTGGTTCCAAAGAGGCATTTCGCGAAGTGGACTATGTGCTGCCCCTGGCATTCGCGCGATCTGCACGTGAATATGGAGTGGAGACTTTTGTCCTCGTGTCGGCGAGCGTTGCCTCTGCCAGCTCTGGGATGTTCTATCCACGAATCAAAGGCGAGATAGAGCGAGACATCGAGCAAGTGGGATTCAGATCACTCACCATCGTTCGGCCGAGCCTCATCGGGGGAGAACGGGATGAACCGCGATTCAGGGAAGGCATCGCTCTGCGGTTGATGAGCGTCTTTGCGCCGGTTCTCCCAAAGAAGTTTCAGGTCAATCCCGCGCCCGCAATCGCGGCGGTGATCCTGGATGCTGTTATGACAGCAGAGCCGGGGCTCCATTTTCTCTACTCCGAAAGCCTGGTCTGATGAACTGCTGGCGGAGGAGTACTGAGCAGTCTGCTTCCCTTTAGCAATGCGGTTGACCTTGGAGGGGGTGAAATCTATGATGGGTAGAGCGGCTGATGTCGCGGCCTAGGGTACGGGACCGCTGGATGACAGTTTGCAACGCCCTGTGAGGGGCATCGGCGGCGTAGCTCAGATGGTTAGAGCGACGGACTCATAACCCGTAGGTCGGCAGTTCGATTCTGCCCGCCGCCACCAAACACCAATGTGATGTGAAGAAAATAGGGTGGGTATCTTCAGGGGCGTGTGGCTTGGCTCTATGTCGCGCCTTCAGCGCTTGGACTGTTCCTTGCCGTTTTACCTGGGGCTCCTTCCCCACCGAGCAAAAGCGCTCGGCGGGGTTCCGTTCGGCTCAGGCTGGGATATGTCGCGCTTTCAGCGCTAAAGGCGTCCCTCAGCGGCTAAAGCCGTGTTGCTTTTGTAGGACTTACACGTACGGGCTGAAGCCCGTACCCTTCAAAACGGGTAGTGTGGGGAAGTTTGGGAGATGAGAGTATCATTTCAACAATCCCTGCCGGTGGTCACTAACAGGCCGGCGGTGGATTGCGTCTAACCTGTGACGCCAGAGCCTTTGCGGCTGATGGCGGTGCTGATTTTTCATACCCTGCGGAGTGAAGCCAAGAAGCTATGCCTAAGAGCCTGAAGATATCCCTACTTGCATTGTCGGTTGCGTTGATCATCGGAGTCTTTCTGGGCGTGAATGTGTATGGGGTCCGTGCGGCGGGCGATGATGCGCAGGCAGGGGCTTACAAGCAGATCAATGTGTATGGCGAAGTGCTGCAGCACATCCAGTCGGACTATGTGTCGGTGCCGAACATTCCGGATGTGACGACGGGCGCGCTGCGCGGCCTGCTGGAGTCGCTGGATGCGGACTCGAGCTACCTGACGCCGACGGACTACAAGGCCTATAAGGATGACAAGGGCGGCAAGGCGCAGGTTGGGTTGAACGTGTCCAAGCGCTACGGGTATGCAACGATCATCTCGGTGGTGCCGGGCAGCCCGGCGGAGAAGGCCGGACTGAATGATGGCGACATCATTGAGGCGATCAGCAAGCAGGACACGCGCGACCTGTCGCTGGCGATGATCAAGGTGCTGCTGGAAGGCGCGCCCGGGAGCGAGCTGGATATCTCGGTGATCCGGCCGCGCAAGGTCGATCCGGAGAAGGTTGTGTTGAACCGCGTGCTGGTGGAAGAGCCGCCGGTGAGCGAGACGTTCTATGAGGGCTCGTCGATCCTGTACTTGAAGCCGGTGGTGCTGGACAAGGCGCATGTGGACGAGGTGGAGCAGAAGTTGAAGGCTGCCGACAAAACTGGAACGAAGAAGGTGCTGCTCGACCTGCGCGATGTGGCCGCGGGCGATATGAATGAGGCGGTGCGGCTGGCGAACTTCTTCGTGTCGAACGGGACGATTGCGACGCTGGAGGGGCAGAAGTATCCGAAGCAGACGTTCACGGCAGAGGCTTCTAAGGCGGTTGACGCGACGGCGCCGCTGGTGGTGCTGGTGAACCGTGGGACGTCCGGGCCGGCGGAGTTGGTGGCTGGCGCGATCCAGGACGACAAGCGCGGTGACCTGGTGGGCGAGAAGACGTTTGGTGAGGGCTCGTTGCAGAAGACGTTTGACCTGCCGGACGGCTCGGCGGTGATCCTGTCGATTGCGAAGTATGCTTCGCCTTCGGGCAAGCAGTTTGAAGACGATGCCGTGACGCCGGGTACGATGGTGGCGTCGAACCTTGACGACCTGGGCGATGACGATACGTCGTTGCCCGCGGTGCCAGGGGCTGCCTCGGCACCGAAGACGCCGAAGAAGCTGGTTGCGCCCGATGACCAGCTGACGAAGGCGATCGACATGCTGAAGGCGAAGGCGGCTTAACGGCGCGTGTTCGCGGCTGCGGCGATTGAGGTCCATTCACATGAGCGCGTAGTAAGGTTGGACTAGCCGTGGCGACACGAGGTCCAATCGACGGAGCAGCGCGTAGAGACACGAAGCGTTCGTGGGCTGTGCTGTGGCGCGCGATGCAGCGGTTTCCGTTCAAGGACCTGGACTCGCGCAATCCACGACTGCGGCCGGTGGCGAAGCGTGCGGCGATTGGGGCCCTGCTGCTGGCTTCGGCTGCGCTGGGTGTGACGGTGGGGCTGGTGCTGGTGTTTTCGATCAACCTGCCGCAGATGGCAGAGCTTGAACGCTATCGTCCGGATACGACGACAGAACTCTACGACATCCATGGCAAGCCGTTTGGCTCGTTTGCGCTGGAGCGGCGCGTGGTGGTGGGCTACAACGACATACCGCCGGTGCTGCGCGAGGCGATCCTGTCGATTGAAGACAAGGACTTCGAGTCGAACGGCGGGGTGAACCTTATCCGCATGATCGGCGCGGCGTATGAGGACATTCATACGCACGGCAAGGTGCAGGGCGCGTCGACGATCACGATGCAGCTGGCGCGGAACCTGTTCCTTTCGGCAGAGAAGACGTACTCGCGGAAGATCCAGGAGATCGTGCTGACGCTGGAGATCGAGCGGCACTTTACTAAGGAGCAGATCTTTGCGCTGTATGCGAACCAGATCTACCTGGGGAGGGGAACGTATGGTTTCGAGGCGGGCAGCGAGTACTACTTCAGCAAACATGCGCGCGACCTGACGCTGCCGGAGGCGGCGCTGCTGGCGGCGTTGCCGAAGGGGCCGGAGTATTATTCGCCGGTGCGGTTTCCTGAGCGTGCGATGCGGCGGCGCAACCTGGTGCTGCAGGAGATGCTGAACGATCAAAAGATCACGCCAGAGCAGGCGATTGAGGCGAAGGCCGCGCCGCTGGGGCTGCATATCGAGGCGCCTTCGAATGAAGAGGCGCCGTACTTTGTGGAAGAGGTGCGGCGGCAACTGGAGCGCGAGTTTGGCAGCGACGAGGTACACGGCGCGGGCCTGAAGGTGTACACGACGCTGGACCTGAGCCTGCAGCATGCGGCGGAGAAGGCGGTGCTGGACGGGGTCGCAACGTATGAGCGGCGGCATGGGTGGAAGAAGCCGGCGGAGAATGTGCTCGCCGAAGGGATTCCGCTGGATGCGTATCGGCACCCGGACTGGAGCCAGCCGATCTTCGAGGGGTCGTACTACCATGCGCTGGTGACAGGGGTGTCGCCGACGAAGATGGTTGTGCGTTTGGGAACGCAGAGCGCGACGCTGACGCCGGCGGACTGGGTGTGGACACAGCACCCGAAGGCGACGGAGCTGGTGACGGCCGGCGATGTGGTGTATGTGCGCGTGGTGAACGCGCCGGCGGATGGGCCGCTGCATCTGGCGCTGGAAGAGGACACAGGCGCGCAGGCAGCGCTGATGGCGGTGGACAACTCGAACGGCGAAGTGATGGCAATGGTGGGCGGGCGAGACTTTGAGACAAGCCAGTTCAATCGCGCGACGCAGGCGCAGAGGCAGGTTGGCTCGTCGTTCAAGCCATACGATTACACGGCCGCGATGGAGGCGGGCATGAAGC
The DNA here is from genome assembly GCF_014083945.1 of Granulicella sp. 5B5. GTDB lineage: Bacteria > Acidobacteriota > Terriglobia > Terriglobales > Acidobacteriaceae > Granulicella. The sequence goes on along the minus strand of NZ_CP046444.1, from coordinate 568,479 downwards.
CGTACGACACGGTGCTCGATACGCCGACGACGTTCTTCACGGCGGGTGGGCCGTACACGCCGCATGATTACGAGCGCGGGAACTTCTCTGGTGTGATGACGCTGGTGGATGCGTTTGCGGAGTCGCGCAACATACCGGCGCTGCGGCTGGCGGACAAAGTCGGCATCGCGAAGGTGATTGCGGTGGCGCACCGGTTTGGTGTGACGAGCAATATTCAGAACTTTCTGCCGGTGGCGATCGGCGCGGCGGACATCTCGCTGGAGGAGCAGGTGGGCGCGTACTCGGTGTTTCCGAACGATGGGATACGGATTGCGCCGCACTACATCCGGCGGGTGGAGCAGGCGGACGGGATGACTCTGCCGGAGCCGCCGCCGGAGGTGCGCGAGGTGATCTCGCTGGATATTGCGCGCAAGATGATGGTGCTGTTTGAGGCGGTGATCGCGCATGGGACAGGTGCGGCCGCTTCGCAGATGCACCATGCGCTGGGTGGCAAGACAGGCACGACAAACAACTACACGGATGCGTGGTTCGTAGGCTTCTCGCCGTCGGTGACGTGCGGGACGTGGGTGGGGTTCGACAACCGGCAGTCGCTGGGCGAAAAGGAGACGGGAGCGAAGGCTGCGCTGCCGATCTGGATGGAGTTTATGAAGGTCGCGGTTGCGGACCGTCCGAATGAATCGTTCTCGCAGCAGGGAGCGCCGAAGAAGACGCTGGCTGTGCCGATGACGCCTCCGCAGGAGCTGCGGCAGGAGACGCCGAAGCCGACGCCAGAGCCGGATGACGATGACAACGTGCCGAGTGATGGTGCATCGCCACCGCCTGCGCAAAAGCAGCCGCCGGCGGCTCCACAGAAGCCGCAGCCGCAACAGCCGATTTCGTTGCAGGTCGATGAGGCGCCTTCGTCGCAGAGCCTGGATAGCGTGACGAATTATCCGGCGGCGGGAAGCAAAGCAGCGAAACCGAAGACTGCGACAAAGGTGCCGGCGGCTCCGCAGCCGTAAGCCGGGTGTTTGCACTTTGGGACCAGGCCGTTGCGAAGGCCTATTTTTCAGCTTCAGGTTTTGCATCCCGATGCGAAGCGCCGCGCGTATTGGCTGGTAGAGCGGAGAGATGCGTTTTCCGCCGTGGCCGGACGGAGCGAGCGATGCGCGGAAGTTGGGTAACGAAGGCAGTGATGGCGGTGGCGTGTTGCGTGACGGTTGTGGGCGTTGCGCAGGATGGTGTGTCGAAGGTGCGCGACCCGTTGTTTCCGGGTGCAGAGAAGTTTGCTCGCAATGCACGGTCGGTGGTGCAGGTGGACGAAGGGCCGGTGACTTTGGAACGGGCCGAGGGGAGATACTCGGAACGACATCATGGCGCGTCGAACGTCTATGTTTTCAAGTACGACAGAGATGGCGCTTACGATCCGGCTGAGGTAAAGCCGTATGAGGACCGGATCGCAGCCGACGGCTGGAGCTGCGAGACGATTCCTTCAAAGCGCAGGCCGGGAGCTTATCGGTACAAGTGCCGGAAGCCGCTGGCAGATGGATATCACGATGCGGTGGACATCCTTGTGGAGGCGCGGCAACTGGTGTTCACGCACTCGATCAACAACCATGAGGAGTACGACTCCGGCGATTGGTAATCAGAGGCGGACGTGGAGTGCGTCGCAGAGGCGGAAGTAACGCTGGGCGCCCGCGACGTCGCGCATGATCTGGGCGCGGAGCAGTTCGGGTGAGTCGAAGCGACGCTCTTCGCGGAGGCGCAGGAGGAAGGCCATCTCGAGCGGTGTGTCTTCGAAGAGGTCGATTGGTTCGAAGTCGAGCAGGTGGGTCTCGACGGCGAAGGAGTCCGCGCCGAAGGTGGGTCGGTTGCCGATGTTGGTGACGCCGTGGAAGAGGCGCGCGTTGTCGCCGGTGCCGACTCGCAAGGTTGTGATGTAGACGCCGTGCGCGGGGAGCAGGTCGGCGTAGGGTGCGAGGTTGATGGTGGGCACGGCGTAGCGCGTGCCGTAGCCACGGCCTGAGGCCGGTGTGCTGTGGATGCTGAACGGGCGGCCGAGCAGAGCGCGGGCTTCGGGCATGTTGCCGTCTGCGATGAGCTTGCGGATGCGGCTGGAGGAGATGGCGGAGCCGCGCAGGGCGCGGGGTTCGTAGGCGCGGACAGCGAAGCCGAGCTCGGCGCCGAGCGTGGTGAGGCTGTCGATGCCGGCCTCGGCGTCGTAGCCGAAGCGGAAGGTCTCGCCTTCGTGGACTTCGGCGGCATGGAGCGTGTCGTGCAGTACGGTGGTGGCGAAGTGGCGCGCCGTCCAGTGGCGGAGCTCGTTGGTGAAGCCCAGGACGAGCGTGAGGTCGAGGCCGGTGGCGGCGAGCAGGTCGAGCTTGGCGGCGAGCGGCGTGATGAGCGGCAGGCGCGAGTCTGTCCGCAGGACGTGTGCGGGATGGGGGTCGAAGGTGACGGCGACGGAGGCTGCACCGAGTTGGTGTGCGCGCTCGCGGACGGCGGCGATGACCATGCGGTGGCCGCAGTGGACGCCGTCGAAGTTGCCGATGGTGACGACGGAGGGCTGAGTGAAGCTGGCGAGTTCGGTGAGGCTGCGTGCGATCTTCATAGTGCGTGCCTGAAGGGTTTTTCCCTCCGGGGCTAAAGCCCCTGTTCTCTCCGTGGTTCTCATGGCGGGACTGAAGTCCCGCCCCTTCAAAGCTAGAGCTACTTGTTGCTGGTGCTGTGCGTGTTACTTGGGTTCTGGTGTTGCTTGTCGTTGCGCAGTGTTTGTTTCTCGTGCTGGGGTAGTGTTGCACCTCGCCCATGCTGTTCAGGTGATGTCGAAGTCTAGTTTGAGGCCGTCGTGGGCGAGTTGGATGTGTGCGGGCAGCTCGGCGTTGACGGTGTTGTGGTCGAGGTCGTGTGAGATGTGGGTGAAGTACGCTCGCTGCGGCGCGATTTTTTCGACGGTGGCGAGCGCGGTGGCGAGGTTCATGTGGGTGGGGTGCGGTTCGCGGCGGAGGGCGTCGAGGATGAGGATGTCGAGGCCTTCGAGCAGGGCAGGCTCTCGGCGGGGACCTCGCTCGCGTCGGTGAGGTAGGCCATTGTGCCGACACGGTAGCCGGCGATGGTCTGCTTGCCGTGCTGGACGGGGATGCGGATGAAGTTGGCGCCGAAGAGCGGGATGAGGGTGCCGGGTTCTGTGGCGATGCGGTTCATGGTGACGCGCGCGCTGGTGGGGTAGCGGTTTTCTTTGCAGAAGGTGTACTCGAAGATGCGCTCGATGACGGCGGCGGTGGCGTCGTCGGCGTAGAGCGGGAGGCCGCTGGGGCTCTTGAAGCTGAGCGGGCGGAGGTCGTCCATGCCGAGGATGTGGTCGGCATGGCCGTGGGTGTAGAGGACGGCGTCGACCGAGTCGATGTTTTCGCGGACGGCCTGGGCGTGGAAGTCCTGGCCGGTGTCGATGAGGACGTTCCTGTTGTTGTACGAGAGCATCACCGAGGGGCGGGTGCGGCGGTTGGGGGAGCCGGGGAGGTGGGCATCTGCGCAGACCGCGCACGGGCACCCGAGCGTGGGGACGCCCATGGAGGTGCCGGTGCCGAGGAAGGTGAGGGTGGCCATAAGGCAGGGAATAGGGAGTAGGGAATAGGGAGTAGGGAATAGGGAGTAGAAAGGCTAAGCTTTCACGCAGAGTATGCGATGAAAGGTGTAGGGGACTCGATGTAAAACGGCATGAGTTAGCGGACGATGCTGGGGCCGCCGGAGCCGGGGACTGGGGGCATGCCGGGTACGCCGCCGGGGCCTTGCTTGGACTGGGCCTGACGGGCGAGGGCCTGGGTCATCTCGAGGAAGCCCATGCGGAGCTCGAAGAGGGCGTTGTCCATGAGGTTGGTCTCGTCCGGGGTGCAGTTGCCTTTGGTCTTTTCGGCGAGGATGGAGAGCATGTCGATGGTCTGGCGAGCGCCGAGGATGTCGACCTGGGGCTTCTGGTCGGGCGGCGCCATGATGCCGAGCTGGAGCATGGCCTGCATGTAGAGCGACTGGATGACGCGCTCGAAGGTCATGTCGGGAATGCGTTCCATGCCGGGGTTGGTGGCGCGGATGGCGGTGTCGAGGCGATCGACGGTCGCGTCGTAGGCGCGGCTGACCTCGGCGGTCTGCTCGGCGGTGAGCGGGGGAGGCGCGGGTTGGTCGGACTCGACGGATTCGTCGGAGACGGCGACTGGGCCTTTGGGCTCGGGTGCCGGTGTGACGAGGTGGGCGGAGGAGCCGAACTTCTCGTCGGAGGTGGGCTCGAGGCTGGCCTCGGGGCGCGCGGGCTTGGGCTCGGAGGGAGGGGCGTCGGGGCGGACATCGCCCTCGGCGGTGAACTTGCGGCGGTCGTTGACGACGAATTGCTTGATCTCTGCCATGGTGATTGCTTCCTGTTTCGGGCGCTCAGTTTTGAGTCGCGAGTTTTGAGTTTCGAGTGAGGGCCGTGCCGCCGGGGTAGGTGAGCGGCTGGTTCAGAGCTTCGAGTCTAGCGTAGCCGAGGGCGAGTGTCGTGTCGCCATCGGAAAGAGGGATGACAGCGGCGGAGGTGAGCTCGCCGACGGTTTTGCCGTTGAGCTCCAGCGGGGCTGGAAGCGTGGGGACGGGGCCCGAGAGCGTGAACTGTGCGAAGGTGCGGTGGACGGCGCCGCGGGAGTGGATGCGCTCGACGATCTCCTGCCCGAGGTAGCAGCCCTTGTTGAAGTGCAGGGCGTGGGTTTGGGCTGTCTCCTGCGGGAGGTCTTTGGCGGTTTCGGTGTTGCGGATGTCGGTGCCGTAGCGCGGGGTCGCGGAGAGGATGCGGTAGGCTTCGAGGGCGGCTGCGGAGATGGGGAGTGCGGAGGTGCCGCTGAGTTCGGTGAGGATGCTGGCGATGGTGGACGGATCAGACCAGATCTCGAAACACGGGACGAGTGGGCTGTTCGTGAGGATCAGCGAGACGGAAGCACCGGCGTAGACGGTTTGTTTGAGGCTGATGGTTTGCGGTGCGGGTTGTGGGTTGGACGAGCAGGGCGCGGCCTGATGGTTGGCGGTGCCGAGTTCCATGACGATGGACGGGGCTTGCGGGCCTGCGACAAGGATGCCGGAGAGGTCCTCGAGTGGCTTGAGCTCGACGTCGTCCATGATGATGAAGTGGTCGAGCAGTTGGGTTAGAGCTGTGAGCTGTGAGCTGTCAGCTTCGAGCAGGAACGTTGGATCGCCTTCACCGGGTTCGCGGTAGATGGTGCAGTCGCCCTGGATGCGTCCCTGGGCGTTGAGGAGGAAGTTGTAGTTGCCTTCGCCGGGGGCGAGGTCCTTGATGTTGTTGGTGACCATGCCGTTGAGCCAGCGGGTGGCGTCGGGGCCGGTGATGCGGAGGAAAGAGCGGTCGGTTATTTCGGCGAAGGCTGCACCGTGGAGGATAGCGTCGAGTTGGGTCTTGAGGTCGGTCATCAGTGGCTTTCAGGTGGGGCGCCCTCCCCCGGTTTGGGGGCTAAGATCCGCAGCGGATTGAGGTTAGCGGTGGAACCCCTAATAAGAGCAGATGCGAGAGATGAGATGCGAGATGCTAGTTCGGCGGCCGGTTCTCCCTACTACTTCTTATTGTAGCGAGTTGGGCGGGGAAAACGTTCTGGGGGATGTGGTTGGGACGGCGTGGGTTAGGTGGGGGAGGGGGTTGACAGGCTGCAAGGCAAACCCCGGGGCTAAAGCCCCTCCCATCCATGGAGGAGCTATGAAACCCGAGGCTGAAGCCTCGGGGTACCTGATTCGGGGTGCCTGACTCGGGGTACCTAATTTGTGGCGCAACTCAGGAGCGCGGCGAAACGCGAGGTAACTTTGGGTGAGTACACTGAGTCTGATAGTTGTTTTGGTGCGTAAGTAGATTGCGGAGGTTGCGTGAACGGACGAACGTTGTGGGTGGGCGTGGTGCTGGTGGGAATGGCCGGGATGCAGGGGTTGGCGCAGTCGTCGCCGCAGGGGAAACAAGCGCAGCCGGATGCGGGCGGCAAGACCACTCCGCCGGTGCTGGAGAGCGGGCAGACGACGATCACCGAGAACAGCGGCAGCACGAAGGCTCCCGTGGACACGCTGCTGACGGCCGAGCAGGAGAAGCAACTGATCTCCAGCGAGGACAAGATCCTGCACTTTGTGAGCAGCGATACGCAGCTGCCGATTCTGGCTCCGGTGAAGGTGCGGTTCGTTTCGCGCGACAGCGTGAACAAGGACCTGCGGAAGAAGTTCGACGAAGACAAGGGCGCCAAGCGCATGGAGCGCAGCGAACTGGTGCTGAAGAAGTTCGGGCTGCTGGACCAATCGTTCCAGCTGAAGCCGTTTTTGCTGAGCCTGCTAACGGAGCAGATCGCGGGTTTTTATGACAACAAGACGAAGATGATGAACCTGCTGAACTGGGTGCCGATCGACGAGCAGGCCCCGGTGATGGCGCATGAGTTGACACATGCGCTGCAGGACCAGAAGGTCGGGCTGACGAAGTGGGACGACAACGAGATTGAAGGCACGGCGAAGAACGCCGGCGAGGACCAGAAGCACATCGCGGTGGATGAGACGGACACGGCCCGCGAGGCAGTGCTGGAGGGCCAGGCGATGGTGAGCTTTGCGGACTATGCGCTGGAGACGAACGGGCATTCTGGCAAGACGCTGAAGGACTTTCCGCAGATGGCGGACCTGCTGGCGCAGGGGGCGGGCGATTCGTCCGATAGCCCGGTGCTGGCGCGGGCGCCGCTGGTGTTGCAGCAGTCGCTGCTGTTTCCTTATACCGACGGGCTGCGGTTTGAGCAGGTGGTGCTGACCAAGGACGGCGTGGGCAAGGCGTTTGCGGGCGTGCTGGAGAACCCGCCGAACTCGAGCTACGAGATCATGACTCCGGAGGCGTACCGGCGCCATGTGGCGGTGCCGCTGATGCGGCTGCCGGACATTCATCCGATGCTGAAGGAGGCGGGCTACGAGCCGTACGACGTGGGCGTGATGGGTGAGCTGGATGTGCGGATGACGGCGGAGCTGTTTGGCGGGCGTCCGCTGGCGGAGGCGCTGGCGCCGGAGTGGGACGGCGGCGTGTACTACGCGGCGCAGCGGCGGAGCGCAACGTCGGCGGAGAAGAACACGACGAAGTCGCTTGCGATTCTGTACAGCTCACGTTGGAAGAACCCGGATTCGGCGCACAGCTTCTTCGATGTGTTCGAGGAGGAGTTGCCAAGGCAGTATGACGGGTTGAAGCGTCGCGAGAAGGACGAGGTGGACGAGAACGAGCGTGTGTACTCGACCAACGAGGGCGACGTGCTGCTGACGCTGAAGGACAATACGGTGTGGGTGAGCGAAGGCTTTGAGCTGCCGCTGGCGCGCAAGCTGCGCGATGCTACGGATGCGGCGAATGTCCCGCTGGGCAGCGGGCCGGTCTTAACTGCGAAGGGCCGTGTGCCGGATCATGATCTTGCTGGAGGGCTGGTCAAGACGATGCAGTCGTTCGGGATGATGAAGGCTTCGCTGGGGATGGCGGACGGGCGGTAAGACGGGTGGAGGCTGAAGCCTCCGCCGTTTCTTTTTAGATTGAGGTCTATGAGACCCGACCCTGAAGGGTCGGGCTACCTGATTTGTGGTGGGGCCACTGCGTTACTGGTTTTGGGTGAGGCTCATGATGTTGAGCTGGGTGAGGCCGTGGAGCCAGCGGGCGGGTTTGACGTCAGTGGTGTTGACGAGTTCGATGGCTCCGCCTTCGGTGTTGGGGAGGCCGTCGTTCTTGGTGATGGCGACGATGACTTGGCCGTGGCTGAAGGTGGGTTCGACCTCGGCTGCGGAGTAGATGACGTAGTAGTGGTCGGTGCCGGTGGCGACGACGGTGCTGTGGAGGATGAGCGGCTGGGTTTCTTTGCTGGCGACGAGGCCGGCCTTGGCGAGGACGTCGGAGAGCAGGGGGCCGGTGTAGGTCTCGTCGGCGTTGCGGTGCTCGTTGTGGACGTGCACAGTGATCTGCGGGAGGGCCATGAGGGCTTCGATCTTGAGGACGGTGGTGCGGCCCTGGAAGTTGATGGTGACGGAGTGCGAGGGCGGGACGGGGGCCTTCATCGGCATGGCGCTCTGCGCAGGGGCCTTGGTTTCGGGCGGCATGGCGTCGGTGCTTTGGGCTAGGACGGTGGCGGGCGCGAGGGTGAGCAGGGCGGAGAGGACGAGGGAGGTCTTCATGCGGATAAGGGTAACGCGAGTGCGGGCATCCTGCGAATAGATGTCTCAGAAGCGAGACATAGGGACGCTTGGCTTGTGGACCTGCAGGAAGCGTGAGAGCATTGGGCGGACGACCCATGCTAGATCGAGTGACCCTTCTATTGCTCCGCACGCGAGAGTATCTCTCACAGCTATCTCTTCCGGGAAGGATAGCGGTGAGTTTGGTCATTGCTGCATTGCTGGGCGCTGCCGTTCATTTCGGATTTTTGCCAGCTAGACATCCCCGCTACTTCCGTTGATCGTTCAAACTGATCAACTACCAGATTTCGATGTGGTTATGAACGGTTGAGCCGGAGGTCGTATACTGGAGGTCTATGTCGATCCTCAAAAATGTCGCTGCCATCGCCAAGGGAATGAGCATCACGCTGCGGGAGGGGTTTCAGCCTACCGAGGTGGAGAACTATCCGGATGGCAAAGGGCCGATGCGCGGGGCGCAGTTTCAGCAGCGGTTTCGCGGCAAGCATGAGCTGCAGCGCGATGAGAACGGGCTGGAGAAGTGCGTGGCGTGCTTTCTGTGCGCGGCGGCGTGCCCGGCCAACTGCATCTATATCGAGGCTGCGGAGAACACTGAAGAGGTGCGGATCTCCAGCGCCGAACGCTATGCGAAGGTGTACAACATCGACTACAACCGGTGCATCTTCTGTGGCTATTGCGTGGAGGCCTGCCCGACCGATGCGATTACGCATGGACATGGATTTGAGCTAGCGAGCCTGAACGCGACGAGTATGGTGATGCGCAAGGAAGACATGCTGGTTCCGGTCTCGGCCCTGATGGCCAAGGCGGAGCCGCAGAGGCCCGACGCGCAGGCGTAGTACAGCAGCCTGAGACAAGCGCGGCGAGCCTAGAGGGCTCGCCGCTTTTTGATGGCGCGTGAGGAGTCCGCGCAGGAAGGTTGGACGTAATGATGAAGACCCGGCAGCATCCCCTGGAGAAGGTTCTTGAAAGACGCATCGCCATTATCGACGGGGCGATGGGGACGACGATCCGCACGTATGGGATGGCCGAGAAGGACATTCGCGGGGAGCGGTTTGCGAACTCGACCAAGGACCTGCTGAACAATGGCGATTTGTTTTCGCTGACGCAGCCGGCGATGATCTGCGATATTCACCGGCGGTTTCTGGAGGCCGGGGCGGACATCATCGAGACGAATACGTTTGGCGCGACGAGCATTACGCAGAGCGAATTCTTTGTGGATGATCCGCGGGAGCATGGCGGGCGGAAAGATCCGGAGTTCTATCAGAAGATCATCGACGACAAGATGTTGAGTGGGCTGGCCTGGGAGATCAATGAGACGAGCGCGCGGCAGTGTCGCGAGTGGGCTGACCGAGTGGCGAATGAGACGGGCAGGCAGCGGTTTGTTGCCGGAGCGATTGGGCCGCTGACGGTGTCACTTTCGAACTCGCCGGATGCGGACGATGCGGGGTTTCGTGTGGTGACGTTTGACCAGGTGCTGACCGCATATAAGGAACAAGTGCGTGGGTTGATCGCCGGGGGCAGCGATCTGCTGCTGGTGGAGACGATCTTCGATTCGTTGAATGCGAAGGCCGCGCTGGTGGCGATCCGCGAGGTGTTTGATGAGGACAAGGTTGAGTTGCCGGTGAGCATTTCGGCGGCGGTGGGGCGTGGTGGTGAGACGCTGATCTCGGCGCAGACGACGGAGGCGTTCTGGAATGCGGTGAAGCATGTGAAGCCGCTGAGTGTGGGGTTGAACTGCTCGCTGGGGCCGGATTTGATGTATCCGTTTTTGAGCGAGCTGAGTGAGAAGGCGGATGTGGCGGTGAGTGCGTATCCGAATGCGGGGTTGCCGAATCCGCTGTCGGAGACGGGGTTTGATCTGGGGCCGCCGGATATGGCGCGGTTCCTGGGCAAGTTTGCGGAGGATGGGCTGATTAATATTGCGGGCGGGTGCTGCGGGAATACTCCGGAGCACATTGCGGCGATTGCGAAGGCGCTGGAAGGCGTGGCTCCTCGGGAGATCAGGCGCGAGGTGGCGGCTTGAGCGTGAGGAAAGAAAACGCCACGGGCGCTAAGGACGCCAAGTTAACGCCAAGGGAAGAGATGAAGCCGTTGAGGTTGTCGGGGTCGCAGCCGTTTACGCAGCAGGTGGGCGTGTACATGATGATCGGTGAGCGGACGAATGTGGCTGGGTCGCCGAAGTTCGCGAAGCTGATTAAGGAGGGCAAGTACGAGGAGGCCGTGAGCGTGGCGCGGCAGCAGGTGGAGAATGGCGCCAATGTGATCGACATCTGCATGGATGAGGGGATGATCGACGGCGTGAGCGCGATGACTCGCTACCTGCAACTGCTGGGCAGTGAGCCGGAGGTGGCGAAGGCTCCGTTCATGGTGGACTCGTCGAAGTGGGAGGTGATTGAGGCGGGGTTGAAGTGCCTGCAGGGCAAGGGGATTGTGAACTCGATCTCGCTGAAGGAGGGCGAGGAGGTTTTTAAGCAGCGGGCGCGGGCGGTGCTGAAGTATGGCGCTGCTGTGGTGGTGATGGCGTTCGATGAGAACGGCCAGGCGGCGACGTATGAGGAGAAGATCCGGATATGCGAACGGGCGTACCGGATGCTGGTGGATGAGGTTGGGTTTCCGCCGGAGGACATTATCTTCGATCCGAACATCCTGACGGTGGCGACGGGGATGGAGGAGCACAACAACTACGCGGTGGATTTTATCGAGGCCACGCGGTGGATCAAACACCATCTGCCTCATGCGAAGGTGTCGGGCGGCGTGAGCAATATCTCGTTCAGCTTTCGCGGGAACAACAAGGTGCGCGAGGCGATGCACTCGGCGTTTTTGTATCACGCGATTGCGGCCGGCATGGATATGGGCATTGTGAATGCCGGCATGCTGGAGGTGTACGAGGAGATCGATCCGGAGCTGAAGGTGCTGGTGGAGGATGTGCTGCTGAACCGCAGGCCGGATGCGACTGAGCGGCTGGTGGACTTTGGCGAGGCGCTGAAGGCTGCTGGCAATGCCGGTTCCGGAGAGGTTGAGAAGAAGACTGAAGAGTGGCGTAACGGCAGTGTTGAAGCGCGGTTGAGTCATGCGCTGGTGAAGGGGATCGACGCATATATTGACCAGGACACGGAAGAGGCTCGGGCTAAGCTGGGGCGGCCGCTGCTGGTGATTGAAGGGCCGCTGATGGCGGGGATGAGCGTGGTGGGCGATCTGTTTGGTGCAGGCAAGATGTTTCTGCCGCAGGTGGTGAAGAGCGCTCGCGTGATGAAGAAGGCGGTTGCGTACCTGACGCCGTTTATGGAGGCCGAGAAGGCTGCCGCAGAGGCTGCGGGCGAAGAGGTGCGCGCGCAAGGGAAGATTGTGCTGGCGACGGTGAAGGGCGATGTGCATGACATCGGCAAGAACATTGTGGGGGTAGTGCTGGCGTGCAACAACTACGAGGTGATCGACATGGGCGTGATGGTGGCCGCCGAGAAGATCCTGGAACGTGCGAAGGAGGTGCGCGCGGACATTATTGGATTGAGCGGGCTGATTACGCCGTCGCTGGATGAGATGGTGCATGTGGCCAAGGAGATGGAGCGGCAGAACTTTAAGGTGCCGCTACTGATTGGTGGAGCGACGACGAGCCGTGCGCATACGGCGGTGAAGATTGCGCCGCATTATTCGCAGCCGGTGGTGCATGTGCTCGACGCCAGCAGGGCTGTGCCGGTGACGACGAGCCTGTTGAGTGAAGACGGCAAGGATGAGTTTGTTGCGCAGCATAAGGCGGAGTATGAGGCGGTGCGGAAGCAGCATTCGGCGCCGAAGCAGGAGACGCTGTCGATTGGGGCGGCGCGGGCGCGGCGGACGCCGATTGAGTTTGTGGCGGAGGACCTGGCGGTGCCGGAGGAGTTCGGCATCAAGGTGATGGAAGATTTTCCGCTGAAGACGCTGCGGGAGTTCATCGACTGGTCGCCGTTCTTCCATACATGGGGGCTGAAGGGGTTGTATCCGCGGATACTCGATGACGAGAAGCAGGGTGCGGAGGCACGCAAGCTGTTTGCCGATGGGCAGAAGCTGCTGGACCGGATCGTGAAGGAGAAGTTGATTACGGCGCGCGGCGTGTATGGGCTGTTTCGCGCGAACGCTGTCGGTGATGATGTGGAGCTATACACCGATGAGACGCGCGGGGAGCGGGTGGAGACGTTCCACTTTCTGCGGCAGCAGGTGGGGCGCGATGGCAGCAAGCCGTGCCGGTCGCTGGCGGACTTTATTGCGCCGCGGGAGACTCGGCTGCAGGACTCGATTGGTGCGTTTGCGGTGACGGCGGGGATCGGCGTACATGAGCTGTGCGAGAAATTTCGCAAGGAGAACGACGACTACAACGCGATCATGACGGAGGCGCTGGCGGACAGGCTGGCGGAGGCGTTTGCGGAGTGTCTGCACAAGCATGTTCGCAATGTGTGGGGCTATGGGCGTGCGGAGCAGTTGACGCCGCAGGAGCTGATTGCGGAAGGGTATCGGGGGATTCGACCGGCGCCGGGGTATCCCGCGTACCCTGACCATACCGAGAAGGGCACGATCTGGCGACTGCTGGATGTCGAGGCGAAGACGGGGATGAAGATCACCGAGAGCTATGCGATGTGGCCGGGGTCGAGTGTGAGTGGGATCTATTTTGCGCACCCGGAGGCGAGGTATTTTTCACTGGGGAAGATTGGCAAGGACCAGGTGGAGGAGTATGCGCAGCGTAAGGGGTGGACGGTCGAGGAGACGGAGCGGTGGCTGGGGCCGAATCTTAACTATTAGACAGTAGACAAGAGTGGGTAGACAGTAGAGAAAAAGCGAGGACTTATGAGTGAGCTTTGGCCGGAGTTGCGGTGGGAGGATTGGGCGGCGACGGCGGAGACGCTGCATATGTGGACGCAGATTGTGGGGAAGACGCGGCTGGCGCTGCATCCGATGGAGGCGCAGTGGTGGAATGTGCCCCTATATGTGAGTGCGCGGGGACTGAGCACCGCCGCGATGCCGTATGGCAGCGAGATGCTGGAGATCGAGTTTGACTTTCTGGAGCATCGTCTGTGGTTCAGGCTGAGTACGGGGGCGACGGCGTCGATGGCGCTGCGGGCGCAGAGTGTTGCGGAGTTCTATGCGGAGTATTTGAAGACGCTGGCGGGGATCGGGTGCGCGGTGACGTTGTGGCCGGTGCCGGTGGAGTTGAAGGAGCCTATTCCGTTTGCTGAGGACATGCAACACTGCTCCTATGACCCGGAGATGGCGCGGCGGTTCTGGCGCGTGCTGATGAGTGCGGACCAGGTGTTTCAACGGTTCACCGCGAAGTTTGTAGGCAAGGTGAGCCCGGTGCATTTTTTCTGGGGGAGCTTTGATCTGGCGGTGACGCGGTTTTCGGGCAGGCCTGCTCCGGTGCGCGAGGGGGCGGATGCGATCACGCGGGAGGCGTACTCGCAGGAGGTGATCAGCGCGGGGTTCTGGCCGGGGAATGGTGGGTATGGCAAGGCTGCGTTTTATTGCTATGCGGCTCCGGCTCCGCAGGGTTTGAGCGCGGCGGCGATCGAACCGGCAGAGGCGAAGTATGATGAGGGTCTCGGCGAGTTTATTTATTTGTATGAGGAGATGCGGAAGAGTGCGTCTCCGGAGGTGGCGTTGATGTCGTTTCTCGAGAGCACGTATGTGGCGGGAGCTACATTGGCGGGGTGGGACCGCAGGGCGCTGGAGCGGCAGGAGTAGCCGCTACGCGTGAGCATAGTGCCGGGGGCGTTTTTGATGAAGGGTTAAGGGTTTCGAGTGTAGGGTTTTGAGTTTAATTGCGAGGTGCGTGATGCGTTCGATGGCGTTGGTTTTGGTGTTGGCGATGAGTGGGGTTGCGATGGCGCAGGGCCCGCAGCTGCCGGAGCAGGACCGTGTGTTGGCGCGGCAGATCTTCAAGGAGTTCATTGAGATCAACTCGCAGGACTCGAATGGCAGTGTGACGAAGGTGGCGGAGGCAGCGCGCGCCGAGTTGCTGAAGGCGGGTTTTGCGCCGGAGGACTTGATCCTCGCTGGGCCGAATGATCGCAAGCAGAACCTGGTGGTGCGGTATCACGGTGCGGCTGGATCGAAGCTGAAGCCGATGCTGATTATCGGGCACATTGATGTGGTGGAGGCGCGGCGGGAGGACTGGTCGACCGATCCGTACGAGTTTGTCGAGAAGGACGGATATTTTTACGGGCGCGGCACGCAGGACATGAAGGATTCGGATGCGATTGCGGTGGAGAGCCTGATCCGGCTGAAGCGCGAGGGTTGGGTGCCGAAGCGCGACATTACGCTGGCGCTGACAGCGGATGAAGAGGGCGGCAAGTCGAACGGCGTGAGCTGGCTGCTGAAGAACCGTCCTGAGCTGATGCAGGCAGAGTTTGTGCTGAACCCGGACTCGGGCGGCGTGACCTCACACGACGGCAAGGCTGTGGCGATGGGTGTGGAGGCGACGGAGAAGACCTATGCTGACTTCAAGCTGACGGCGATGAACCCTGGCGGGCATAGCAGCCTGCCGAGGCCGGACAATGCCATCTATGAGCTGATGCATGCGCTGGACAGGCTGGAGGCGCACCCGTTTCCGATTGAGCTGAACCCGGTGTCTCGCGAGGAGCTGAAGGAAGAGGCCAAGGCGCTGCCGGTGGAGAAGGCGAAGCTGATTGCGGGGGTGCTGGCGACGCCGATGGACGAGAAGGCGTTGGCGGAGTTTGTAAAGGCTCCTGATGAGAACGCGCTGCTGCGGACGACATGCGTGGCGACGATGCTGAGCGGCGGGCGTGCTCCAAATGCGCTGCCAGCGGAGGCGACGGCGAATGTGAACTGCAGGATTCTGCCGGGGCACTCGCAGGAGCAGACGCGGCAGGACCTGATCAAGATCTTCGATGACCCGAAGCTGAAGGTGGAGTACATGGCAGACGATGGGACGATCAGCGCGACCGCGCCGAGCCGCGAGAGCCTGGCGCCGCCTCCGCCGCTGCCGGAGGTCTTCAACCCGCTGCGCGCGGTGACGGCGGAGATGTGGCCGGGGATTCCGGTGATCCCGATCATGGAGGTGGGCGCGAGCGACTCGATCTACACGATGATGGCCGGGCTGCCGAGCTATGGCGTGAACGGCGTGGCGATCGACGAAGGCGATGAGCGGATGCACGGGCGGGATGAGCGGGTGCGCGCGGAGTCGTTCTATCGTGGGACGGAGTTTTACTACCTGTACCTGAAGGCGCTGACCAAGCCGTAGGGAAATGCGAGATGCGGAGTGTGCGGAGCGGGTGGGTGGTTGCTAGGATGTCGGAACTATGATCCCTGAACGTTTAGAGAAGCCTATGCCGAAGCCCGTGCGTCTGCATTGGGGCTGGTTGGTCGTGATCGAATTGCTTACCCGCGGGCTGTTTGGGCCGATCTGGCTGATTGTGCAGGCCAACTGGGTGCGACGGGTGAACGGGAAGAGCCGCGCGTTTGTGCTGTCGATTGTTGCTGCGTGTTTTGTCCCTGCGATGATCCTGCTGGGCGGAATCGAAGGTGCTGTCGGAGCCACGCAGGAACAGATCGGGATGATTGTGGGCTTTGCCACAATCGTCTACGTGGTGCTGTACCTGTGGACGATCTTCCAGTTGCGTAGTGAGCTGGAGGCGGAACCGATCGGCATCCCGCTGGGCGGTGGGATGACGTTCTTCTTCAGCGTGATCTACTTCCAGTACCACCTATACGACTACGACGTGGAAGAGAAGCATGTGCCGGAGGGGTCGTTGGGGCTTTCGAGTTCCGACATCAAGCCTTTGGCTTAGGACTTCGAGGTCGGAAGTGGCGCGGTGTTGCCAGTGGGGCTGCGCCGGGTTTGGCGGGAGCGTACTTGCTGGCGCACTTGGCCTGGAGTTGGGTGGCGTGGAAGGTGCCGTCGCGGCCGAAGGTGCCGATGGCGAGGGCCTGGGCGTCGTCCTTGAAGGTGTCGGGCGGCGGCTCGGAGCCGACGTAGTCGACGTGCAGGGTGCGGCCCTGCTCGATCAGGGTGAAATCGGCGTTGGGGCCGTTGCGCTCGATGGTGCCGGGCTTGACGTTGCCGGCGACGCGCAGGTTGCGCGTGTAGGCCTTGCTGCCCAGGGCGTTCAGCTCGGCGATGGTGACGTAGTAGCTCTTGGTGTCACGCTGGCCGGAGATGGCGAGCCAGCTAATGGCGCCGACGATCAGCACTCCGGCGATGATGAACTTGAAGGCGGGCGACTTGGTGACGGCTGAGGTCATGTTGCTGTTATTTTACGCGCTCCGGAGGAAATTGGCGTGTGAGGCCGCTACCGCGGGCGGTGTTCGGTCTGCGATGATAGAGGCTATGCCTCTGCTTTATCTACGCCGGTTGACGGGGAGCAAGCGCACAGATACCGCGAACCGGCATCTGGCGCGCTATCTTGCGTTTGTCGCAGGGGCGGCAAATGCGGGCGGATTTCTGGCCGTGCGCCAGTACACGTCGCATATGTCCGGCGTGGTGGCGGCGATGGCGGACAACCTCGCGCTCGGCAGCGTCACTCTTGTGCTGCATGGGGTGGGAGCGGTGTTCTCGTTTCTGCTGGGAGCGGTGCTGACGACACTCCTGGTGCGCTGGGCGCGGTCGCGAGGGATGGAGAGTGAGTATGCGCTGGCGCTGGTGCTGGAGGCGGCGCTGCTGGTGGTGTTTGGCGTGACGGGTAGCGAGTTCAACGGCGGCCGCGTCTTCGGAACGGTGCTGCTGCTGTGCTTCACGATGGGGCTGCAGAACGCCATCCTGACGAAGATATCGGACTCGGTGATCCGGACGACGCATCTGACCGGCATGGTGACGGATTCCGGTATCGCGATGGGCAGGATCGTGGCCGCACGGTTGGGCGGACAGGATGTGCCGCTGGAGCCGGAGTGGGGCGGTTTGCGGCTGTTGACGTCGCTGATTGCGTTGTTCTTCGTGGGTGGAGTGATCGGGGCGCTGGGATTCAAGCACGTCGGGTTCCTGTTCACCCTGCCACTGGCTGCTGTGCTGCTGGTGCTGGCGGCGATGCCGGTGCTGGACGACCTGCGCCGAACCGATGACTGCCATATGCAGGGCTGACAAAGGTTTTGAGGGCAAGACATTTGAGGGCAAGACAAAGCGGCACGGCTGAGGGCCGTGCCGCTGTTGTGAGCAGGCAGGTTAGAACTCGACGGGCAGGGTGCGGCGCTCGGCGCTGGACTGCAGGGCGAGTTCGATGAGGCGCATGGTGCGGTAGCCGGCGGAGGCCGGGACAGCGAGCGCGGAGTTGCCGTGGATGGCATCGCGAACGCTGAGGTAGAACTGGCGGTAGTCTCCGGGGACGGTGGGGTAGTCAGCGCGCTCGAACTTGACGGGCTCGATGCGCTGGGTAGCGGTGGTGAGCACACCCCACATGGACTCGGGCTCGGTGATCCAGGAGGTTTCGGTGCTGTGGCTGGCGGTGTCGAGAACTGGCGGGCGGGCACCGCCGAGCAGAGCGGCCTCCTGCGGATCGAGGCCGAACTTGGTGTAGCTGGCGTGGGTGCCGTGGACCAGAAAGCGCGGCGAGGGCTCGGCGGCGAGCATGGTGGAGTGGCAGCCGTAGCGCAGGTTGTGACCGTCGATGGTGAAATCGAAGGTAATGTCGAAGGCATCGTCGATGTCGGTCTTGTCGCGGTCGAAGCGGACGCTGGCGGTGATGTGCGTGGGCGCGCCGAAGAGGGCGAGTGCCTGGTCTATAAGATGAGGGCCGAGGTCGTAGAGCAGGCCGCTGGCCAGGCCGGGGGCCTCCTTCCAGCTATTGGGGCGCTGGATAGGGCGGAAACGGTCGTAGTGCGAAAGGACTTGATTCACGCGGCCGAAGACGCCTTCGTGGATGAGCTTTTTGACGGTGAGGAAGTCGGAGTCGAAGCGGCGGTTGTGGAAGGGTGCGAGGACGGTGCCGTGGCGGGCGGCGAGGTCGATGAGCTCGGTACACTCGGCCGAGGTGGGCGCGAGCGGCTTGTCGATGACGACGTGCTTGCCGGCTTTGAGCGCGGCGCGGCCGTACTCGACGTGGGAGTCGTTGGGTGTGCCGACGACGATGAGGTCGATGTCGGGGGAGTTGATGGCCTCGTCGATGGAGCTGAGGATGCGAGTGTTGGGATAGATGGAGCGGACGGCTTCGGCGGTCTTTGCGGCGGACTCCGGGGAGCGCAGTGCGATGGCGGAGAGCTCCAGGCCGGGGACGGCGGAGACGAAGGGGCAGTGGAAGACACGTCCGGCTAGACCATAGCCCAGAACGGCGGTGCGAATCGGGGAGGGACTCATGCAGACCATCCTACGACGATTTGGCGCGATGACGGAGGGCCGGAAGCGGACGAAGGTATCCGCCGTGGGTCATACCGGGGCCGGCATTCCGCGGTGCGGAGACGGCGGAATCCTCCGGAAATGATAGATATCCGGTGAAATGACGTTTTTCCGCAGCAAGTTTTGCATACCTGAGCGGGAAGTAAGCATCTGTAATACACAGATACGAATACGCTTGAACCTCCAAGAAGCGAAAGAGGGGTTTTGCCCAAAGCAATTAGCATGGAACCTATGGAACCAATCAAGAGAGAGGCTCGCAGAGTGGCGACTGCTACGGTCCGCAGCATGGTAACGCTGGCGGCGCTTTTGGCGCTGTCGGGTGGGCTGTTGGCGCAGTTGCCCGGAACCTCGGGACCGCCTAGCAGCGGCACCGATGAACTGCCGGTGGCGGTGCAGGCGCAGCAACAACTGTCACAGCCGGGACCCCCGGTGAGTCCGAACAGTACAGCGAACCCGTCGAACGTGGACCAGAACTTCAAAGGTTCGCTCACCGAGGGCAAGGCGACAGACGGCGTGCTGCCGTTGAGCCTGGATGAGGCGATGCAACGCGGGCTGCGGACGAACCTCGGGCTGGTGCTGACGAGCGCGAACGCGCGCGGACAGGGCGGGCAGCGGCTGGTGGCGTTGCAGGACCTGCTGCCGAAGGTGACCGGCTCAGCCTCGTACACGGTAGAGCAGGTGGATCTGGCGGCCTATGGCCTGAAGTTTCCGGGGATCAACCCGATCATCGGGCCGTTCCAGGTAATCGACTTCCGGGCGTACCTGACCGATGACCTTGTGAACCTGGAGTCGTTCCAGAAATATATGGCGGCGAAGCACAACTTCGAGTCGGCCAAGCTGAGTGCGCAGGACGCGCGTGACCTGGTGGTGCTGACGGTCGGCAACCAGTACCTGGTGTGCGTGGCGGACAAGTCGCGCATTGCGGCGGTCGAGGCGGAGCTGGCAAGCTCGAAGGTGTCGCTGGACCAGGCCACCGACGCGCACGAGGCGGGCACGAGCCCAAGGCTCGACGTGCTGCGCGCGCAGGTGGACTACCAGAGTGAGCAGCAGACGCTGATCTCGGCGCAGAACTCGCTGGAGAAGGACAAGCTGGCGCTGGCGCGGGCGATTGGCCTGCCGCTGGACCAGAAGTTTGAGGTGACGGACACCGAGCCGTTCCAGGCGCTGGATGCTCCGGACCCGAATGCGGCGCTGCAGCAGGCGCTGAAACAGCGCAAGGACCTTGCCGCAGCGGTGGAGAACACCAAGGCCGCCGAGGCGCAGAAGAAAGCCGCCTTCGACGACCAGTTGCCGACAGCCAAGGTGACTGGCAACTTCGGCGACCTGGGTGAGACGCCGAACCACTCGCATGGGACGTACACGGCCGAAGGCGAGATCGACGCGCCGATCTTCCAGGTGGTGAAAACCAGAGGCAACAACGAGGTTGCCAAGGCTCAGCTTGTGCAGGCGCAGGCCAAGCAGAGCGACCAGGTGCAGCAGGTGAACCAGGATGTGCGCGACGCGATCCTCGACATCCAGACGGCGGCGAAGCTGGTGGATGTGGCGAAGAGCAACGTGGAGCTGGCTCGCGAGGCGCTGAACGAGGCGCAGGAACGTTTCAAGGCGGGCGTGGCGGACCAGCTGCCCGTCTCGCAGGCGCTGGCGACCGACCGCCAGGCTGAAGACCAATACATTGCAGCGCTGTACCAGCACAACGTGGCCAAGCTTTCTCTGGCGCGGGCGCTGGGTGTGGCGTCGACGAACTACAAAGATTATCTGGGAGGGAAGTAAGCGTGGCCGATACGAATGAGCAAGTGCCGCAGAACGAGGCCGTGGAGCCGAAGAAGAGCCGCAGACCGATCGTGATCGGAATCATTGTGGTGATCGCGCTAGTCGCGCTGTTCTTCTACTGGCGTTCGACGTTCACCGAAGACACCGACGATGCGCAGATCGATGGCAACCTGTATCAGGTGAGCTCGCGCGTGGCCGGGCAGGTGATCCAGGTCAATGTGGAAGAGCAGCAGCTGGTTCATAAGGGCGATGTGATCGCGCAGATGGACCCCACCGACTACCAGGTTGCGCTGGACCAGGCGGAGGCTGACCTGGCGACGGCGCAGGCGCAGTATGAGCAGGCGAGCGCAGGTGTGCCGATCACGAGCGTGAACGTGCGGACGCAGGTGTCGACCAGCGGTTCGGACGTGTCCAGCTCCGAGGCGCAGGTCTCGCAGGCTGAAGCACAGGTAGCGGCGGCAGATGCGCGTATCGCGCAGGCCAGGGCGAACGCCCAGAAGGCCCAGCTCGATGTGGACCGTTATACGCCGCTGGTGGCCAAGGACGTCATCTCGAAGCAGCAGTTCGACCAGGCGGTGGCTGTGAATGACGCGGACAAGGCCGCCCTGGATGAAGCGCAGCGCAGTGCGAAGGCGTCGCGCGACGCGGTAAACGCGGCGAAGTCGAAGCTGGCGTCGTCGGTGGCGCAGTCGGCGCAGTCGCGAACCAATGCGCCGAAGCAGGTTGCGGTGCAGGAGGCGCAGGCGGCTGCCGCGAAGGCGTCCATCGCCCAGGCGCAGGCCCGCGTTGACCAGGCGAAGCTGAACCTCGGCTACACGAAGATCGTGGCGCCGGAGGACGGCATCGTCAGCAAGAAGAGTGTGGTGGTGGGCGAGAACCTGAGCGTCGGCCAGTCGCTGGTGACGATCGTTCCGCTGACCGACCTGTGGGTGACGGCGAACTTCAAGGAGACGCAGCTGGCGGAGATGAAGCCCGGCCAGACGGTCAAGATTGAGGTGGATGCTCTGGGTGGCCGCAAGTTCACCGGCAAGGTCACGCAGATCGGTGGCGCGACCGGCTCGTCGTTGAGCCTGTTCCCGCCGGAGAACGCGACCGGCAACTATGTGAAGGTGGTGCAGCGTATCCCCGTCCGCATCGACTTCACGGACCTGCAGGACGAAAACAAGGATGAAGCTCTCCGCATCGGCATGAGCGTTGAGCCGACGGTCCGCGTGAAACAGTAGGAACGGCTAAAGGTAACAAAGGGCGGGGCCAGATGGCCTCGCCCTTTTGCTTTGTGACGGAGAAGATAAAATACTGCCGGCCGGGGCGGCAAAAGGCGGCAAATTGGCGAAGGTTTCCGCAACCGAAGTTTAGTGCGAACATCGTATGTGTACACGGTGGGTTTTGGTTTTGGAGAGGACCAGCCATGTTTTCGCTCATGCGGCTGTTTGAACATCACGCCTACACGATCCTGTTCACCTGGGTGCTGGCCGAACAGGGCGGGATGCCGATTCCGAGCCTTCCGGTGATGCTTGCTGCGGGAACGATGAGCGCCGCGCATCGGCTGCACATCGCGTATGTGCTGCCGGTGATCCTGTTGGCGTGCCTGATTGCGGATTCGGTCTGGTACTACATGGGCAAGCGGTTTGGGAGGAAGATTCTGAACCTGCTGTGCCGGTTCTCGCTGGAGTCGACCACCTGCGTGGCGAAGACGCAGGGCACGATGATGAAGCGTGGCGCGTTTACGCTGCTGTTTGCGAAGTTCGTGCCGGGGCTGAGCACGGTGGCCGCTCCGATCGCCGGGCAGGCTGGGATCGCGTACCCGGTGTTTGTGGCGTATGACATGCTGGGCTCGCTGATATGGGCCGCGGCGTGGCTGTTTGCTGGCCGGTTTTTTGGCGATGTCGCCAAGCGCAGTCAAGACTTCTTCGGGCTATTGGAGCACCTTGCCGGGCCGCTGGTGCTGGCCGGGGTGTTGGGACTGCTGATCCATAGACTATGGAAGCGGCGGCAGTTCCGGAGACAGCTGCGGGGGTTGCGGCTGGAGCCGCAGGCGCTGATGGCGCTGATCGAAGAGGCCAACGAAGAGGGCAAGGACCGGCCGTTCATCGTGGACCTGCGTCACCCGCTGGATGTGCTGTCTGACCCGCTGGTGTTGCCCGGCGCGCTGCGTATTGGACCGGACGAGTTGAGGCAGCGCCGCGAGCTGATCCCAAGCGACCGCGATATTGTGCTGTACTGCACGTGCCCGAGCGAAGAGACCAGCATGAAGGTCGCGTTGGATCTGCGGCGATTGGGTGTGCAGCGGGTGCGTCCTCTGCGCGGGGGCTTGCAAGGGTGGAAGGATGCGGGGTATCCGCTGGACGTGGTGGAGAGCGTGGTGCAGGAGCCTGTGCTGACGCCGATCACGCTGCGGTAAGCTGCCGCGTGATCGGCGTGTGCGCGGTTACGGGTTCATGCGGAAGTTGACGGTGATGGTGGTTTCGACCTCGGTGGGCTGGCCGTTGAGCAGGTAGGGGTGATAGCGCGCGGTGCGAACGGCATCGACCGCTGCGGACTGCAGCATCGCCGGGCCGCTGACGGCGTGGGCGCTCTGGATTGTGCCGGACTTCGAGATGATGGCTTCGATGACCACTGTGCCGGAGGTGCGGGTAAGCCGCGCGATCTCCGGATAGATTGGCTTGATGGGAGCAAGTAGAAGGCCTTCAGTAACTCCGGTTGAGATGTGCAGTGGACCCGCGGGTGCGGCGGGGCGGACGACGACGTTCGGCGTCGCCGGGCCGGTAGTTGAGAAGGGAAGCGCTGGGTTCATAGGCCCGGCACCTGCGGCGATGAGAAGCAGCGGGGCGTCAACGCCGGGGCCATCCGAGTGAATGAGATTGCGGGCCGCTGCAATGGCTTGCGAAGGTGCCGCAGGAGCAGATTGTGCAGAGCTAACGACGGCGGTGACGTGCAGGCGCTCGACCGGTGGTGCGGGCGGTGCCTGGGTGGGCGGCGGAGCCAGCGTGGAGAGCTTGATGGGGCCGGTGGGCAGCAGCTCCGGATGCAGCACGGGAATGGCCAAAAGCGCGGCGACGAGGCAGGCCTGGATGCCGATGGAGGCCAGCGCAGGCATACGATTGCGGGTGCGGAGCAGCGGCGTTGATTCTACGAGCGATTCGACGAACATAGTGGCACCTCGATGAGCGAAATGGCGGGCGAAGTCGTGCTTCGACGCGCGCACCCAGGCGAGGAATGCGTATGCCGGGTTAGACACCGGGGCGGGTTGTGATGTTCCTGCGGGTGTGCTCCGGCCACGTTGCCTGCATCGAAGAGAAAGAGACGAGCGATGGCGCTGGACCTCACGTTAAGGAGATGATGGAGAGAATGTCTGCGACCCTGACAGCGACCGCCCCATTGCCCGTGAAGACGACGACCGCGCCTAGGCGGGTGCTGTCGATCGACCTGCTGCGCGGATTGACGATCGCGCTGATGATTTTGGTGAACGACCCCGGCGACTGGGCCCGGGTCTTCCGCCCGCTGGACCACGCGGAGTGGAACGGCTGGACGATCACGGACATGGTCTTCCCGACGTTCTTGTTCCTGGTGGGCGCGGCCATGGTGTACAGCCTCTCGGCTCGTGCGGCGCGGGGCAACTGCCGCAAGTCGCTGGCCGGACACCTGTTCGTACGCACCGGAAAGCTGCTGCTGCTGGCCTTTGTGCTGGACTACTTTCCGCGGATGCACTGGACCACGCTGCGCTTCTTCGGCGTGATTCCGCGCATCGCGATCGTCTCTCTGCTGGCCGGGCTGGTGCTGGTGGCGACGATGCAGATGCGGCGGCAGGCATGGGTCGTCGGGGGCATTGTTGCCGTACTGCTGGTGGGTTACTGGGTGCTGTTGCGCTGGGTGCCAGTGCCAGGGCTCGGCATGCCGGGGCGCGATATTCCGTTTATGGGTGAGTGGCAGAACCTGGCTGCGTGGGTCGACCGCGGTGTCGTGGGCTGGACGCAGCACTGGCTGCATACCGGGGCGCTATATCGAAAGAACAGCGACCCTGAGGGCGTGTTGAGCACGCTGCCCGCCGTGGCTACAACGCTGCTGGGTGCGCTGACTGGCATGTGGCTGAGGGCCACGCGGCATGACCGCTCCGAGATCTCGACCGCGACCGCGAATGTGTGGATGGCGGCTGCAGGTGCTGCGGCTGTGCTGCTGGGCGAGCTGTGGTCGGTGTGGTTCCCGATCAATAAGAACCTGTGGACATCAAGCTACGTGCTGGTAATGGCGGGCTGGGCGGTGGTGCTGCTGGCGCTGCTGTCCTCGCTGGTGGACGAGCGGCGGAAGCCGTGGCCACGTTGGTTGAATGCGGCGACGTGGCCGTGGTTCGTCTTCGGGTCGAATGCGATTGCGGCGTATACGACCTCGGTGGTGCTGGTGAAGTCGGCGCTGTACTTCCATATAGGCAGATCGACGGTGTGGGCGTGGGTGTACTTCCACCTGTTCGCGCCGCACCACTCGGACAAGCTGACGTCGCTGGCGTTTGCCATTGCGTTTGTGGTGGTGTGCTTCCTGCCGAACTGGTGGCTGTGGCATAAAAAGATCTTCTGGAAGATGTAGTCAAAGACAAGCCGTTCTGGAAGATGTACGACGAAAGACGAGGCAAGTGAAGTGGCATACGAAAGCCTGCGTGAGTGGTTGAAGGTGCTGGACAAGGCCGGCGAGTTGAAGCGGGTGACGGCCGAGGTCTCGCCAATATTGGAGATGGCGGAGATCGCCGATCGTGCCTCGAAAAGCGGCAAGGGGACAGCGAAGGCTGGTGGCCCGGCGCTGCTGTTTGAGAACGTTGCGGGTTATCCCGGCGCACGCGTGCTGATGAACCAGTTCGGCAGCACGAAGCGTATGCAGATGGCGCTGGAGGTGGACTCGCTCGACGAGATCGCCGGACGCATTGAGACGCTGATTCATCCTGTGGCGCCGAGCGGCATGTTGGATAAGCTGAAGATGCTGCCGATGCTCGCTGAGGTGGGCGGCTATTTTCCGAAGACCATCAGCGCGAAGAATGCGCCTTGCAAAGAGGTGGTCCTGCGCGGTGAGGACGTCGATGTGCTGAAGTTCCCGGTGCTGAAGACGTGGCCTGAAGATGGCGGCAGGTTTATCACGTTGCCGTGTGTGATCACGCAGAATCCAAGCACCGGCAAGCGCAATGTAGGCATGTACCGGATGCAGGTGTATGACGGCAAGACGGCAGGCATGCACTGGCAGCGGCAGAAGGTCGCAGCAGAGCACGCGCGCGACCGCATGAGGGCTGTGGCGGAAGACGCCGCAGGCCAGGTCGAGATGATGGCCGTCACCGCGGGTGGCACGGCAGCGGCAGGCCAGCACACCATGCCGCAGCATGTGGTGACGAAGATCCGCGGCGAACGGATGGAGGTCGCCGTGGTCATCGGCACCGATCCGGCGACGACGTTCAGCGCGATTGTTCCCGCGCCGCCTGAGGTGGAGGAGTATCTCATCGCGGGTTTCCTGCGGCAGAAGGCCGTGGAGCTGGTGAAGTGCGAGACTGTGGATCTCGAAGTCCCGGCGCACGCGGAGATCGTGCTCGAAGGCTATGTCGAGCTCGGCGAACTGCGCACGGAAGGGCCGTTCGGCGACCACACCGGCTTCTACACCATGCAGGACGAGTACCCGGTGCTGCACCTCACCTGCATCACGCACCGTAAAGATCCCATCTATGCGGCGACCGTCGTCGGCAAGCCGCCGATGGAAGATACATGGATGATCAAGGCGGTGGAGCGGATATTTCTGCCGCTGATGAAACTGACGATTCCGGAGATCGTCGACATCAACCTGCCGGCGGAAGGAGTGGCGCACAACCTGATGCTGGTGAGCATCCGCAAGAGCTATGCGGGACAGGCGCGCAAGGTGATGCATGCGATCTGGGGACTGGGGCAGGCGATGTTCACCAAGTGCATCGTGGTGGTGGATGAGGACTGCGATGTGCAGGATGTGGGCGAGGTGATGCTGCGCGCCGGCAACAACATTGATCCGGAGCGCGACATCCAGTTCACGATGGGCCCGGTGGACACGCTGGACCACGCGAGCCGCCTGCCGAACTACGGCTCCAAGATGGGCATTGATGCGACGCGCAAATGGGCGGCCGAGGGCTTCACGCGCCAGTGGCCCACGATGATGACCATGCCGAAGGACGTGAAGGCGAAGGCCGATGCCATCTGGAAGAAACTGGGAATCGAGTAGCTGACGATATACTTGAAGATGCGTGTCTGCGCAGCCATAAGCGCGCGGATACCTGTGTAAGGACGACAGGAGACAGGTTTGGCGAAGGCAGAGATCGGGATTATCGGCGGTAGCGGGCTGTACAACATGGATGGCCTGACCGAGGTGCATGAAGAAAAAGTGGAGACGCCGTTTGGCGATCCCAGCGAGGTGTTTTTGCTGGGCAAGCTGGAGGGCCGCGATGTGGCATTCCTGGCTCGGCACGGAAAGGGCCATCGCATCCTGCCCAGCGAGTTGAACTTTAAGGCAAACATCTATGCGATGAAGGCGCTCGGCGTGAAGAGCATCCTGAGCGTGAGCGCGGTGGGCAGTCTGAAGGAAGAACACAAGCCAACCGACTTCGTGATCCCTGACCAGTTCATCGACCGCACGTTCGACCGCAGTGCCACGTTCTTTGGCAACGGTGTCGTCGGGCATGTGGCGTTTGGCGACCCGGTATGTCCGATCGTGAGCAAGGCGTTTGCGGATGCGTGCGCGGAGGTGGGCGTCGTGGGCAAGCTGGGCGGCACGTACATCTGCATGGAGGGTCCGCAGTTTTCAACCAAGGCGGAGTCGCGGCTGTATCGCAGCTGGGGCGCGGACGTGATCGGCATGACCAACCTGCAGGAGGCCAAGCTCGCGCGTGAAGCCGAACTGAGCTATGCCACGCTCGCGATGGTGACCGACTACGACTGCTGGTTCGAGGGCCATGATGCCGTAACCATCGAGCAGGTGATCGCGGTGATGCACCAGAACAGCGGCAACGCGCAGAAGGTGGTGAAGGCCGCGGTTCGCCTGATGCCCACAGACCTTAGCGCCAGCCCCGCGCAGACCGCCGCGAAGTTTGCGACGATGACCGACAAGACGATGATCCCCGATGCAACGCGCAAGAAGCTCGAATTGCTCTATGGGAAGTACTGGTAGGGCAGCTGCGCAACCTGAGCGAAGATTGAGGATAAGGTATTCATGTCGATATTGGTAGTAGGTTCGGTGGCGTTCGATTCGTTGGAGACGCCGAGTGGCAAGCGTGACCGCGTGCTGGGTGGTGCGGCGACGCACTTCGCGCTGGCGGCCAGCTTCTTTACGAAGGTGCGTGTGGTTGGTGTGGTAGGTGAGGACTTTCTGCCCGAGCATGAGGCTGTGCTGACCTCAAAGGGCGTTGACACGACCGGCATTGAGCACGTGCACGGCAAGAGCTTCCACTGGACGGGCAGCTACATAAAGGACCTCGCCGAGGCGGAGACGCTCGCGACGTACCTGAACGTCTTCGCAGACTTCGAGCCGAAGATCCCGGAGAGCTACCTTGACAGCGAGCATCTCTTCCTTGCGAACATCGACCCCGTGTTGCAGCTGCGTGTGCGCCAGGCGATGCCAAACGCGAAGCTGATTGCGGGCGACACAATGAACTATTGGATCTCCGCGCACCGGGAAAACCTTGAGCGCGTGATGAAGGAGCTGGATGTGCTCGTCATCAACGGCAAGGAAGTGCTGATGCTGAGCGACGAGACGAACTGGGTGCGCGGCGCGAAGAAGGTGCTCGCCATGGGGCCGAAGTCGCTGGTGGTGAAGTATGCCGAGCATGGCGTGGCGGGCTTCTTCTCCGAGGAGATGCTGGCGAAGATGGACCTCTGCGAGCCTGCCGAGCGCACGATCTTCCGCGCGCCGGCGACACCGGTTGAGGATGTCGTTGACCCAACGGGCGCGGGCGATTCATTCGCAGGTGGCTTCTACGGCTACATCGCCTCGCAGGGCGCGCAGAACGGCGGCAAGCTGACGCCAGAGGTCTACCGGACGGCGATGTTCTACGGCAGCGTGATGGGCTCGTTGGCGGTGGAGGCGTTCGGCACGGAGCGGCTGCAACGCACAACGCGCGAGGAGATCGACGCGCGGTTCGCCGAGTTGAAACGGATCTCGCACCTCTAGTTTTACGCATAGGTAGACGCATAGATGCCAGCAGACAAGGGGAGAGCGATGAAGAGGTCAGAGCTGGGCCGAGGGCCGACGCGTCAACTGACGGCGGTGGCACCGGGCGATCCTGAGGCTGTGCGTCCAGTGCAGCGCGGCGAGACGTATCCTGCGTTTGCCGCGGGCGTGATGCTGGCGTTCGGCGCGCTGCTCATCTGCTATGCGAAGGGATACCTGCTGCTCTATGGTGACGCCGTCGCGCACCTGGCCATCGCGCGGCGCATCATCGACTCGCATTATCCGGGGCTCGCGCAACTCGGTGGCGTGTGGCTGCCGCTGCCGCATGTGCTGATGCTGCCGTTCATCCACAGCATGCAGCTATGGCAGACAGGGTTGGCCGCTGCGCCGATGTCCACGATCAGCTTTGCGATCAGCGTTGCCGGCATGTGGCGGCTCACGCGGCGCATGATGCGTGTGCGCTGGGCGTTTGTGGCGACGTTGTTCTATGCGCTGAACGCGAACCTGCTCTACCTGGCCACGACGGCGATGACCGAGGCGTTGTACCTCGCGCTGTTTGTGTGGGTCGTGGTGGTGACGATGGAAGGCATCGCCGCGTTGCAGGAGTCGCGCGCAGCGGCTGCCAAGGGCCGTATGGTGCTGGCCGGGCTGCTGGTGCTGGGCATGGCGTTCACGCGTTACGACGGCTGGATCGTCGGTGCAGCGGTGTGGTGCTGCTTTGCGTTGACGTGGTGGAAGAGCGAGGCGAAGCTTCGCAACGAAGTGCGCATAGCTTTCACGATCTTCACCGTGTTGTGCGCAGCGGGGCCGCTGCTGTGGTTCTGGTACAACGCACACTTTGAGCATGACTGGCTGGACTTCATACGCGGGCCGTACTCGGCGAAGCAGATCGAGCATCGCACCGCGCCGCCGGGTCAGCACTATCGCGGCTGGCACAATCCGGGCTGGGCGCTGCTCTTCTACACGCGCACGTCGCAGGTGGACGCCTCGGTGTGGGAGACGGGCTTCGGCGTACTGGCCGCGGCACTCTATGGCCTGTGGCTGCAGTTGACGCGCAAGGTGTCATGGGGGCCGCGTGCGGAGCAGCCGAACGCTTCGTGGTGGTACGCGCTGCTGCTGTGGGTGCCACTGCCGTTCTATGTGTACTCGGTGGCTTATGGCTCGGTGCCGATCTTCATTCCGCAGCTTTGGCCGCATTCGTACTACAACGCGCGTTATGGCATGGAGATGCTGCCTGCGCTGGCGGTCTATGCGGCGCTCGCGGCCGAGCGGCTGGATGTGTGGCTGCGTGGCAAGACCGAAGGCTGGGCGCGCATCGGGGCGCGGTTCTGGCAGCCGCTGGCTGCGCTGCTGTGTGTGGCTAACTGCCTGGGCATGATGTACTTCACGCCGCTGGTGTTGAAGGAGGGGAAGGTCAACTCCACGACACGCGTGGCGCTGGAGCGCTCGCTGGCGTTCTCGCTGGAGCAGATGCCCGCGGACCAGCCTGTGATGATGGCGCTCTCCGCGCATGTGGGAGCGGTGCAGGTGGCCGGACGCACGCTGAACAGCATGGTCAGCGAGAACGATGAGCAGGCATTTGAGGCTGCGCTCGCTGATCCGGCACACCATGCTGCGTATGTGATTGCTATCGCCGGAGATCCCGTGGCGAAGGCCGTCGCGGCGCACCCCGACGGGCTGAAAGAGCTGGAGGTTGTCTGCACAACCGGCCAACCGTGCGCGCGCATCTACGAGAGCGAAGTGTGGAAGAGCGGCCCAGCGACCGCGAAGTAATTCTGCACAAACAGGCGAGGCCACGCCGCTCGAAGACTGGGCATCAGAGCAAGTGGACGTGAACGGGGAACGCGGCTGGGCCTTCGCTACCGGCTGAAACTGCACGTTGACAATCGAATAGCCACGAAGAACTCGCAGGTGCGAGTCCGCGGCGTTATGTCCCGATTCGGACAGCGCACGGCGCATGCAGCGAACCCAATTTGCACTTATAGGAGATGGACAATGGGAATCTTTTCTGCCGATGTAAACAGCCTGCGTGAGCTGTATCTGACAACCATGGAGCACGCACTGAACAGCGAGCGCCAGATCGCCGAAAAGGGCCTGCCTGCAATGATCGAGAAAGCCACTAACCCGCAGTTGAAGACGGCCTTCTCGCGACACCTGGAAGAGACCAAGCAGCACGTGATGCGACTGCAGGCGATTCTGGATGCCACCGAAGGCGAAGCGACTGAGGCCAAGTGCAAGGTCACGGCGGCGCTCATCGGCGAGGCCGAGTCGCAGGTCAAGGATGCCGCCAATGAGGAGATCCGCGACGTTGTGCTGATCGCCGCGGGCAACCAGGTCGAGCACCACGAGATCGCGGTCTACGGCACGCTGCGCACTTGGGCGGAGCTGCTGGGCGAGAGCGAGCACGCGGCCATCCTCGACAAGACGCTGCAGGAGGAGGAGAACGCCGATGCCGTGCTTACCGAACTGGCGGAGCGGCTGAGTGTGGCCGCGCCGGTCGCCTAACGCTTTGAACGGCTCTGGAGCGACGCCCGTCCCGCAGGTTTGGGGGGCGGGCGTCGCGGCATGTGGAACCAAGACGGGTTACGCGCATTGGGCTGAGGAAGGAATTGGCGCTGGAGAGTAGTATTCTGGCTCGATGGCGGACCAAGCGCATATTCAGATGGCGACAGACGTGCTGCTTTCCGGCAGTTCGGTGAAGCGGCTGTTGATGTCGTGCGCCATGGGCGGTGCGGTCGGCATCGAGCGCGAGTGGCGTCAGAAGGACTCCGGCCTGCGCACGAACATGCTTATCTGCATGGGCGCGGCGCTATTTACGATTATGAGCGAGGTCCTCGCCGGCGACTCGACGCCCAACAAGGGACAGGTTGCTGCCAACATCGTGCAGGGTGTCGGCTTTCTCGGCGCCGGGCTCATCCTGCACTCGAAGGTGCGGGTCTTTGGCCTAACCAGCGCAGCGACGGTGTTTGTGGTTGCGGCTATCGGGATGACGTGTGGGGCCGGGTTGTACCTTGTGTCGCTGGCGGCTACAGCGCTGGTGCTCATCGCGCTGCAGCTGGTGGGTCTGTTTGAGATGAAGCTGGCGTGGAAGCGCTACCCGATGATCTATGAGGTGCGCGCGAACGTTGGCCCCGTGCTGCCGATGAAGGTGGTCGACCAGGACCGCGCCGAGGCAATGGCGGAGGATGTGGCTGCTGCGCTGCACCGGATGCAGCGCGCGATTCTGCATGCGCTGGACTCCGCCGGTCAGCGGCTGAGCGTGCTGGAGCGCGACAACGTGGCGGGCATCGAGCGCGTGGCGTTTACTGTGATGGCGACGATGAAGACGCACAACCGCCTGCTGGCAGAGTTGCGAGCAAGCGATGCGACGGACCAGGTTGTCGCGTTCAAAGATGCGGAGGAAGAGTAGTGGGCAGTGTGAAGTTTGTGAAGGCGCATGCATGTGGCAACGATTTTCTGGTGATCGAGGAGACGGTGGCGCGAGGTCGCCACGCGGCGATGGCGCGCAAGCTCTGCGCGCGCAACACCGGCATCGGCGCAGACGGCATCGAGTTCCTCGACCGTCGCGCAGACGGTAGCCTGTTTCTGCGCCTGTTCAACGCCGATGGCAGCGAGGCGGAGTTGAGTGGCAACGGCACACGCTGCGTCGCCGCATGGCTGGCTGCGAGCGAAGGCCGCGAGAGCGTCACCCTGGGCACGCACGGCGGTTTGCGCACTTGCCGGGTGGTGGAGCGCAACGGCGCCCAGTGGTGGATTGAGAGCGGCATGGGTGTGCCGCGCGTGATGCCGCGCAGCATCGAGATCGACGGCGTTACCGGCGTGATTGAAGGCGCGATGGTCAACGTCGGCAACCCGCACTACGTCATCTTCGTCGATAACGATGAGTTCAGAAGCCACGGAATGAGCTGGCAGGAACTCGGCGCAAAGATCAGCGTCGACCCGCTTTTCAAGTTCGGCACCAATGTCGAGTTTGTGCGGGTGCACAAAGCCAATGAGATTGCATTCCGCATCTACGAGCGCGGCTGCGGGCCGACCACTTCGAGCGGCACTGGCACCTGCGCTTCGAGCGCGGCGTCGATGGTGCTGAAGAACGTCGCACGCGAGCTGACAGCGGTTGCGCAGGGCGGCTCGCAGTATGTGACCTGGCCCGCGAACGACGCGGAGATGATGCTCACCGGACCGGCAGAGATTGTCTGCACAGGTGAAGCGGAGTTTGGGGAGTAGTGTTCGTGCCATCAGCGCAAGGCCGGCAGAGGCCACGTCCGAGATTGAAGCGCGGCAGCCGCGTCGCGGTCGTGTCGCCGGCCAGCGCCGCGAAATCTGAGGCGGTGGCTGCCGGTGTCGAGCATCTGCGCGCGTTCGGGTATGAGCCTGTGGTGATGCCGCATACGCTCTCGCGCGGGCCGCTGTACTATGCGGGCACGGCTCAGGAGCGCGTTGCCGATCTGCACGCGGCGTTTGCGGATACGTCGATCGACGGCATCCTCTGCACACGCGGCGGCTGGGGCTCGGCGGAACTGCTGCCTCTGTTGGATGCGAAGCTTGTGCGCGCGCACTCAAAAACGTTCGTCGGCTACAGCGATCACACGTCTCTGCACGCATGGCTGTGGAACGAGTGTGCACTGCCGACGTACTATGCGCCGATGGTTGCGGCGGACTGGTCGAAGCAGGATGGCGTCGATGAGCGCACCTGGCGCATGGCGCTCGAAGGCGAAGACGCATGGAGCGTTGGCACTACGGATGGACTGCGTGTGCTACGCGAAGGAAGCGCCGAAGGGCGTTTGCTCGGCGGTTGTCTTTCGATTCTGTGCGAAGCGCTGGGCACACCGTGGGCGTTGAAGATCGAGGAGCCCTGCGTGCTCTTTCTCGAAGACATCGGCACCAAGCCCTACCAGTGGGACAGAATGCTGCAGCACCTGCGTTTTGCGGGGATGCTGCGCAACGTGCGCGCCGTGGTGCTCGGCGATATGAGTGCGAGCGTCGAGGAGAAGGATGTGCCGCTGGTTGAGTCTGCCTGTCTCCATGCGTTGCGCGAGTTTGAAGGACCCATCGCGATCGGGCTGCAGAGCGGACACGTGGCGCGCGCCAACCGCTCGCTGCCGCTCGGTGCGTGGGTGAAGTTGAAGGGAACGGAGTTGAGCGAGTGAGCAAGCATGTACATCTGATCGGGATCTGCGGCACGGCGATGGCGTCATTGGCGGGGATGCTGCGTACACAGGGGCACCGCGTCACGGGCTCGGACACAGCGGCCTATCCGCCGATGAGCGATCAGCTGCGCGCAATGGGCATCACCATTATGGAGCCGTACAGCGAACACAACCTGGACGAGCGGCCAGACCTCGTTGTCGTCGGCAACGCGATCTCACGCGGCAACCCGGAGTTGGAGCGCGTGCTCGATGAGCGCATTCCGATGACGAGCATGGCGGCGCTCATTCATGAGGAGTTCCTCACCGGCCGCGAGCGCCTGGTGGTCTGTGGTACGCACGGCAAGACCACCACGACCAGCATGCTCGCGTGGATCTACGAGACTGCGGCGAAGCGCGATGCGAAGTGGAAGCCGTCGTTCCTCATCGGCGGCGTGGCGGAGAACTTTGGCACCAGCTTCCATGTTGAGCCGGGCACACGGCCTTTCATTCTCGAAGGCGATGAGTACGACACAGCATTCTTCGATAAAGGCCCGAAGTTTCTGCATTACTTTCCTGACGCGGCGATCTTGACGCATGTCGAGTTCGACCACGCTGACATCTATGTGGACTTGAATGCCGTGAAGACAGCTTTCAAGCGCATGGTCAATCTCATCCCGCGGCGTGGGCGTTTGGTTGCGTTTGATGGCAGCGAGAACGTAACCGAGTGTTGTGCGAAGGCCTTCTGTGCGGTTGAGCGCTATGGCTTTGCAGTGAGCTCAATGTGGCGCGTCGTCGATCTGCAGCATGGAGCGACGATGCGCTGGACGCTGTTGCGCGAGGGCAGAGAGTTCGCGCGGTTCGCGCTGCCCATGGCCGGAGAGCACAACGCGTTGAACGCGACCGCCGCCGCGGCACTGGCGGCAGGGCAGGGCATTCCTGTTGAAGCGATTGTAGAAGCACTGGCGAGCTTCCGCAGCGTGAAGCGACGGCTCGAAGTGCGTGCCGAGGTTGCGGGCATCACCGTGATCGATGACTTTGCGCACCATCCCACGGCCATCCGCGAGACGCTGCGCGCGCTGCGGGGTGCCTATCCGGGGCGCAGGCTATGGGCGGTGCTGGAGCCGCGCTCGAATACGCTGCGACGCAGCATCTTTGAGCATGAGTTGGTGGAGTCGCTCGCGCTTGCCGATGAGGTTGCGCTCGCGGCAGTCTTCAAGAGCGAGGCGATACCGCCGGCAGAGCGGCTCGATCCTGAGCATGTGGTGGACGGTTTGCAGGCGCGCGGAGTGCCCGCGGTGTTGTGCGCCGATGCGGATGCGATCATTGCGAACGCTGCGCCGCGCATGCGCAGTGGCGATGTGGTCGCAATCCTCTCCAACGGCGGCTTCGGCGATATCTACACCAAGCTGCCGAAGGCTCTGGCTGGCTCTTAGCCATCAGCTACTGCAAAGGCAGCGACTTCTGCATCAGCACGATCTCAAGCGTCTCGCCGTTCGGCAGTGGCACGCTTGATCGTGAGCATTCAACGTATCCCTTCAGCGAGTAGAGATGCAGCCCGGTGAGCGTTGAGCCCATCTCAAAACGTGTGTAGCCCGCGGCCTGTGCGGCCTCTTCGCAATGCTTAAGCACGAGCGAGCCCAACCCGCGGCGCGCCCATGCTGGGTGCACGAAGATCGCTCGAATCTTCGCATAGTCGGTTGCAGGGTTGAGCGTGCTGGCGCTGCGCGGCGTACCGCAGACCGTTTCCGACATGGCATCGCTGCCGCATAGTGTGCTGCGATAACTCCACCCGCCGCACGCGATGAGTGTTGCCGGGTCGTCGACAGGTGTGGCGACGAAGTACGTCTGGTCGGCGATAAGCTGGCGGTCGACACCGAATGCGCTGCCGATGGAGGCATCAATCTGCGTGGGCGAGTAGTCGTTCGCCTGCAGGCCGCGCACGGAGGCTTCGACGAGCGCGAGGATAGCAGGCACATCGTCGAACGTCGCGGGGCGCAGCGCGAACTGCGTTGCCGCCTGTGCCTGTTTGAGTTCCGTCGTCATGCACAGATTGTAAACATCGCCGCAGCCAGACAGGGTATTCTGAAGGAACATGTTTGCCGCGCTTCGGATGTTGTTCGTGTTTGTGCTGCTGGGCGCTCCGGCGGCGCTGGTAGGGATTCCATGGTCCGCACTGCGCGGCAACTTCCGCACCATGTATCGCTGGGGTATGGGCGTCATCCGGCTGGGTGTGCGCTTCGGCGGCATTCGCGTGCGCGTCACCGGCACAGAGAACATCCCGCCGGGCGAGTCATGCATCTTCCTCAGCAACCATGTCTCCAACCTCGACCCACCTGTGCTGTTGCCGGTGATTCCGGGCATGACGAGTGTCTTCCTGAAGAAGTCGCTGATGAAGATCCCGCTGCTGGGCACGGCGATGCGGATGGGTAAGTTTGTGCCGGTATCGCGCGGACACTCGCGCGAAGAGGCGCAGAAGAGCGTGGAAGCCGCAGCCGACGCGCTGCATAGCGGCCTGCACATCACCATCTTTCCGGAGGGCACGCGCTCGCCCGACGGCAACCTGCTGCCGTTCAAGAAAGGCGCGTTCTTTCTCGCTGCCGAGACTGGTGCGCCGATGGTGCCAATCGTGATCTACGGCACCGCCGCAATGATGCGCAAGGGCAGCCTGAAGGTCTATCCGAAGGCCGGCATTGGTGAGGCTGTGGTGCGGTTCCTGCCGCCGATTCACCCGGCGGATTACGCCAGCAAAGAAGAGCTGATGGACGCAGTACGCTCCGCGATGGAGCGCGCGTTGGCCGAGCCTGTCAGTTCCGTATCAGCCAGTTAGTTACTTGATGTAGGCGGTATAGCCGTCGCCGGCGAGCCGTTGCTTCATCGCTTCAGCCGACGGCCTGTCATTGAACGGGCCCAGCAGCAGGTGGATGAAGTTGTCCGGGCCGGGATGCTGGCTCACGTTATAGCCCTTGGTACGCAACGCGTTCTGCAGCAGCGTTGCGTCCTCAGGGTGCGTCGCAGAGATCGCGGCGACCTGCACCCATAGCCCTTGTGGGAGTGGAGCGGCCGCGGGTGTCACTCGAGCAACAGGGGCGGCAACGGGCCTGCTGGCGGGTGCCGTTGCAGGCGTAATGTGTACGGGCTCCGGCGTGGGGACCGCAGCCGCGGACGTCGGCGCAGAAGCAGGCGTCTCTGCCGAAGCACTGGTGGACGGCGCGGCGACGGGGATGTCCGTGTGCGCGCCCGCGGGCTGTCCGGCCGCCGGCTTGAAGCCGCTGAAGTCCGCGCTGGACGATGTTGCCGAAGCGGTCGTCTCCTCCGGCGCCGGGCCGGTGGAGCGGTGTCCGCCCATCGAGTAGCCGAACCCGAAGAAGATGCCGCACAGCACAACCTGGCCGAAGAAGATGCCAAAGATCGCAGCCGAGCTCAGCGTCAGCTCGTGCTCTTTGTTGGCCAGCGTGTCGTCGCGGTAGTCGTTCTGGTCGCGGAGGTAGCTCATGGTCCTTCAACAGCAAGTGGAGTCAACAGCAGTTCCAAGGGCTCAGGCCCGTCATGGCGAAAGTGTAGCAGCGGCGGAGGCTGGTGGGCAGCGCTTTTCCGCGCCCCGAACCATCTCCATCCATGCCCCGCAATGCGACGGAGACTTCCTTCCATCGCATCGCAGCCGGGCGGTTAGTAGTGCAGGTAGAAGCCTATCTGCGGCTCGTAACTGCTGGAGTGCTTGAGGATCGTCAGGTAGTTCTGGCCGAAGTCGGGGTCCAGGTAGAACGCCTGGCGGAAGCCTGCGCGGAAGCCGAAGTGCTGGGTATCGTCGAGGTACTTCTGCACGCCGAGCGTGTAGTAGTACGTCGCGCGGGCCTGCTCAGGAGCGCCTTCGCCGCCACCGGCGGTCGGGTGGAACGCGGTCGTCCCCGCTCCGGCGCCCAGATACGGCTGCAGTCCGAAGATCGGGTGCGGCGGCGTGGCGATGTAGCCGAATGTGTACTCTTGCACCTTCGTCTGGATCTCGAATGGTGCCACAGAGTAGTGCTCTGTATAGCGGGCCTGCCCATAGTTGAACTCGAGCCCGAAGTACGGCTTCGCGATATAACGTATCGTCGCAAGCACGCCCACCGTGTTCGACCCATACTGGGTCACAGGGCCATTGCCCTGGTTGGCGACCGGCGAGACCACTGGGCCGCTTACGGTCGTGTTGTACATACCCACGGCGGTTATGCCGAGGTCGAGCCGCTCTATCTGCTTCTGGAGTGGCGTCTCGGGGACACCGGCATCGGTTTGGGCCAGAGCCACTGCGGTGGTTGCGGTGCAGGCGAACAGGAGGGCGGCATAAAGTGTCGTGGCTTTGCGGATCAAGTCTGGGAGGCTCCGGGCGCAATAGGCGCTGCAGTCATTTCCAAGAGGCCGCCTTGGCAGCATCTTTCATAGAGACCATGCACATCAGTCTCTCCATAGTCTAAACCGTCCTCTTGTTGATGCGGGCGCGCCGCGCCAGCCGGGTAAGAACCGCGGTGCCTGCCCCTATCGGCAGACCGCAGCCGAGGACGACCGGCCAGCCAGCCGGACTGCCCGCCGGCAGCTCCCGCAGCCCCACGCACAGGGCGGCCGTTGCGGCGATGGCGAACAGTATGGGGGTTGGACGCACCAGGTCCGCTGCCAGCACTGCCGCAGCCCCCATAAGCAGCAAAATTCCCTCCGTCCGCACCCCATGGTGGGCCAGGGACGCCAGCCCCAGCAGCCCGGCCAGCAACCCCAGCGCTCCCGGCACGATCGCCCCCGGGCGGTTCAGCTCGAAATAAACCAGCGCCACGCCGGCAGTCAGCAGCAGAACAGCGGCATCGGTGGGCAAAGGAAGCACGACGTTCACCTGGGCTACGGCTTCGACACCCACTGCCCGCGCTGCTGCAGTGCCAGCCGCATCGCCTGGGCGGCGGTGTCGTTGGGTTCCAGTTGCTGCGCGTGGGTCACGTCTTCGGCGCAGTCCGGCAGTTTGTTGGCGGCAAGGTCCAGCCGCGCCAGCACCATCCAGGCCGCGGCGGTCGGCTTCAGCTTGATGCTCAGGTTCGCCTCACTGCGGGCCTGCATGGCATCGCCGCTGGCATCGCGGATCTGCGCCAGCCCGGCGTGGGCATCGGCGGAGTTCGCATCGGCCTCAATCGCCGATTGAAACTCCTTCTCGGCCTCGGGCAGTAGGCCTTCGGCCAGGTACTCGTTGCCTTGCTTGGAGTATTGGGCGGCGCGCTCCGCAGGTGGCAGCGTCGCCAGCCGCATGGCACGGGTCTGGTCCAGCAGGAACGCCGCCTGCCGGAAGCTCGTCTCCGAGTAGTTGCGGCGGATGCGCT
Source organism: Granulicella sp. 5B5 (assembly GCF_014083945.1). Lineage (GTDB taxonomy): Bacteria > Acidobacteriota > Terriglobia > Terriglobales > Acidobacteriaceae > Granulicella. Next base: position 529,600 of record NZ_CP046444.1, on the reverse strand, counting down.
CGGCCGCGGTAAAGCTCGTATTGGGGTCGTTCGCCAGCTTCGTGTTCGGCGGCACGCTGGCCAGCTCACTGCGTAGCGCGATGGCCTCATTGTCGGTGGGCTTTAGCTTCAGCGCGTTCGCCACCGAACCGGTGGCCCCGGTCGTATCGCCGCGCCGGAACAGCGCAATCGCCAGGTTGTAGTGGTAGTCCTCATCGTTGGGGTCGGCGGCCACGGCACGCTGAAACAGAACCACACCGTCCTTGCCCTGGCGGCTCAGCGCCACGGCCTGGTTGTTCACAATCTCCGGCAGCGGCAGCCGCGTGGAGACGAACTCAAACGCGCTGGCTGCCGCGGCATAGTTGGCCGTATTGAACCGCGCCAGCCCAAGATAGAAATTCGCCTCCAGCGCCAGGCGGTCGGCGTGCGGCACCTTGGCGAGCGTGGTTGCGGCGGCGGCAAACTGTTTTTGCGCAAACTGCTCCTTGCCCAGCGCCAGCAGGGCGGCGGAGTAGTTGGGCACCAGCGATACCGCCGACTGCAGCCGCTGCAGCTTCTCCACCGTGTTGGTGGTGCTGATGCCGCGGATGTAGTCCTCAAACGCGGGCAGCGGCACCGCGCCGGGGGCGGCGAGGAACGTCGCCTCCGCCACGTTGAAGTGCGGGTCAAGGCTGCGGGCCACTCTCCACGCAATCGCGTTCTCGCCATCGAAGAGGCGGTACAGTTCAGCCGAGTCCTCCAGCGGCGAGGTCAGCGTCAGATTGTCGATCGAAAGCACGCGCGCCTGGATGGTAATGCGGCTGGTGGGCTTTGCTGTAAGGCCCGATGCGCTCTTGGCATTGCCACCACTCGAGGCCGTATCGGCCGATGCAGAATCGGATTGCACGTTGTAGCTGCCGATGATGACGAAGTTCGCATCCAGTTGCTGCGCAATGCGGATCGTCGTCGCACGCGAAGGCTGGAAGTCTGACGGCAGCCCAAGATGGTCGTAGGCGTAGACACGGTCGTCGTGCGAGATCGTCAGGAACCCCGCCGACTCCAGCCGCTTGTTCAGCGTGGCCGGGAAGGAGTCGCCGATCCAGTTCAGCGAGGCGTCCCCGGAGCGGTTATCGAAGGGCAGCACCAGCACCACCCTGCCACCGGGCATCGCCGCTGCCTGGCCCTGCGCCACGGCGGTCTCTGCGGGCCCCGGCAATAAGGCTATCCCCAGCAGAATGAGGGGGAACAGTCGGCGGGTCGCGGCGCTCAGGTGCGGGAAAGACGGCATCCTCCTGATTATAGGCGTTCAGATTTCAATCGCTGATTGCCTTTGACTTCGCGCAGGAGTCCCGTGGCGAAACTTGGCTTCCTTCGCGTCCTTGGCGGGAGAGCCTGCATATTGAACTCGCCTCTAGGGTGAAAAGAAAACCTCTATTCTGCTCCGCGGAGATGAAAATTTGTATTACTCTACTGCGAAAGCACTTTCAATTTACGGTTACGGAGGACGACCTATGCGAATCGCTGCATTCAGGCCCAAGGGGAAACTCTACCCGTTCGTCCGCACGTTTGGTGCTCCTGCTACGTTGGGGGTTTGTCTTCTTCTCTCCGCCGGCGCTCACGCGTCGCCCGACGCCAAAGCCATCGCGCTGCATAAATACGAGACCCTGAAGACGCGCGTAATGGGCAACGATCTGACCGTAAACTGGGCCGAGTTCCGCACCGTTGCCGTGGACGCAGGCATGGAGTCGAGCTTTGACTGGCACCCCACGCGCGCGCGTGTGCTCAAGGACCTCGATGCAGGCAACACCGAGTCCGCGCTTGCCGGCGCGCAGACCGTGATCGCGCACAACATGGCGAACCCCGAGGGCCATCTGCTCGCGATGATGGTCTACCAGCAGCTCGGCCTCGAGTCCGCCGCCGACCGCGAGCACAGCATCGTGGACGCCATCGTGAAGTCGATCATGTCGACCGGCGATGGCCTCTCCGTGCAGCGCGCGCTCTCGACGGTCTCGGCCAGCGAAGAGGAGTTTGTGGTGAACATGGTGCTCGACGCCGATACCGAGTCGCAGGCCTCGGTGCAGAAGGACGGCGAGAGTTTCGATCGCAGGACCGTTCGCAGCGAAGATGGCGCCGAGCATGTGCTCTGGTTCCACTCCAGCGTGCAGCCGGTCGCGGTCGCCGCCAACGTGCTGCCGCAGTAAGGCTTGACATGGCTGGTAGAATAAAGATGTAGACGAAAGCCCGGCTCCGTGCCGGGCTTTGTCGTCTTCGCTCTTTGCCAATTCAGCGTCAGATGGGGCCAGGTAACCTCTCCAATGGTTACGAGGCTAACTCCAATCCGCTGCGGATCATAGCCCCAAAACCGGGGGAGGGAGCAGGCCACTACTTCTTCGGCAGCTCCACGTAGAACGAGCTCTCCGGATACCACTGCGGCCGTAGCGGAGCGTCCGCGACGCGCACCGCCAGCTGGCTCAGCAGGCTGGTGAACTGGGCCGCCACCGCCTTGTCGACCGTCTGCTTCAGGTCGTCCGACGGTCGATGGTAGCGCGTCTTCACCCAGTCGTTGAAGGTCTTCTCCTCCGGCGAGTCGGGCGTCCAGCCGAACTTGAAGGCCAGTGCCGGGATGCCCTGCTTCACGAAGTTCACCTGGTCCGAGCGCACGAACCGGTTCTCATCCGGCTGCTTGTCGAACTGCGGCTCTACATCGTCGAGCTGGCACACGGCGCGCGCATCGTTGCCCAGCGTGGACTCGCCAAGCCCTTGGACCTCCAGGTAGCGCAACGGAAACAGCGGCAGATACATATCCATGTTCAGGTCGCCGACGATCTGCTTCTTCGGCACGGTGGGCTTGGTGGCAAAGTACTGCGAACCAAGCTCGCCGAGCTCCTCGCCCATGAACGCGACGAAGAGAATCGACCGCTTGGGCCGCGGACCGGCGGTAATGATCTTCGCGGCCTCGATCACTGAGGCGATGCCGGAGGCGTTGTCCATCGCGCCGTTGTAGATCGAGTCGCCATCGACGGGCTTGCCGACGCCGAGGTGATCGAGGTGCGCGCTGATGATGACGTACTCCTTGCGCAGCTTGTGGTCGGAGCCTTCGAGCTCGCCGATCAGGTTGGGCGAGGTGATAAACGGCTTCCGCGGTGTGATGACGATGGTCTTCGCATGCAGCGTGCCGGGCAACGGGAAGACCGGCAGCGGCTTGCCAGCGTCGGCGAGCGCCTTCAGCTCCGCAGGCGTGTGCCCGGAACCGGTGAAGAGCTTGGCCTGGCCGCTCGCGGTGAGTGTAGCGACAAGCTTCGGCCCGTCCGCTGGCTCCAGCGTGGGATCGGCGAACGCCAGTGTGGGACGCGGCGTAGTGGTAGGGCTGGGCGGAGCTCCGCGCCGTGGCGGCGCGATCTGCACGTAACCCAGTGCGCCCGCAGCCTCCAGCGCCTTCCAACGCTCACCGGCGATGCGGGCGTAGGCCCTCTGCGGGCCCAGCAGGTTCTCAGGCGCAGCGTTGTAGAAGACGACGATCTTGCCTTTGAGATCGAGCCCGGCAAGGTCGTCCACATGCTTGCGCGGCACATGCAAACCGTAGCCGATGAAGACCATCGGTGCGTCGATGGCGCCGTAGGTCGCGACGCGCGGACTGAGGACGATGTCGTCGCCCAGCGCGAAGGTGGTGCTGCCGACCTGGAAGACGGAGTTCTCTTTGTCCAGCATGAGCGGAACGAGATCGACGTCCTGCCGATAGCCGTTGACACCGGCAGGCTTGAGGCCGATGGCCTTGAACTGGTCTTCGACGTACTTCGCCGCTGCCTCGTAACCAGAGGTGCCGGTGCCACGGCCTTCGAGCTTGTCGTCCGCAAGGATCTGAACGTGTGACCACCAGGCATCACCGGCGGCATTCCAATCCTTGTTGGCGGGCTGCTGGGCGCTGAGAGGTGAAGCGAGCGCGGCGAAGAGGCAGAGAGGTGCTGCAAGGTTCCGCAAGGAGGGCATGTTGCCGATTATAGGGGGAGAGTGGCGAGCGTCAATCGGGCGCTAGTTCAGAGTGTTGCCGCCGTTCACCGCCAGAGACTGTCCGGTGATGAAACCCGCGCCGTCGCTGGCGAGGAATGCGACGGCCTTCGCAACATCCACAGGCAGGCCCATGTGCTGCATGGGAACGCCAGCGGTATAGGCATCGATCTCCCGCTGCGGCGCATCGACGTGGCGCTCGACGGGAATCCAGCCGGGCGCCACTAGGTTGACGGTGATGCCGAACGGCGCGAGTTCACGGGCCCAGGAGCGAGTGAGGCCAAGCTGCGCGCCCTTCGCTGCAACGTAGTTCGCGAAGCGTGGGTTGCCGAGCTCGAAGACCTCACTGCCGATGTTGATGACGCGGCCGAAGCCGCGCTGCTTCATACCCGGAAGGACAGCCTTGAGCAGCAGCAACGGCGACTTGACGAAGAACTCAAGCTGATCCAGGTGAGAGCGCCACGTCTGCTCTTCGATGGACTGGAACGGCTGTGGGCCGGTGGCGTTGATGACCAGGATGTCGATGGTGCCCAGCGAGGCTTCGACCTCCTGCACGAGCCGCGCGACTTCGTCTTCGTCGCGAACATCGGCCTTGAACGCAACGGCGCGGCCGCCGTACGCGGTGATCTGCTGACAGATGCCTTCGGCCGCAACCGCGCTGTTGAAGTAGTTGACGGCGACGTGCGCACCCGTTGCTGCCAGCTCAAGAGCGATCGCTGCGCCGAGGCCGCGCGAGGCGCCGGTGACGAGAACTGTGCGAGTTGTGTTTGAAATGCTCATCGTTGGCTCGCGGGAAGACGACTACTTCTTGCCGAAGACCTCACCCATCCTGCGGATCTGCGCGCCAACGCCGCGGAGCTTCTCTTCGAGCCGCTCGTAGCCGCGGTCCATGTGATAGACGCGGTCGAGGATCGATTCGCCATCGGCGACGAGCGCCGCGAGGACAAGAGCGGCTGAGGCGCGGAGGTCCGAACACATGACGGCGGCGGACTGCAGCTTCACGCCGCCACGCACGGTGGCTGTGCGGCCGCTGACGCTGATGTTCGCGCCCATGCGGTTGAGCTCGCCGACGTGCATGAATCGGTTTTCGAAGATGTTTTCTGTGATGACGGAGGTGCCTTCGGCCTGGGTCATGAGGGCCATGTACTGTGCCTGCATGTCGGTCGGGAAGCCAGGGTACTCTTCCGTGATCATGTCGTTGGGACTGAGCTTGCCACCGGAGTGGACGCGCACGTTGTCCTCGCCGATCTCGAGCTTGACGCCGCAGGCCTCGAGCTTGGAGATGACGGAGCCGAGGTGCGCCGGGTTGCAGCAGTCGACGTTGAGGTCGCCGCCGGTGATGGCACCGGCGATGAGGAAGGTGCCGGCCTCGATGCGGTCCGGGTTGATGCGGTGGCGCGCGCCGTGCAGCTTGGCGACGCCCTTGATGCGGATGGTGCTGGTGCCGGCGCCTTCAATCTGCGCTCCCATCGCGTTGAGCAGAGCAGCGAGGTCGGTGACCTCGGGTTCGCGGGCGCAGTTTTCAAAGAGGCTCTCGCCGTCGGCGAGGGCTGCTGCCATGAGCAGGTCTTCGGTGCCGGTGACGGTGATCTTGTCGAAGACGATGTGCGCGCCCTTCAGCCGGTCGGCACGGGCTTCGAGGTAGCCGTGCTCCTGGGTGATAGTGGCGCCCATTGATTCGAGGCCCTTGATGTGCAGGTCGATGGGGCGGCCACCGATGGCGCAGCCGCCTGGCATGGCGACGCGGGCCATGCCGGTGCGGGCGATGAGGGGCCCAAGCACGAGCGAGCTGGCGCGCATGGTCTTGACGATCTCGTATTTAGCGACGGGATCGGAGAGCACGGCGCACTGGATGCTGGTGCGATGTTGCGCGCGGCCGTAGCCGAGTTCGACTTCGGCACCCATGCTGGTGAGGAGCTTGCGCTCAGTCTCGATGTCCTGGACCTGCGGGATGTTTTCGAGGATGACCTCATCTTCAGTGAGGATGGCCGCGGCCATACAGGGGAGAGCGGAGTTTTTGGCTCCGGAGACCTTGATGGTGCCGAGCAGCGGGTTGCCGCCGCGAATGACGAACTTATCCATAACACCAGTGTAGATGCGGCGCTGTGGAGGAAATTGGGTTGGAGCGCGGGAGTATCCGACGCGCTAACGTGGATGAGAAAACGGCTGCTGTGAAAGCACAGCAGCCGTTCGGATGGTTACATGCGATTAGAGGCCGCTGGGCGGGGGCGGCGGGGGGCCCTGCTGCTGGGCGCCCTGCCACTGGCCGTGCATGCCGTGGGGTCCGCGGCGCATCTGGCGCATCTGCTGCATCTGGTCGGGCGTCAGGACGGAGGAAAGCTGGTCGTGGGTGCTCTTCATCAGGGCGCGCATCTGCAGGTGGGCGTCCTGCTGGGTGAGCTGGCCGTTGGAGTGGATGGCTTCCATCTGCTGGTCGCGTGTGGCGAAGATGGTGGTGAGCTTAGTGGTCTGGTCAGCGGTGAGGTTCAGGCGCTGGCTAAGGCGCTCGGCCTCACGCTGCGGGTCGGGCTGGTGGTGGCGGAAGTGGTGCGGCCCGTCAGGCGCGGGTGCGGGTTGCTGCGCGATGGCGACGCCGCCGGAGAGCGCCAGAACCAGAGTTGCTGCGAGAAGAGGACGGTTCATCGAGATGGCTCCTTGTAGCCGACGGTTGAGGAGAAGCCCGTCGCTTGGAAGGGTAAACCACGTTGTGGCGAAAAGGTTGCTGTGGCGAACGCTGCTGTCCGATTTTCCGCGTGGCACCCTCCCCCGGTTTTGAGGCTAAGATCCGCAGCCGTTTGGGGTTAGCGTCGTATACCCTTTGGGGTGCACTTTGGTCGATGCCGGGTTGACAAAGAGCAATGAGACGACAAAACCCGGCACAGGGGCCGGGTTGCGGGTGCTTCTTTCCTACCCTCTATTGTACAGGGTGTGTCAAGGGAGTGCGGTGGTAGATGGCGTATCCGGGGAGGGTGCGGACGGGGGTGAAGTCGGGCAGAAGGGCGTGGACGTAGGCGGGGAGGTTGGTGGGATCGGCGTTGAGTTGCAGGTGGGTGTTAAGGATGAGCCACTGGATGTTGCGGTGGCGGGCCTCGTCGCGGAGCTGGGTGGGGGAGTACGGGTTGGTGGTGGGGTCGAGGAGGAGAACGGGGAAGCGTGGGGTGCGGCCAGTAGCGAAGTAGAAGGGCTCCTGGCCGGGGAGGAGGACGATGCCGTCGCCGGGAGGGATGAGGGTGGCGGTGGTGCGGACGAGGTTTTCGAAGTCTGGCAGGTAGGGGCCGGGTGTGGCCATGCCGCGGAGCGCGGGGAGTGTCGCATGGGTGAAGGGGCCGGTGGGGACGCCGTAGGAGGTGCGGTCGCCGAGGTTGTTGTAGCTGAGGCGGTCCAGCGAGAGGGCGTAGAGGGTTCCGCAGACGAGGAAGGTGGCGGTAATGGTGAGTGTGAGTGGGGTTGCGAGCTGGTTCAGGGGGGCTTCGCGGAGGATGAGCACGAGAAGGAGGATGAGGATGGGCCAAAGTGCGTAGGTGGAGCCCCAGAGCTGCTGCGAGAGGAAGGTGCCGTCGATGATGGCGAGGAGCAGGAAGGGCAGCAGCGTGAGGATGGTGGGGCGGAGACGGAGTTGATAGAGGGCGAAGACGGTGGCGAGGAGGAGGAGATGCGGCCAGAGGGAGAGGAGGGCGTCGGCGCGGTCGGAGGGGTTGTCGGCGAGGAAGAAGGTGAGGGCGGCGTAGGCGAAGGGGATGAGGAGGAGGGCGATGGCGGCTCCTCTGAGTGCGGCGTTCGGCACGCGATGCGCCAGCATCGCGTGCCGAACTTTTCTTTTGGAGCGGGATATGAAACCCGAGCCTGAAGGCTCGGGGTACCTGAGCGTCGCCGCGGCCTGCGTATCCGCCGCGACTTGCACAGTCACTGCATCCTGCGCATCCGTCAAGACTCTCTGTTTATCGATTTCTGATAGATGGAGCAGGAGGATGGCGGCGAGGGAGGTGGGGACGGTCCAGCGGAGGGAGGGCTGGTGGTAGGTGCTGAGGAGTGTGGTGAGGCCGGGGAGGCGGCGCTGGGCGGCGAAGGTGATCGTCCAGTAGCGATAGTTGGTGAGGCCTACGGTAAGGTGCAGGAGGAACAGAGCGGCTGCGCTGGCGAGAGCGGCTCCGGTGAGGATGGCGAGTTGTGGTGCGATGGGTCGCTTATGGATGCGGCGGGTGATGAGGATGGCGATGATGCAGGCCATCGCGATCAGGAGGAAGGGAAGGCCGATGTTCTGCTTGAAGAAGAGCGGGAGGACGCAGGCGGCTCCGGCGAGGAGGTTGCGCATGAGGGGGCTGGCGGCGTCACCCCCCTCATGCGCGATGGAGCTGCACATGAATGGGGCACCCATGCGTTTGGGGACGGTGGGTTCGGTGCGGAGGAGGAGGTAGAGGGCGAGGAGGACGGCGAGGAGGCAGTCGGAGTCGTAGATGGGGTGCGGGTAGACGCTGTAGATGCCGAGCGGGACGAGCGTGGCGCACAGGAGTGTGACGAGGAGCCAGCGCTGGGGGAGCAGACGGAGGGCGATGCGCCAGGTGAGGAGTGTGGCGGCTCCGTTGGCGAGGGCGGCGTAGAGGATGGTGTGCCAGTAGACGCGGCCGAAGAGGCGGATGAGCACGGCCTGGATAAGGAAGGTGAGCGGCGGGTGGACGAAGGGGATGTCTCGGTAGGGGAGTTGGCCGCTGTGCTGGAAGGCCAATACGAAGCGGTAGCTGCTGTCGAGCAGGTAGGCGAGGTCCCAGAGGACGGCGACGTGGGCGTTCTGCCAGAGGGTGAAGGCGGCGGAGGCGAGGAAGAGGGCGAGGGCAGTGAGGGTGTTTGCTACAACGCTTCGGCGTCGCCAAGGGGAGAGTGTGGGCACGAGTGGATTGTATCGGGAGAGCTGGGCGAGAAGAGTGTACGAGCTGTCAGCTATGGGCTATGAGCTACGAGTTTCGGGTATGAACTGGTTAGAGCGTTTCTTGTCTGGCCATGGGGTGAGTGAGCAGAGAATCAGGATTGCGAAGAGGACGCAGGATTGGATGGGGCCTGTTGGGGTGGGCTGAAGAACGTTGAGGCTGACTAATGGGAGTGTGAGGAAGAGAAGGAGTGCAAGAGTGGCCGTCGCGGAGAAGGGCATGGTGCGTGAGGCGGCGATGGCGGTGAGCAGGAGAAGAACCGGCACGTAGAGGTGTACGAGTGTGTAGGTAAAGGAGACGGGCGGAAGGCAGACCATCGCGGCGATGAGGAAGACGATGCGGTTGAGCGAGGGAAGCGTGCGGACGCGGAGGAAGAGCAGCAGAGCGAAGGCGCCGGCGAGGAGGTAGTAGAGCGGCCTCCATGGGGCAGGCGAGGTGTGGTTGCTGAAGGCGATGTACTTGAAGGGCGAGAAGAGGCTGTGGTCGAAGGCGACTTCGACGGAGCCGGCTTTGTCGATGTAGTGGTTCTGGAAGTTGCCGAGGCCGGTGGTGAAGCCGTGGGCGGCGATGAGGAAGGTGGGGCCGGTGTAGGTGGTGGCGGCTATGAGCGCGACGGCGGCTGTGGCGAGGCCAATGAAGAAGGCACGGCGGTGCTGGCGGTGGGTGAGGAAGAGTCCGAGGAGGAGGATGGGGTAGAGCTTGATGGCTGCGGCTAGGCCGAAGAGGATGGCTGCTGGGATGGCGAGGTTTCGGCGATAGAGGATGAGGCCGAGGGCAATGAGGAGCCACAGGATGAGCTCGATGTTGGCGCGTTGGATGAGGATGATAAGCGGGAAGCTGAAGAGAGGGAGGAGCAGGAGGTATCGGGTGAGGCCGGAGGGGCGGAGATAGAGCCATGCGGCGAGGAGGGCGAGGACGGTGGTGAGCGCGGCGAGGGTGAGGTAGGTGTTGAGGGCGCTGGAGGTGTTATAGAAGAACTCGTAGATGGGCGCGGCGCCGGGCGGGTAGGCGAAGCCGGAGAAGGCGCGCGAGGTGAAGAACTTGTGCGTATGGTAGAGGGTGAAACGGCCGTGGTAGACGGTGATGTCGGCGTAGTTGGGGCCGGGCGGGAAGAGAACGCTGTGCGGGGTGAAGAGCGGGAGCAGCCAGAGGAGTGCAGCCGCTGTCGCAGCTAGAAGGAGAACTGCACGGGGCCAGCGGGGATGGGTTGTGGCATTGAGCCGCAAGGCTTGCTCTCCCTCCTGGGCTGAAGCCCCTGCTGTTTATCGAGGTCTGACGTGCGGGCTGAAGCCTGTACCCTTCAAAGCTGATCGCGGAGGTTTCTGATTGCTAGAGTTCGAGGCGGGAGTCGTCGATGGCGAGGCGGACGTTGCCGTCGGATTGCTGGAGGCGGCGGACGGCTTCCATCTTGTCGACGTTGGCCTTGAGCATGACGACGGCGATGGGGATGGACTTGCCGGCGGACTTGATGGTCCGGATGGCCGTCTCGCGGTCGATGTTGCAGACCTTCATGAGGACGTTGATGCCGCGCTCGACGAGCTTGGCGTTCTTCATGTGCACGTTCACCATCAGGTTGTCGTAGACGTAGCCGAGGCGAGTCATGGCGCCGGTGGTGATCATGTTGAGGATCATCTTCTGGGCGGAAGAGGCCTTCATTCGGGTGGAGCCGGAGATGACCTCGGGACCGACTTCGGCGCAGATAGTGATGTCGGCGACCTGGGAGAGGTCGGAGTTGGGATTGCAGGTGATGGCGGCGGTTTTGGCGCCGCGGGCGCGGGCGTACTCGGTTGCACCGACGACATAGGGGGTGCGGCCGGAGGCGGAGACGCCGATGACGATGTCTTTGCGCGTGGGACGGCGGCGGGCGATGTCGCGCTGGCCGATCTCGGGGGAGTCTTCGTTGACGTCCGAGGCAGAGGCGAGGGCCTTGGGGCCGCCGGCCATGATGTACTGCACCTGCTGCGGGGCGGTCGAGAAGGTGGGGGGACACTCGGAGGCGTCGAGTGCGGCGATGCGGCCCGAGGAGCCGGCGCCGACGTAGATGAGCCGGCCGCCGTCGCGGAGGCTGCGGGCTACGATGTCGATGACCTGGGCTATTTCGGGGAGAGCTTTTTTAACGGCGGCTGCGACTTTCGCGTCTTCGTGGTTGATGATGCGGGCGATGTCGATGGCGGATTTGGTGTCGAGGCCGTGGGAGGCTTCGTTGGGGAGCTCAGTGGGGAGGCTCTGTAGATCCGCGGTTGGCCGTGTGAGGGGCTTCTCGATCGGGGTGGTGGAGGACATAGGTGTGCAGTCTGGTAACGAATTGACCCGTAAATCTGATACTAAATCATGAAGGCAACGGGATGTGGTCTGGCAGGTTGCGAAGGGCTCAGGCTATGTTCGCATAACTGAAGGAGGATGGATGACGGCAAAGGCTTTTGTGGCGTGGATTGTGATGATGGGTGGGCTAACGCTGCAGGCGGGGGCGCAGACGGATTGTCCAAAGATAACTGTGGACAAAGGGCTTGAAACCCAGGTGCAACAGATGGTCGATGCCCGGGTGACGGCCAAGCAGGGGCGGACTGCGTTCTATGCTGTCCAATTGAATACGGGCAAGACGGTGGGGGTGGATGCCGATATGCCCGTACAGACGGCTTCGGTGATCAAGCTGGCGATTTTGTACGAGGCGATGATCGAGGTGCGGGCAGGGAAGGCGAAGTGGGATGAGAAGATCACGCTGCATCCGGGGGAGGCGGTACCGGGGTCGGGGATGCTGCTGTTCTTCGATACGCCGCTGACGATTACGCTGAAGGACGCGCTGACGTTCATGGTGATTGTGAGCGACAACACGGCGACGAACCTGATGATCGACCGGTTCGGGTTGGATGCGATCAATGCGCGGGTGGAGTCGCTGGGGCTGAAGAACACGCACCTGTACAAGAAGGTGTTCAAGCCGGCGACGGGGCCGATGCCGGCTGACCAGCCGAAGTTTGGGCTGGGAAAGACGACGCCAAGGGAGATGGCGACGTTGATGAGCTACATCGGCGAGTGCCGGATGCAGACGGGGGTGAGCGATGGCAAGCCGGTGTTCCATGTGACGGATGATGCTGATCGCGCGGTGTGCTCGGTGGCGCTGAATATGCTGAAGGACCAGTTCTATAGGGAGACGGTGCCGCGGTATCTGGAGAGTGCGGATTCGACGACGAATGGTGTGGCGATCGCGAGCAAGACGGGGTCGCTGGATGCGGTGCGGAACGATGTCGCGATTGTGGCGGGCAAGACGGGGCCGATGGTGCTGGCGATCTTTACCTATGACAACGCGGACCATGGATGGACGGTCGATAACGAGGGTGAGGTGTCGATTGCGAAGTTGGCGAAGGTGATTGTGAATGGGTGGTCGCCGTTGGGGCTGGATGGCAAGCCGCTGGTGACCGGGCTGGGCATGGGCGCGCAGGCGGGTTGCCCGGTGTCTGAAAGTGCAGCGGGGCCTGGGGTGTAGACGAGATGTGGAAAAGATCGTCTAAGCTAGAAGAGGCTGCGCGCTGGGGACAGAGCTGAATGGCTGCTGGACGCAACGCCAGTGAAACAAGCAAGGAGTGGTTGGATGGATCAGGAAGAACAGGGTGGATTGCCGGTGACGCCGGAGCAGGGTGTGACGCCTGAGCCGCCGGCGAGCGGCGGACGCGGCAGAGTGCGGTCGCTGAGCGGAGACCTGCTGGTGGCACTGATGATCTCCGCGTTCATTATCCTGTTTCTGTATCAGCCAGTGCGCGTGGAAGGCACGAGCATGCTGCCGCAGCTGGAGGACCAGGACAGGCTGTTCATCAACAAGTTTGCGTATCGGTTTGAGCAGATCCATCGCGGGGACGTGGTGGTGTTTCTGTATCCGGGCGACCATACGAAGAGCTATATCAAGCGGGTGATCGCGCTGCCGGGAGACACCCTGCGGATCGACCGTGGGCAGGTGTATGTGAACGACAAGGCACTGAAAGAGCCATATGTGCCGCTGAAGTATGAGGACGACCGCTCACAGCCCGAGGAGACGGTACCTATGGGCGAGTACTTTGTGATGGGGGACCATCGGTCGATCTCCAGCGACAGCCGGGACTTTGGGCCGGTGGCGCGGAACCTGATCTATGGGAAAGCCGCGTTTGTGTACTGGCCGGTGGACCAGGCGGGAGTGGTGAGGTAAGGCAGACAGTAGAGAACAGACAGTAGACAGTCGTGAAAGACGAAGGCCGCCTTTAGTGGGCGGCCTTCGCTGTTGATCGCTGATTCTCTACTGTCTCTTTCACTACTGTCTATTGTCTGCTGCTAGTAGTGGACGATTTCGGCGAAGCTGGTGGGGATGAGGCTGGCGCCGCCGACGAGGGTGCCGTCGATCTCGGGTTGGGCCATGAGGGCGGAGATGTTCTCCGGCTTGACGGAGCCGCCGTAGAGGATGCGTGTGTTTTCGGCGGTCTGCTCGCTGCAGCAGCGCGCGACCTCGGCGCGAATGATGGCGTGGGCTTCGGCGGCGGTTTCAGGACTTGCGGTGGAGCCGGTGCCGATGGCCCAGATGGGCTCGTAGGCGATGACGAGGCGGCGGGCCTCGTTGGAGGAGATGTTGCGCAGAGCGGCGCGGACCTGGTGGCGCAGGGTCTCTTCGGTCTTGCCGTCCTCGCGCTCGGCGAGGAGCTCGCCGACGCAGACGATGGGCGTGATGCCGTGGTTGATGGCGGCCTTGAGCTTGAGGTTGACGCGCTCGTAGGTCTCGTTGAAGTAGAGGCGGAGCTCAGAGTGGCCGAGCAGGACGTGGCGGCAGCCGATGGAGACCAGCATGGTGGGCGAGGTCTGCGAGGTGTAGGGGCCCTCGTTGAGCCAGTGCATGTTCTGCGCGCCGGCGCGGACGTTGGTGCCTTCAGCGTGCTCGATGACGTAGGCGAGGGAGCTCATGGTGGGGAAGAGGACGATCTCGTCGCGGTCGTGGCCTTCGACCATGGGGAGGAAGGCGTCGAGGAAGGCGAGCGACTCCTTGGGCGTTTTGTACATCTTCCAGTTGCCGGCGATGAGGGGCTTGCGCATGCGGATTGGATGCTCCGGGAAAACTTTGGTTCGTGGAGATTACGGGGTGAGTGGTGTGGAAGGCAAGCGGTAGTGACGAAGATCGAACATGACGATTCAACTCCGTCGATCAGCAACTGCGATTGCAACACGAATTGCAGAGGGCGCTGGTCGTAGCACGGCAATGGAATTTGCTGGAGAACTGCGACGATCCGCAGCTAGTTGTAATGAACTCGAGTACCTTATCGTCCTGGCACGAGACCTGAAATATTGGAGGGTAGAGGTTGCCGACGGATTGATCGTAGATACGGTCGAGGTTCGGAAAGTGATCTTCGGGCTACTTCGAACGATGTGATCACTTGTCGGTCAGCGCGGCGACGCCGGGGAGAATTTTGCCTTCGAGGAATTCGAGGCTGGCTCCGCCGCCGGTGGAGATGTGGGTGATCTTGTCGGCGACACCGGAGTTGTGGAGGGCCGCGACGGAGTCGCCGCCGCCGACGATGGAGGTGCAGTCCTCATTCTTTGCGAGAGCCTTGGCGATGGCGTTGGTGCCCTTGGCGAAGGGGGCGAGTTCGGCGACGCCCATGGGGCCGTTCCAGACAACGGTGGCTGCGTCGACGATCTCGGCGGCGAAGAGCTTGATGGTCTCGGGGCCGATGTCGAGGGCCATCATCTCGGCGGGGAAGGGCTCGGTGCCGGAGAAGAGCTGGGTCCTGGCGTCGGCTGCGAATTTGCTGGCGAGGCAGTGGTCGACGGGAAGGAGGAATTTGACCTCGCGGGCGGCGGCTTTTTCGAGCGCGGCGCGGGCGATGTCGATCTTGTCGGGCTCGGTGAGGGACTTGCCGGTGGACTGGCCCTGCGCGTTGAGGAAGGTGTACGCCATCGCACCGCCGATGAGCAGCGCGTCGACTTTGTTGAGCAGCGAGTTGATGACCTCGATCTTGTCCGAGACCTTAGCGCCGCCGATGATGGCGACGAAGGGGCGGTTGGGTTCGGTGACGGCTTTGCCGAGGTAGGTGAGCTCCTTTTCCATGAGCAGACCAGCGGCGGACTGCGGGACGAAGTGGGTGATGCCTTCGGTGGAGGCGTGGGCGCGGTGGGCTGCGCCGAAGGCGTCGTCGACGTAGATGTCACAGAGGGCGGCGAGCTGTTGGGCGAAGGCTGGGTCGTTGGCCTCTTCTTCGGGGTGGAAGCGGAGGTTTTCGAGGAGCAGCGTCTGGCCGGGCTCGAGGTTCTGTGCGAGCTCGAAGGCGACGGGGCCGACGCAGTCAGGGGCGAAGGCGACGTTTTCGTCGGGATCGAGAACGTGATCGAGCAACATGCGTAGACGCGTGGCGACCGGCTTGAGGCTCATGGAGTCGACGGGCTTGCCCTTGGGGCGGCCGAGGTGCGCGGCGAGGATGACCTTCGCTTTGCGGCGCAGGGCGTACTCGATGGTGGGAACGGTCTCGCGGATGCGCGTGTCGTCGGTGATGGTGCCCTCTTTGGACAGAGGGACGTTGAAGTCGACACGGATGAAGACGCGCTTGCCGGAGAGATCGAGGTCACGGATCGAGAGTTTAGGCATTGGTGAGAGCATAACCGATTCGATGGATTGCATAACAGGTGCATGCCTCATCGCTGGAAAGCGGATAAGGCATGTGGTGTGACGAAAGGATGAATGAGTTGGTTAGAGCTTGAGGCTGACGGCTTTGACTTCGGTGGAGTTGTCGCACCTCTTTCGGTCTAAGCGGGCCTTATCGGGCATTAGAAGTTCTATTTGGACGCGGCGATTGGAGGGCGCGAGAGTAGGAGTCGAGGTTGGATATGACGACGATGACAGTGATGGCTCCGGTGGAGCACGAGAAGCGCGAGGCGCAGAAGAAGTTTGGGCTGGACAGCAAGACGATCTTTCTTTTGGGGCTGCTGATTGCGGGCAGCGGGCTGGTGTCGCCCCCGGTGGCGCTGGTGGGCGGGATTGCGTTTGGGTTTGCGGTGGTGCATCCGCTGCGGGCGGAGAGTGCGAAGTTGTCGAAGTTTCTGCTGCAGGCTTCGGTGGTGGCGCTGGGGTTTGGGATGAACCTGACGCAGGTGCTGCGTGCGGGGCGGTCGGGGTTTGTGTATACGGCGATCAGCATTACGACGGCGATGACGCTGGGGCTGCTACTGGGTAAAGCATTGAAGGTTGCGGGCAAGGCGTCGTACCTGATCAGTGCCGGTACGGCGATCTGCGGCGGGAGCGCGATTGCTGCGGTGGCGCCGATCAGTGGGGCGAGCGAGGAGGAGATCAGCGTGTCGATGGGCACGGTGTTTCTGCTGAACTCGGTGGCGCTGCTGCTGTTTCCGTTCATCGGTCATCTGTTGAGGCTAGATCAGAACCAGTTCGGGTTGTGGGCCGCGCTGGCGATCCACGATACGAGTTCGGTGGTGGGGGCGTCGGCTGCGTATGGTGCGCAGGCGCTGGCGATTGGGACTAC
The DNA here is from genome assembly GCF_014083945.1 of Granulicella sp. 5B5. Classification (GTDB taxonomy): domain Bacteria; phylum Acidobacteriota; class Terriglobia; order Terriglobales; family Acidobacteriaceae; genus Granulicella. The sequence continues at coordinate 513,234 of NZ_CP046444.1, read as the reverse complement.
GGTAAAGCTGGCGCGGGCGCTGTGGATCGTTCCGGTGGCGCTGCTGACGGCGGCCTATGTGGCCCGTGGCGCGCGGCGCAATGGCGCAGCGCATGGCAAGAAGGCCAAGGTGACGATGCCGTGGTTCATCCTGCTGTTTGGGCTGGCGGCTGCGGCTGCGACGTATCTGCCGAAGCTGCATGTGCTGTTTGCAGCGGGCACTCATCTGGGCAAGGCCGGGTTGACGGCGACGCTGTTCCTGATCGGCACCGGGCTGTCGAAGAAGACGCTGCAGCAGGTTGGAGCGCGGCCGATGATTCAGGGTGTCGTGCTTTGGGTGATCGTGGCGAGCGCTTCGCTGGCGGCGATCTACTTCAAGGTCATTTCGATTTGAGAAGGCGGCGGCGCGTGCCTGGACCTGTGCTGGCGCCGGTTTGGAGCACGAAGCGGTGGAAGGCGCCGATGAGGCCGGTGGGGTCGGGGCCGGGGAGCGTGGCGAGCGAGAACATGCGCTCCAGCTCCAGGCCCCGGACGCGGGCGATGCGCAGGGTGCCGAGGGCCAGTTGCGGGCGGACGGCCCAGCGGGAGACGAAGGCGATGCCGAGGCCGGCTTCGACGGCTGAGAGCAGGCCCTCGGTGGAGTCGAAGGTCATGCGGATGTGCAGGTCCTTGAGGCGTAGGCCGGCGGCTTCGATGGCCTGCTCGACGATGCGGCGGGAGCCGGAGCCGAGCTCGCGGGTGACGAGTGGGGCTTCGGCGAGCTGGGCGAGGTCGATCTTCTGGGCGGCCCACTCGTGGCCGGCGGGGACGACGAGGACCATCTGGTCGGGCATGAAGGGCTCGATGCGGACGTCCTGGCGCATGGCGGGGCCTTCGACGAGGGCGATGGAGGCCTGGTGCGCGGTGAGGTGCTCGAGGACCGCCTGGGTGTTGCCGCTGAGGAGCTTGATCTCGACCTTGGGGTTTTCTTTGAGGAAGCCGGCGATGAGGCGGGGGAGCAGGTACTGGGCGATGGTTTGCGAGGCGGCGATGGTGAGCGAGCCGGCGTGGGTGCTGCCGGCGGCGGCGGCGACGGCTTCGCGGGCTTCGTTGGCGAGGGCGGCGAGGCGGTCGGCGTAGGGGAGCAGTGCCTCGCCTGCCGGGGTGAGAGTGACTTTGCCGCCGGTGCGGTCGAAGAGGGCGGTGTCGAGCTCGGCTTCGAGTGCTTTGATCTGCTGCGTGATGGCGGGCTGCGTGAGCAGGAGCTCCTCCGCCGCTATGCGGAAGTTGCGGTGGCGGGCGACGGCGCGGAAGACGCGGAGGCGGAAGTTCTCCATGCTGCTAGCGTAACCCTCCCCCCGGGTTTTGGGGCTAAGATCCGCAGCGGAAAAGGGTTAGCTGTGGATACCCTTCAACGGCAACGGACAGTGGCCAAAAGTAAAGGGATTCAATTGTTAAATGCTGTTATGTTCCGCAGCAGATTGGGGTTAGGAGCGGCCTGGGCCGGAGCAGAGCCTGAGGCCGATGGGGTCTCACGCAGTCTACGTCTGTTTCTATTGTATAGGCGGTGTCAAGGGGGCTTTGTTTATAGACGACTCGCAGGGCAGGAGATACGCTCGCGCCTGCGGCGCTTGCTGCGGCAAAAGCGTTCACGCAGAGGGCGCAGTGTAGAAGCGCGCAGAGGGCGCGGAGGAAAACAGGCAACGGCAAACAGGGGGCGGTGGTTGTTACCCATCCATCCCCGGCGATACGGCTGCCGGGATGGGTGGGGCACACGGTTCGAGGTTAGGCGCGGGTGGTTTCGAAGAGGAACCAGCTGCGACGCTGCGACTGGTCGATCCAGTTTTCAAGCAGGCTGGCGGTGGCCACGTCTCCGGCGTCGTCGCAGAGGGCGTGGGCGGCGCGCATGCTGAGGGTGAAGGCCTTCTCGTCTTCATGCAGCTCGCTGAGCATGTCGAGGGGGGTGACGTAGTCGGCGTCGTTGTCGGGGATGCGCTGCAGGCGGGCGATGTGGCCGATGGAGCGGATGGTGGTGCCACCGAGCTTGCGTGCCCGCTCGGCGACCTCGTCGGTCATGGCGAAGAGCTGGTCGCCGTGGTCGTCGAGGAGCAGGTGGTAGTCGCGGAAGTGGGGGCCGCTCATGTGCCAGTGGAAGTTCTTGGTCTTGAGATAGAGGCTGAAGGTATCGGCGAGCAGAGCGTTGAGCGCTCCGGTGATCTCTTTGACGGACGCCGGATCAATGTCCGATGGGGTGGTCAAGGGTGCCTTTTGACGTTCGATGAGTTCCGCTTTGGTTGACATCTGTTCCCTCACAGTCTTGATGGTTAAGGTTTACGTTGCGGATTGGATTTTAGATGCCTGTTGAAGGCTTCAGTGGTTGGATGATGCGAAGCGATCCAGGGATTTTTACACGCGCGGTTACCGGGCGCAATCCATAGACGAAGTTGAATTTTATGACAGGACCACTGCGATGGGTCAGCTCTGGATGAAGGCGAGGAGGTCTTTGTTGATGACGTCCGCGTGGATGATGGGCATGCCATGAGGGAAGCCGGGGTAGACCTTGAGGGTGGCGTTTTTGACGATCTTTGCGGTGAGCGCGCCGGCGTCGGCGAAGGGGACGATCTGGTCGTCGTCGCCGTGCATGACAAGGGTGGGGACGTCGATCTTCTTGAGGTCTTCGTTGAAGTCGGTTTCGGAGAAGGCCTTGATGCAGTCGTACTCACCCTTGATGCCGCCCTGCATGCCCTGGTACCAGAAGTTTTCGCGGACGCCTTCAGAGATGACGGCGCCGGGGCGGTTGTAGCCGAAGAAGGGGATGGAGAGGTCTTTGAAGAACTGCGAGCGGTCGCCGGTGACACCGGCGCGGATGCCATCGAAAACGGAGATGTCCAGGCCGAGCGGGTTGGAGGCGGACTTGACCATGATGGGAGGCACGGCGCTGATGAGCACAGCCTTGGCGACGCGCTTGGAGCCGTGGCGGCCGATGTAGTGCGCGACTTCGCCGCCGCCGGTGGAGTGGCCGACCATGACGGCGTTGCTGAGGTCGAGGGCCTCGAAGAGAGCGGCGAGGTCGTCGGCGTAGGTGTCCATCTCGTTGCCTTCCCAGGTCTGGGAGGAGCGGCCATGGCCGCGGCGGTCGTGAGCGATGACGCGGTAGCCTTGCTGGCCGAGGAAGAGCATCTGCGCGTCCCAGGCGTCGGCGTTGAGGGGCCAGCCGTGGGAGAAGACGATGGGCTGGCCGGTTCCCCAGTCCTTGTAGTAGATCGTTGTTCCATCCTTGACAGTAATCGTGCTCATGGGAGTCTCCTTGAAACCGGTTGAGAGTTGTGAAGGGTGCAGGCGTAAGGGGCTGGGTGAGGACCTGGAGAGAGGGAAGACAGCAGGGTTCGGCGAGACGATATGGCGCTGCTCGAAGAGGCGCGCGTCCATAGAGTAAGCTCCCGCAGCGGGGAGCGCCAGAGCGTCGTTGAAGCTCTTCCGGGAAATGTACGATGGCTTGGCGCTGGAGAGAGCGAACGCGCGATGAATTGTCGATGGAGAAAGAGGCCGCGGGTTAGGGGACGACGGCTTCGGCTTCGATCTCTACGCGCCATTTGGGGTTGAGCAGCGCAGCGACGACCATGGTGGCGGCGGGGCGGATGATACCGAAGACTTCGCCGTGGGCGCGGCCGACCTCTTCCCAGTCCTCGGCGCGGGCGAGGAAGATGCGGGTGCGGACGACGTGCTCGAATGTTGCGCCGGCCTGGGCGAGGGCCTTTTCGATGAGAGCGAGGACGGTGCGGGTCTGCTCGGCGGGGGAGAGGTCGTCGGCACCGACGGGGCCGGTGCCTGAGACGTGCACGACGTTGCCGATGCGGACGGCGCGCGAGAATCCGATGATGGGCTCGTAGGGTGAGGTGCCGGGGATGTTTGTGCGTGTGGACATGATGTATGGCTCCATGATAACGGGCACGGCAGCATGGCGGGGTATCATCGGCTGAACCCATGTGGAGGAAGCAAGATGTGTTTTTCGGCGACGGCGAACTTTGTGGGCAGCGGTGTGCTTGGCGCGGTGGGCGTGGTAACGCTGACCCAGGTGAAGCACAGGCGGGAGCTTCTGTTTGCTTCGCTGCCAACGCTGTTTGCGCTGCACCAGTTTATTGAGGGGTTCGTGTGGCTGGGGCTGGATGGTTACCTGTCGCAACAGGTGGTGCACGATATGGGCGCGGCGTTTGTGCTGTATGCGCAAGGCCTGCTGCCGTTTCTGATGCCGTTGAGCGTGATGCTGTTTGAAGAGACTCGCGCGCGGCGCAGGGCGATGATGCCGCTGGTAGTGCTGGGCGGGTTGTTGACGCTGTATATGCTGTGGGGGTTGGCGGCGTATCCACTGCAGGTTTCGGTGGAGCAGCACAGCATTGTGTATGTGAACTATGCGACCAATCACACATGGGTGGCGGTGCTGTATGTGATTGCGACATGTGGCTCGCTGTTCCTGTCGAAGGTGCCGGTGATGGTGGCGTTCGGGGCGGCGAACCTGGGGATATTGCTGGTGGTGATGGCGGTGAAACGCTATGCGGGTACGTCGGTGTGGTGCGCGTATGCGGCGGCAGCGAGCGTGATTATCCTGATGTACTTCTGGAAGAGCGCCGGGATACGGCCGTTTCGCTATCTGCAGGTGGGCTGAGTGCGATCACGGTGGTGGTTACGATTAAATACATAGCCGCAACATTGCAGCGCGGATGCGAAACCTGTCAGGCAGCTTGACGTTTGCTATGCCCGGCTTGAGGTGGGTGCTTCTGAAGGATGGGCTCCAGATGGCCTTTGTTGTGTATGAGTTCTTGACGTAAAGACGAACGATTGTCCTGCAAATTCGGCGCTGTATGCACCGGATTGCGACGAAATGAAACCGCGGATGCGGTGACGACAGGCATACCTGTGCAAGATCTCCCTTGACTGGTCAGGTTGCTGGCGCGTATTTTTTCTGACGCTCGCAAAGTTAAGAAAAAAACGAAGCTCAAACAAATGCAACATTCGCTCTAACGGAGGCTGTAGGCAACAAATGATTCTAACCTCGAACAATGACAATATTTTCTTCCAGGGATTCCGCGGCGAGAAGCGCACGGGCGGCTGGCTGACGGCACGCGGGTGGCTGTTTGCCGCCGTGCTGGTCGCGCTGTCCATGATGTGCGGGCAGAGCTCGCAGGCGCAGCAGATTACAGGCGCGATTGCAGGTACCGTGACCGACCAGCAAGGGGCTTTTGTGCCCAATGCAATGGTGAAGGCCACGAACTCCGCGACAGGATACACGCGCAGTGTGGTGTCGGATGCGGGAGGCGCGTACAACCTGCAGTATCTGCCGGTGGGCAGCTACACGGTCCAGGTGACGGCGCCCGGCTTTAAGACATTTGTGCAGCAGAACCTCGAGATCACGGTGGACCAGACGCAGGCGCTGCCTGTTGCCCTGGCGATCGGCACGGTGGATCAGACGGTGACGGTGACGACGGCTCCGCCGCTGGTGAACACGACCAGTGAGACGCTGGGACGGACGATCTCGCCGGCTGAGATCAACAACCTGCCGCTGGTGAACCGGAATGCGTATACGGAGTTGTCGCTGACGCCGGGCATTCAGTCGAACAGCGCGAGCTCGCAGACGAACTCGAGCGGGTCGCCGAACTTCGTGCTGGGTGTGCCTTCGACGCAGGTGATTGTGAACGGCGGCGTGGATGGCGGCGTGCCGATGGTGAGCTTCTACCTGGATGGCGGGTTCAACATGACGGGCCTGCGCAACTATGGCAATGCGCTGCCGAACCCGGATGCGCTGGAAGAGTTCCGCGTGGAGACGAGCAACTTTGCAGCACAGTATGGGCGTATGTCCGGTGCCGTGGTAACGGCGGTTACGAAGTCGGGCACCAACCACTTCCACGGTTCGGCGTTTGAGTTTATCCGCAACACGGCCTTGAATGCGTACTCGTGGGTGCCGACCGGCGCGCAGAACCCAATGACAAAGCAGAACCAGCCACTGCACCGCAACCAGTTCGGTGTGACGGTGGGTGGACCCATCAAGAAGGACAAGGCGTTTTTCTTCTTCAGCTACGGCGGTCTGCGCCAGACCGCCGGCCAGCAGTTGACCGGTGCCATTGTGCCGACCGCGCTGGAAAGGCTGGGTGACTTTACTCAGTCGCCGGTGCTACCCAACCAGCCGGGCACGAAGACGCCCTGGACCGGCGTGAATACGTCGTCGAACTGCCAGACGATGACAGCAGGCTGCATCCCGCTGGCGTCTCTCGATCCTACGGCGGCGAACCTGATAGCAAAGCTGGTTCCACTGCCGAATACGAACATTACCACGGGCGGCAAGACGTATCTGGAGGGTTATACGGGGTCTTATACATCGCCGACGACCGAGGACGAGTACCTGGGCAAGTATGACCAGCAGATTGGCGAGAAGGACCATCTGTTTGCGAGCTACTTCACGATCAAGTCGGTGAGCGGTGCCTATGGCGGCGGCAATATTCCGTACATGGTGAACCAGTCGAACGCGCGGCAGCAGGACCTGAATGTGAGCGATGTGCATACGATCAGTGCGTCGAAGGCGAACCAGGTGTGGGCCACGATTACGCGCGTGGCCGGTGGGCGCGTGAACCTGCCGGCGGCCGACCTCAGTTCGTTTGGATCGGACTTTACGATCCAAGGCCCGAAGGCCTATCCGCAGCTTTCCATCTCGTCCGGGTTCAACGCTGGCGGCTCACTCGCCGGTCCGGTGAGCAACACGAACTTTTACGGTATCCGCGATGTGTTCAGCATGACGTTGGGCAACCACAACCTGAATATCGGCGGTGAGTTCTCGCTGGAGAAGGACGCTGTGCAGGGCAACCTGTACAACTTCGGCATTTTCAACTTCCAGACCTCGGGTCCGACGTCGACAGGCAATGTTCCACAGGCGGATTTTGTGGCGGGCCTGGTCGCTTCGATGGAGCAGGACACCCCTTATGCGACGCTGACGAGCTACTTCTTCGGTGCGGGGTTTGTGCAGGACGCATGGAAGATTACACCGCGGCTGACGGCGAACCTGGGACTGCGCTATGACATTGAGGAAGCGCCGGTAGAGTCGCGGAACCATACGACGGCATTCGTTCCGGGACAGCAGTCGACGGTGGTACCGTCTGCGCCGCTAGGAGTGTTGTTCCCGGGGGACACGGGGATTTCACGGGGCGTAGGACAGACGTCGTATGATCATGTGTCGCCGCGTGTGGGCTTGGTGTTCGATCCGTTCGGCAATGGCAAGACGGCGATCCGCGCCGGTGCCGGCATGTTCTTCGGCAGCGTTTCGGGCAATGAGTGGAACCAGCCGGGCAATGCGCAGCCGTTTGCGATCCGGCAGACGTTCCAGTCAATCGCATCGTTCACCAACATCTACGGCGATCCAGCGTCGTTCCCGAATGGCGATCCGTTCCCGTACAACTACAACGCGACGTCGCCGCGCTTCCTGCCGGCGGCTGCGGTGGAGTCGATCGATCCGAAGTACAAGTGGCCGGTTTCATACCAGCTGAACGCAGCCGTGGAGCAGCAGATGCCAGCGGGCATCAGCCTGCAGGTGGCCTATGTGGGCAACTTCGTGCGGCATGTGCCGGACGGGATCGACGGCAATAACCCGGTATATGCGGCGGGCGCGACAGCGACACAGACCAGCATCACGGCACGGCGGCCGTACAACGATAACGGCGCGCTGGGACAGGTGATCCTGATTACGTCGGGACAGACGGCGAACTACAACTCGCTGCAGGTTTCGGCACACAAGGCGCTCACCAGCCACCTGCTGTTGAATGGCTTCTATGTCTGGAGTCATTCGCTGTGGAGCGCGAACTCAAGTGCAATCGGCATCTCGACGGCACAGAATTATAGCGATCTGCAGGAAGAGCGCGGCCCTTCGGACAACGATAGGCGGAATGCATCGTCGATTTCGGCGGTGTACAAGATTGACTACTACCACGGCGATAGCCTTTTGGTGCGGAACGTCGCCAACGGCTGGAAGGTGTCGACGATCGCGTTCTTCAACAGTGGTACGCCATTCAACGTCACGACGGGCTCGGACAAGAACCTGGACGGCTATAACAATGACCGTCCGAACCTTGCGCCGGGTGTGACGAAGAGTCAGATCCAGCTCGGCGGCCACCGGAGCCGGTTTGTGGAGGCCAACAGCGGTTGGTTCAACACGATGGTGAATGGCGCGCCGGCGTTTGTGGCGAACGGGCCGGGTGTTGCCGGTGGCATTGGACCGGGCGGAGCTGACGGCAATGTGCCGCGCGACTACCTGGTTGGGCCGGGATACCGCGATATCGACATGGCGGTAGAGAGGGACTTTGTGCTGCCGCGTGGCACAGGGTTCGAGTTCCGCGCCGAGGCTACGAACGCGTTCAACATGGTGAGCCTGAACAACCCGACAGGTACGCTCTCCGCGGCGAACTTTGGCCAGATCTCAGGGGCGGCGCCGATGCGGATCTTCCAGTTCGGCGGGCGGTTTACGTTCTAACGCTTTATCCACTGTAGAAGTGAGGGCCGATCAGGAGTTTGCTGATCGGCCTTTGCTTGTTGGGTTCTTATCTTGAGGCGCCGTTGCCCGTTGACGGTTACGAATAGCGTCCACATCTGCGAGGTCTTGGGGGCGGCCAGAGGCGAGCTTATTAGCGATAAGGTCATCGGCAGAGATGTAGCGGGCCGGGAGTTCACCGTCGATCATCACTGGAATGCTGTTTGCGTAGACGGTGTCGAAGTCGACGCCATCAATGCGTTGGATGACCTCAAAACAAATGGGAGGCACGCCGAAGCGCCCGACGGTCTTTCCATCAGCGAAGTCCGCGACGGTGAAGTTTTGTAACGGAGCGCCAAATTCGGCGAGCCCTTTGTAGGTGGCGAGGGGTTGTCTGGGCTGGATTGGATGAACACGTCGAGGTCTTTGGTCATGCGAGGCTGGGCATGGACGAATACTGCATAGCCACCAATGATGACGTATTTAACGTGGTTCGCGTTGAAGGCGGACAGCAACTGTTTTAAGTTCTTGTCCATCGGTGGAATAGCCATACGCGCGATACCCCTCGACGCTCATCTGATGGCCGGCAGCGATGCGCTCGGCCGGAGAGACGCTGGCCCAGTAGCGGTATTCTTCGTCCTTGATGTCCTGGAAGGATTCGAATTTCTGCGCGACCATTTGCATAGCCATGCCTATATTTTATCAGGGTTTTATGGTCAGCAAAGACAAGGGCAGCCATATGGCTGCCCTTCGTGATGTGGAATCGACTGAGTTAAAGGCCCTTCTTCACGAGGAAGAGGATGAGGTCGCGGACGCGGCTGGAGTAGCCCCACTCGTTGTCGTACCAGCTGATGATCTTGCCGGTGTTCTGGATGACCTTGGTGAGCTTGCTGTCGACGATGGAGGAGAGGGAGTTGCCGCGGAAGTCGGTGGAGACGAGCTCTTCGTCGGTGTAGCCGAGGATGCCCTTGAGCTCGCCTTCGCTGGCGGCCTTGAGGGCTGCGTTGACGGATTTGACGTCGATGGGTTTGGTGCTGACGAAGGTGAGGTCGATGACGGAGACGTTGGGGGTGGGGACACGCATGGAGAAGCCGTCGAGCTTGCCGTCCATCTCGGGGATGACGAGGCGCAGGGCTTTGGCAGCGCCGGTGCTGGAGGGGATCATGCTGAGGGCAGCGGCGCGGGCGCGGCGGAGGTCCTTGTGCGGCGTGTCGAGGATGACCTGGTCGTTGGTGTAGCTGTGGATGGTGGTCATGATGCCGGACTCGATGCCGAAGGTGTCGTTGAGGACCTTGACGACCGGAGCGAGGCAGTTGGTGGTGCAGGAGGCGTTGGAGATGACGTTGTGCTTCGCCGCGTCGTATTTGGAGTCGTTGACGCCGAGGACGAGGGTGATGTCCTCGTTGGAGGCCGGGGCGGAGATGATGACCTTTTTGACGGTGCTGCCGAGGTGAGCCTTGGCCTTGGTGGCGTCGGTGAAGAAGCCGGTGGACTCGACGACGATCTCGGCGCCGACGGAGGCCCAGTCGAGGGCGGCGGGGTCGCGTTGGGCGAAGACCTTGATGGTCTTGCCATCGACGGTGATGGAGTCGTCGGTGTGGGAGATCTCGTTCTTCAGGTTGCCGAGGATGGAGTCGTACTTGAGGAGGTGAGCGAGGGTGGCGGGGGTGGTGAGGTCGTTGACGGCGACAAATTCGATGTCGGGGTTGCCCAGGGCGGAGCGAAAGACGTTGCGTCCGATGCGGCCGAAGCCGTTGATGCCTACCTTAACTGCCATGTTCTAAGGATTCTCCTTAATCCAATTAAGGATACCAAACGGAGGGGTGAGGAGGGCAGGAGGTAGCGGGCTGTATGCACAGCTTTTGCAGCACAGGGAGGGGTGTGTTACAACACCCTTATATGCGCGATTGGTTGCGCGGCACACTCATGAGAAGACGTTCAAAGCGTGGACCGAATGATTCGGAGTCCACGGGCAAGATTGGGCAGGAGATTCCTGCGAACCAGCCGGCGCCGTTGAGGCCCAGTTATCCGGAGCCTCCGCCAGCGGTGACGATGGAAAGCCCGGCGGAAGAGCCTGTAGTGGCGACACCGGTGGTCGAAGAAGCTGCTCCGCAGATTGTTCACGAGACGCAGCCTGAGTCGCTGGCGACGCCGCCGGCAGAGCCGTTGGCCGTGCCGGCGCGGTCGCCACGTGGCTATGTGGTGCTGACGATCGGTTTGCCGGGTTCGGGCAAGACGACGTGGTACAAGCGCCGTGGCGTGCAGCCGCTTTCGAGCGATATGCTGCGGAACATTCTGTTCGACGACATTACCGAACAGCGCTACCAGGGGCTGGTGTTCAGCACGCTGCGCAGTTTGCTGCGCGCGCGGCTGATCGCGAAGATGCCGTGGAACTATGTGGATGCCACGAACCTGAGCCCGCACGAGCGGCGGCAGTGGATCAAGATGGCGAAGAGCTTTGGCTATGAGGTGCAGGCGGTGTTCTTCGATGTGCCGCTGGTCGTGTGCCTGGAGCGGAATTCGAAGCGCGATCGCCAGGTGACCGACGACGTAATGCACAAGATGGCCGAGAGGCTGCGTCCACCGACGTTCAAAGAGGGCTTCGACAAGATTACGGTGGTGCGCGTGAAGGGCGCGACAGCGGCGGCTGAGGGTGGCGAAGTGCCGGCCGAGGCTGTGGAAGGATAGACGGTATCGCATCCCCACCTTAGCGACGGTGAAGCTGTCGCGAAGATGGGGCACCCAAATCGTTCTGGAGTGTGGATGGCCGCCCAGAGTATCGAGTTCGCGCAGGTGAGCTTCGAGACTCGTTCGCTGAAGAGCGAGGGTGGCCGTCGGCTTTTAAGCGATGTTTCGCTGAGGGTGGAAGCGGGGACGACGACGGCGCTGCTGGGGCGCAGTGGGAGTGGCAAGACGACTCTGCTGCGTACTGTGAATGCGCTGGTGCAGCCGACGAGCGGACGCGTGCTGGTGGGCGGGTGGGATGTCAGTGCGGTGGATGTGATCGCGCTGCGGCGGGGGATTGGGTATGTGATCCAGGAGACGGGGTTGTTTCCGCAGATGACGGTGGAGCGGAATGTGGGAATGGCGCTGGAGCTTCGTGGCGCGTCGAAGACGGAGATTGCGAAGAAGGCTGCGGAGATGCTGGAACTGGTGGGGCTGCCGAGTGATGTGATGCGGCGGTATCCGTGGCAGTTGAGCGGCGGGCAGCGGCAGCGGGTGGGGCTGGCCCGGGCGCTGGCGGGTGAGCCGGAGGTGCTGCTGATGGATGAGCCGTTTGGGGCTCTCGACCCGCTGACTCGTGCGGAGATGCAGACGATGCTACGTGGGTTGCTGCGGCGGGTGGGGACGACGACGCTGATCGTGACACATGATCTGGAGGAGGCGCTGTATCTGGCCGGTCGCGTCGCGCTGCTGGAAGGTGGGCGGGTAGTGGCGGAGATGGCGTCGGGCGAGGTGCGGACGTCGGGGAATGAGGCGGTGCGGGCTTATGTGGCGGCGACGCATCGCGACCCCACTCATGACGATGATGCTGTCATGAATGGGGCTCCCGGCGAGGTGGCGCGGTGAGCGGATTTTTACAGCGGTATGGGGCGCAGATTGCCCGGTTGACATTTGAGCATGTTTGGCTGACAGCGAGTGCGATGCTGTTTGCAGTGCTGATTGCGCTGCCGCTGGGTGTGTGGTTGACGCGGCATGAGCGGTGGGCGCGTCCGGTGCTGGGTGTGGCGAATGTGTTGCAGACGATTCCGAGCCTGGCGCTGTTTGGTTTGCTGCTGCCGGTGCCGTTTCTGGGCGACAGGGCTGCTCGGCTGGCGATTGTTGCGCTGACAGGGTATGCGCTGTTGCCGATCCTGCGGAACACGTATGCGGGGATCAGGAGTGTGGATGCGGCGGTGATTGACGTTGCCAATGCGCTGGGGATGACGGGGTGGCAGCGGCTGACGAAGGTGGAGCTGCCGATGGCGGCGAGCGTGATCCTGGCGGGGCTGCGGACGGCGACGGTGACGTGTGTGGGTGTGGCAACGATTGCTGCGGCGATTGGTGCGGGTGGGCTGGGTGAGCTGATCTTTCGCGGCGTGGCGAGCGTGGATAATGGGCTGGTGCTCGCGGGTGCGGTGCCGGCGGCGCTGCTGGCGCTTTGTGCGGATGGGGTGCTGGGGTTCGCGGAAAAGCGGATGGTGGTGCGGCGGTGAGGCATCCTGCGAAGGATTTCGGTTATCGGTTTCGAGTTTCGGGTTTCGGGTTTCGAGTACTTCGCGTGGCGGGATTGTGTGTGTTGACGGCATTGATTGCGTGTGCGCCGCCGCGGTCTTCGCATGTGGTGATTGGGGCGAAGGATTTTACGGAGCAGGTGGTGCTGGGGGAGTTGCTGGCGCAGGAGATTGAGGCTTCGGGTGGTGGGCCGGTGGAGCGGCGGTTCTGGCTGGCGGGGAGTTATCTGTGCCAGCAGGCGCTGGTGTCGGGGAGGATTGATGGGTATGTGGAGTACACGGGGACGGCGCTGACGGCGATCCTGAAGCAGCCGCTGGATCGGGATGCAGCGCGAGTGGATGCGACGGTGTCGCGGTTGTATGAACAGCGGTACCAGGTGCGCGTGGGGCCAGGGTTGGGTTTTGAGGACACGTTTGCGATGGTGGTGCGCGGGGACGATGCTCGACGTTATGGGCTGAAGACGATTGATGATGTGGTGCCGTTGTCGTCGAAGTGGAGATTGGGCGTGGGGTATGAGTTTGCGGAGAGGCCGGATGGGTTGCGGGGATTGAGCGCGGCGTATGGGCTGCACTTTGCAGGTGAGCCGCGAACGATGGAGCTGGGGTTGCTGTATCGGGCGCTGGCGGCGAGGCAGGTGGACATCGTTGCGGGGAACTCGACGGATGGGGCGATCAAGGCGTTGGACTTTGTGGCGCTGCAGGATGACAGGCACTACTTTCCGCCGTATGAGGCGGTGCCGCTGGTGCGTGAGGACTCGTTGAAGCGGTGGCCGCAGATTGGTGTGGCGATGCAGCGGCTGGCAGGCAAGGTGAGTGCGGACGATATGCGTGCAATGAACCTGGCGGTGGAGAGCCAGCATCGCGATGTGGCGGAGGTGGTGCGGGAGTTCAGAGCTCGCAAGGGGCTTTGAGTATGGAGCGAGGAACTACACTGGTGGGTATGCAGACGTGTGCGCCCGATCCGATGTTGCCGGAGGTGTTTGTGCTGCGAGATGTGCGCGAGCGGCAGATGATGGCGGACCCGAGTATGAAGCAGAGGAAGGACAGGATCTCGGTGGCGCTGTCGGTGTGGGCTTGCATGGACCATTGCAGGCTGGGGGTGCGGTGATGGCGGAGCCGTGGCTGCGTGGGACTTTGACGGATGTGGAGCCGGTACGGCGCGCGGTGCTTCATGCTCTGGAGCTGGCTGGTGAGGATGTCGAGCGCTGGGCGGCGCCACTGAGCGATGTGGAGATGCTGCGCGGCCGCATGGGCTGCCGTCGGTGGGGTTTCAGCTGCGGCATATGGCGCGGTCGCTGGACCGGCTGCTGACGTATGCCGAGGGACGGCAGTTGAGCGAGGATCAGCTACGAGCGCTGCAGTTGGAGATGGATGAGGCTGGGGGTGCGGCGGCTGTACTGCATGAGTTTCGCGAAGGGTTGCAGCGCGCGATAGAACGGGTGAGGGCGATTGCGCCGGAGAGCTTTGCCGAGCCTCGCGGCGTGGGGAGAAAGATGTTGCCGACGACGGTGGCGGGGTTGCTGATCCACTGTGCCGAGCATACTCAGCGGCACAGTGGACAGATGGTGACGACGGTGAAGGTTGTCCGGGGCTAAAGCCCCCTCTTCGTTTTTAGGGCTATGAGACCCGAGGCTGAAGCCTCGGGGTACCTGATTGTCGCCAGGGCCGGCAAAGAGCAAAAGCAGATTCCCTGTGGGAATGGCAAACACAGGGGCTGCGCGAGTTGCTATTCCGGGCAGTTAGGAGTGTTGCCTTCGGCTTTGATCATGCAGGCGCGGTCGTAGTAGTGGACGCCGTTGTGCTCCTGGTAGTCGAGGATGGTGCGGCGGCCGTTGGCGGCGGGGGCGGAGACGAGGGTCTTGCCGGGGGCCGCGGACTTAGGCTCGGATTTGGATTCGCTGAGGGCTTCTGTCATCACGCGGCCTTTGAGCGTGCCGTGGGCGGGGAGGTCGATGCCGAGGATGGCGGCGACGGTGGGTGTGATGTCGATGTTGCCGACGGGTTCGGGATCGACATAGCCGTGCTTGAAGTCAGGGCCGATGGCGGCCATGTTGTTCCAGGTCTGGTCGCGGGCAAGAGCGCCGTGGTTGCCCTGGCCCTCCTGCAGGTTGGTGTCGGTGATCTGGATGCCGGATTGCATGTCGCCGGGCTTGAGGAAGAAGTGTTTGAAGCTGACGACGATGGTGGGCCGGGGCATGTGGCTGGCGCCGACGATGCCGACGCTGCTGAGTGGCAGCGCGCCGGGGCAGGAGGTCGCGGTGGGGCAGAAGCTGTCGTCGACGAATATGCCTGCGATGTAGTCGAGATCGCTGAGGGCGGCGATGGTTTCGTTGACGATGGCGGGGTCTTTGCTGGGGACGTAGAGGAAGTCGGAGCCGCCGTTGGACTCGATGAGGACGCGGGCGTCGGAGCCGTCGAGCTTGTGGATGGAGTCGCCGAGGAGGGCGCTGCCGTTGGCGGGGTAGCTGGAGGTTTCGCCGCTGAGGGGGACTTCGGCGTAGACGGAGTCGCCGGAGGTGGCGCGCTGTGATGGGTCGAAGAGGTGCTGGTGGGTGAAGAGGGCGAGGTCGATGCCGAGGAAGCCGGTGGGCAGCGTGGAGGCGGGCTCGGGCTTGTCGTGGCCGACGGGCTTGTAGGTGAGTGCGGCGGCGGGAGTGGTGATGAGGTCGCCGGTGGAGTCGAGCTCGCGGCGGCTGATGGTGGCGAAGCCGTGGTCGGAGGTGACGAGGACGTCGGTGTTGGCCTTGATGGCGGGGTGCTTGTCGAGCCAGTCGAGCAGCTCGGCGAGGCAGTGGTCGGCGTTGCGGAGGGCGAGCGTTACGGTGGGGCCGTTGATGCCGGGCGAGAGGTTCTGGAAGCTGTCGCCTTGGTTGTGCTGCGTGCCGTCGGGGTCGCGGGACCAGAAGAGGAGGACGAAGGGCTTGCCGGCCTTGGCGAAGTCGGGAAGGATGAGTTTGGTGGTGACGTCGGCGAGCCATTGCTCCTGCACGGTGTTGGCGGCGAGTGTGCCGGCCTGGGCGCCGTTGCCGGAGAAGCCGTTGGACCACTGCGAGTCCGCGGGGAAGCCGTTGGTGCGCAGCGGGGCTTCAGTGGGCAGGCCGGAGTGGAGGAGCTGGTCGGCGAAGTCGAGAGGCAGCGGGACGCTGTTGGCGTGGCCGGTGGACTCGTCGAGGATGAGGGTTTCGGGGATGTCCATCTGACCGAGTTCGTTACGGTGGACGGAGGGCAGAAGCTGGATGGCGGTGGGGCCGAGCTTGCCGACGGCGGCGACGCTGAAGCCGGCTTTGTGCGCGGCCTCGAGGAGTGTGGTTTCGCCGAGGTAGTTGCCGTTGTAGGCGGCGTTCATGGTGGCGAGGACGGAGTCGTTCTCAAGGAAGGGTGCGATGCCGTCAGAAGGCGCGGGGGCGAAGGGGTCGGTGAGGTAGAAGCCGGGGTAGATGACGTTGCCGTAGTCGCCGGTGTCGCCGAGGCCGTGGCCGGTGGCGATGGCGGAGGCGTTGGCGGTGGTGACGGATGGGTAGACGGAGTGGCTGTTGCGGAGGTCGACGCCTTCGGTGCGGAGGCGGTAGAGCGTGGGCATGTCCTCGGGTGTGACCGAGTTGCGGCGGAGACCGTCGGCGACAAAGAGGATGACGTTGTGGTGCGGGTGCGCCTCTGGAGCGGATTGCTGGGCGCGGGAGGCGACAGTGAGAGCGGCGAAGGAGAAGAGAAGGGCAGCGGACCGGCGCGCAGAGGGAAGCATAGAGGTCATTAAAGCAGTATCGGAGCCGCGTGTGAAACGGCAGTGAAGGGGGCGGGCTAGTGAGCCTGCGTGTTGGAGTGCTGGTTGAGCTGGTTGAGGACGCGTTTGAGGTCGTCGAGCTTTTGGCCAGCCTGAGTCAGCTTGCCGGCGGCAGTAAGGTGCTGGTAGTCGTCGAAGTCCTGCGCGGCTTGCGAGATGAGGGCACTGTTGTTGGCGGCGGCTGTGGGTGCAGGGGATGGAGTGGCAGAGGGCGTAGAGGTGTCGGTGTCTGTGGAAGTGGTGGCGTTGAGCGACGAGGGCTGGTCGTTGAAGAGAGAGGCGAGGGCACTCTGGAAGTTGGGGCCGTAGGCGAGGCGGTCCTGCAGAGCGAGCACAACGAGGCGGAGCTCGGGCATGGGGCTTTGCTGGGCCTGGAGGTAGATGGGCTCGGCGTAGAGAAGTGCCTTGCCGGAGGGGATGACGAGGAGGCTGCCGCGCAGGACGTGGGAGCCCTGCTGGTTCCAGAGGGTGAGCTGGCCAGAGAGCTGGGCGTTCTGGTCGATGCGGGCTTCGATCTGTTGCGGGCCGTCGATGAGGCGGGTCTTGGGGAAGTCGTAGACGATGGCGGAACCGTAGTGAGGATCGTCGCAGCGGGCGGCGATCCAGCCAATGAGGTTGTTGCGGTTGGCCGGGGTGAATGGGAGTATCTCGACGAACTCGGCGTTCGTCTCGCCGGGCAGCTTCATGAGGACGAAGTTGGGCTGCATGGGCTGGGCACCAGATTGGCCGGAGTCGTCAGAGGTGGGCTGGTTGGTGGTCTCGGTGGCGACGGTCCAGAGGTCTTCGCGGTTGAAAAAGACCTCGGGAACAGTCATATGGTAAAGCGCATAGACCTGTGCCTGAAGGCTGAAGAGGGTTTCAGGGTAGCGGATGTGATGACGGAGGTCCGGGGGCATGGATACGGCATCGCGGAAGAGAGCTGGAAAGATATGACGCCAGGCGGCGATGAGCGGGTCTGACGGGTCGAAGACGTAGAAGGTGGTGGTGCCGTTGTAGGCGTCGACGACGGCCTTGACGCTGTTGCGGATGTAGTTGACGGAGGTGCCGTCGGGCAGGGTGTAGTGTGTGGCGTCGGGGTAGGAGTCGGAGGCGGTGTAGGCGTCGAGTATCCAGGAGAGGCGGCCGTCCTCGCCGACGACGAGGTAGGGGTCGGAGTCGAAGGTGAGGAAGGGCGCGAGCACTGCGACGCGCTGGCGGATGTTGCGGCGCATGAGCAGGCGGCTGTCAGGGGTGATGTCGTCAGAGAAAGGTACTTTGCCGAGGTCGCCGCGATCGGTGGCGAGGAGGATGCGGCGTAGCTCGCCGCCGATAGGGATGCCGCCGGTGCCCTGATAGGAGGTGAGGTTGTTGGACTGGCCCTGTGGGTAGTCGAACTCCTGCTGGTGGGTCTTGACGTAGACGTCGGTGTTGGTGAGCTCGCCGAAGTAGAGCTCGGGGCGGGAGACGGAGAGGCCGGGGACGGTGCTCTGGACGGGCATGTTGCTGAGCAGGAGGTTGGGCAGGCCTTCGGCTGTGAAGCCGTTGACGGGGTTCATGGTGACGCCGTAGCCGTGGGTGTAGATGAGCTTCTCGTTGATCCAGTTGCGGCTGCTGTCAGGGAGTTTATTGACGTTGAGCTCGCGGCCGGCGAGCATGACCTCGCGGGTGGTGCCGTCGAGGTTGTACCGGTCGATGTCGATGTCGGGGAAGTCGTAGTAGGTGCGGATCTCCTGGACCTGGCGGAGGGTGTCCTGGAGGGCGTGCCAGTCCCAGAGGCGGATGTTCTGGAGGGTGGGCTGATTGTTGGCGGGGTCGGCGGCGGCGACGGTGGTTTCGGCAGGGAACTCCTTGCGGTCGAAGCGGTCGAGGCCGAAGGCCGCGCGGGTGCTCTGGATGTTGTGCGCGATGTAGGGTGTTTCGCGATCAAGCTGATTGGGGCGGACGACGAAGCTGTCGACGTACCAGCCGACGAGCGAAAGCGCCACATAGGCGACGACGGCCGGAACGGCAGAGGTGAAGATCGCCTTACCGTGGCCCGAACGCATGGCGTTGTAAGCGGCCAGGCCGGCTCCAACGAGGAGAGCGAGTGCGACGAAGAGGAGACCGGGGATGAGTATGTGCGCGTCGGTGTAGGTGACGCCGTCGAAGAGGGTATGCGTGTTGAGGAGCGTTTGAAAGCGGCTGACGTAGACGTTTGCAGAGAGGACGAGGAGGAAGAAGGCCAGCGCCCAGGAGAGGCCTCGCCAGAGTGAAGGGGCGTAGCGGTGGATGTCTGCGCCTTCGGTGCGGGCCTGCACGGCGCGTGTGCTGCTGGCCAGCAACGCCATGAAGATGGCTGCGAAGCCGATGACGAAGGCCAGGGTGAGCAGCCAGTTGAGCAGCAGGTTCAGCATCGGGAGCGTAAAGAGAAAGAAGCTGAGGGGGCGGCTGAAGACCGGGTCCGTGACCGTGGAGGCGCGAGGAGCGTAGAGATAGAGCGCGAAGGTGGGCCAGGAGGCGAGCATCGAAGTGCCGCTGAGAAACCCGGCGATGATGGCGATGACCCATGTGACGCCGCGAAGGATCGGGTCGATGGAGAGGTTGAGCGGACTGCCCTGAATGTAGATTTTGTGGGAGCGGGGAAGATCGCCAGCGTGCGAGCGGCGGAGCAGGGTGAAGACCGTGAAGAGGATGGCGAAGGTGAGCAGCGCGAAGACTATGCAGACAGCCGCGCTGAGCAGTGTGGTGCGCCAGAAGACCTGGCTGTAGCCGAGCGAGTGGAACCAGAGGAGATCGACCCACTCCGCGAGCAGTGTGCGGGCGCTGAAGATGATAACGAGGACGACTGCGGCGAGGGCCAGGAGAAGACGTCTGTGTACGCGATGCGGTGGCGGGAAGGGAGCGTCGAGGGTCTTGAGGTCTTGAGGCAAGGGCGGGCACCTGCGAGAGACTTGGCGGGAGAAAGTTCCGGCGATGGACTCTAGCGGGATTCTACTCGTATGTCGGCTGGCGAGGTGTTTTGGGTGTTCTTGTTGTGGTGTTGGCTCCCCCGGGTCTTGAGGGTAAGATGCGCAGCGGATTGAGGTTAGGGGTGGAACCCTGTTTCGGTGGAGCCTGAGATACAAAGCCCGGCGTGGGCCGGGCTTTGCTGTATCGCTGATTTAAGTGTAGCGCGGCTGTCAAGTGTGCCTGTTGAGTTAGAGCTCGGCAGGGGTGTCCCAGGTGGAGAAGACGAAGGCGCTGAGGGGTTTGCGGGTGCGTGTGAAGGTTTCCATGGCGCGGGCGCGTTCTGAGAGGATGGCAGGGTCGCCGAGGTAGCCGATGGCCCAGCTGGCGCCGATCTCGAAGTCGGCGGGGATGTTGAAGTGGGCGCGGGCTTTTTCGCGGTCGAAACCCCCGATGCCGTGGGTATGCAGGCCGAGGGCTGTGGCTTCGAGGGACATATTGGCGGAGGCGGCGCCGGTGTCGTGCAAGGCGTAGGGGTTGGGAGCGCCGCCGAAGGGGCCGGGCGAGAAGGTGGACTTGCCGGTGGAGAGGACGAGCACGGGTGCGTGTTGCGCCCAGGCCTGGTTGGCTTCGACCATGGAGTCGAGGATCTTGGAGAAGGTGTCGTCGCCGTTGCGGCCGACGAGGAAGCGCCACGGCTGCTCATTGGCGGAGGAGGCTGCCCAGGCGGCTGCGGTGAAGATCTTGGTGAGGTCTTCGGTGGTGACGGGCTTGTCGCTGTAGGCGCGGGGAGACCAGCGGCTGGCGAGGAGGTCGTGGAGGCCGAGTTCGGCGGGAGCGTGTTTTACGTGGTCGAGGTCGGACATGGGTTCTCCTGGAGCTTAGATGTCTCGTCATCAGAGTGTATTCAAAGTTTGTCCGGTGGTAAGATTTGCTACCAGAGGTGCTGAAGATGCCTGATATTCAGAAGGTCAGTGTTGCGTTGACGGGGGAGCAGGTGGCTGCCCTCAAGGATGCCGTTGAGACGGGCGAGTATGCGACGACGAGCGAGGTTGTCCGTGAGGCGCTAAGGGAATGGCAGTGGGGACGTGAGCTGCGGATGAAAGAGATTGAGTGGCTGCGGAAGGCATGGGATGAGGGGAAGGCCAGCGGACGAGCGGAGCCGATGGATTGGGTTGAGCTGAGGGCGGAGGCAAGGCGCAGGGTTGAGAAGAAGACGGAAGAGGCTGCGTGAAACCTCGGCTTCGGTGGCGTCCGAGGTCTCGTGCGGATTTGCTGGATATCTATGAAGTGATCGCTTTAGATAAGCCCTTGGCTGCTGAACGGTGGCTGACGGAGATCGAAGAGCGGGCGGCCATGCTTGTCGAGCATCCGCGTCTAGGCGTTCGCAGACCCGAATTTGAACCATCGGCGCGCATTCTGTCGGTTGGAAATTATTTGATCGTGTACGAGACGCACCCCGATACAGATGAGGGTGCAGTCGATGAGGTTGAGATTGTGCGTGTGGTGCATGGGCAGAGGGATTTGAGCCGGGTGTTTTGAGTTGGATTGTGGTGGTCGTGAAACTGCGTCTCAGAAGCGAGAGATGGGTACCCGGCCTAGAATACGGGCAGTGTGGAATGTTCCCAGTGCGTATAGCAGGCATTCTGTCCTGCGAGTGGCGTTGACGCTTTTGTTTGTGTCGATCTTGTGTGGCGAATGTTTGGGGCAGAGTGTGCATGCCTCACATTCACCGACGTCCTCCATCACGAGTACCACTACGCTGGTGGTCGTTCCTGCATTGGTACGGACGCCTTCTGCGGATGCGCTCCCGGCGTTGAGGGCTTCGGACTTTCAGCTGACCGATAACGGAGTGGCGCAGAGGGTCACGCTCGATGACGTGGAGCATCAACCCCTCGCGGTGCTGGTCCTGCTGCAGACGGGCGGGGCTGCCGTTGAACAGTTGCCCTCCTACGCCAAACTTGGCACGATGCTCACGTATCTAACGGCTAACCATCCGTACAGAGTTGCTTTGACGAGCTTCGATAGCCAGCCGGAGTATGCCTGGGATTTCGCGCCGCGGGTGTCGGAGATTGAAGATGGGTTTGTTCATCCGAAGCAAGGCGACCGCGGTGCGGCGATTCTGGATGCCGTCGATTATGGGATTGATCTGCTGAGCAAGCAGCCACCGGCGTACCGCCGCATCATCCTGCTGATCAGCCAGACGCATGACGATAACAGCAGCGTCAAGGCCGAAGAGATCGTCCGGCGTCTCGGCGAGAACAACATCACGATCGAATGTCTTACGTTTTCACCGGAGAAGGCTTGGCTGAAGGACCAGTTCACCAAGCCGCGCCACGAGAACGCGCCCTATCAGTACGCGCCCAATCTTCCACCGATGCTGCACGCGTTCAATCTGGGCGAGCCTCTTGGGGTAGCGATCAAAGCGATGCGCGAGGACACTTCGGCGACCGTTGCCGCGCTTTCCGGGGGTGAATCGCTTCCGTTTTCATCGAAGTCTGAGCTTGAACAGCAGCTCGCGGTTCTGGCGAATCACTTCGCCAATACGTACTCGCTGAGCTTTCGCCCCAGCTCAAAGACGCCGGGCTTCCATGCGCTACAGCTACGGATCGCCGGGCATCCTGAGTTCCAGGTGTCGGCTCGTGCCAGCTACTGGTCGTCCGGTGATGGCAACTCGTCGCAGTGAACTAGCTGACGAGGTGGCCCATTTTTTCGTGCTTGGTTTGGAGGTAGCGCTCGAAGGTGGGTTCGGTGGGGATGGTGGCGGAGATGCGCTCGGCGACCTTGATGCCGTCGGCTTCGAGGGCGGAGACCTTTTCGGGGTTGTTGGTGATGAGGCGGACTGATTTCACGCCTAGATGTTTCAGGATGGCCGCCGGGAGCTCGAACTCGCGGTAGTCGGCGCGGTAGCCTAGTTGCTCGTTGGCTTCGATGGTGTCGAGGCCCTGGTCCTGGAGCTCGTAGGCGCGGAGCTTGGCCATGAGGCCGATGCCGCGGCCCTCCTGCTGTTCATAGAGGAGGATGCCGGTGCCTTCGGCGGCGATGCGGGCGAGGGCGAGGTGGAGCTGGTCGTGGCAGTCGCAGCGGAGGGAGTGGAAGACGTCTCCGGTGAGGCACTGGGAGTGAATGCGGATGATGGGCGGGACTGGCTGGCCACTGGCATCGAGGGCGTGGATGTCACCCATGACGAGCGCGACGGCGGACTCGCAGGGCTTGCGGCCGGGGTCGACGGGGTTGAAGGTGCCTTCAAAGCCGAGGATGCGGAAGTGTCCCCAGCGGGTGGGGAAGTCTGCATCGGCGACCTGGCGAACGCTTACAAGCGGCATATCAACATTATAGATTCGCGGGAGGCGGGGAAGATTCATTGAGAAGCAGGGAGTAGGGAATAGGGAGTGGGGAATAGAGGGGACAAGATAGAGTAGAGGCGTGGTTGCGAATGACTCCAAGCTGATACTGATTACGCTGCTCGTCGAGCTGGGTGTGGCGGCGGCGGTGGCGAGCTCGCTGGCGCGGGCGAACCGGTTCAAGCGGCTGCTGCTGATGAAGGAGCGCAGCGCCGGGGAGACGCTGCAGCTGATTGTGTGGATCTGTCTGCCGCTGATGCTGGGCGTGCTGATCCGGGTGCGGGTGCCGAACTTTCTGGCGGCGGACCTGTCGTTTCAGGCGACGGCGATTGTGGGGCTGCTGCTGGGGCCGTGGTGGGGCATGGTCGGCGGTGTGCTGCTGGCGCTGCCGGCGGTGAAGCATGGCGAGTTCTTTGCGCTGGCTGTGAACCTGCTGGTGGCGATGATCTTTGGGGCGTACAAGCGGTTCTCGGATGAGGAGGACATCTGGGGGTTTACGCCGCTGATCGACCTGAGCCTGTATCGGTGGGTGATGCGGACGGTGACGCATCCGCATCTGGACCGGCAGATTTTTTTGCTGATGCTGCTGACGGTGACGCAGTTCGTGGCGAGCGTGTTGAGCCATTGGTATCCGCACCGGTACTTTGCGCTGTACTCGAACTATTGGTATGTGGAGCTGCTGATCTGTGCGTGCGCGCCGGTGGTGGTGGGGATTCCGCTGAAGATATGGAACGCGGTGCGGATTGAGCGCAAGCTGGAGGAGCAGACGAGGCTGCTGCTGGAGGCGAGGCTGGATGCGTTGCAGCGGCAGATCAATCCGCATTTCTTGTTCAATACGCTGAACTCGATTGCGTCGCTGGTGCGGAGCAAGCCGGAGCTGGCGCGCGAGATGATTGTGAAGCTGGCGAATATTCTGCGGGCGCTGCTGCGGGATCGCGATGCGTTTGTGCCGCTGGAGGAGGAGCTGGCGTTTACCGATGACTACCTGGACATCGAGGTGGTGCGGTTTGGGGCGAAGCTGAAGGTGGTGAAGGACATCGCGGAGAATACGCTGCCGGTTGTAGTGCCGAGCATGGTGCTGCAGCCGCTGATCGAGAACAGCATCAAGCATGGGCTGGAGCCGCGGATCGGCGGCGGTACGGTGACGCTGCGGAGCCGGATTGTGGACAACATGCTGGTGCTGGAGGTGGAAGACGATGGCGTGGGGATGGAGCCGGGTGGGCCGGTGACTAGCGCGGTGAGCGGGGTGGTCCGTGAGGGGTCGGGGATTGGGATGAAGAATGTGAAGGAGCGGCTGCAGGTGCTGTATGGGGATGCGGCGCAGGTGGAACTGGTGAGTAGGCCGGGACGCGGAACGAGGGTTCGACTGATGATGCCGATTGCGGAGGTGGAGGACGTGGGCTGGCTAGGCAGAGTGGGAGCGGAAACGCAGTCCCTCCGGGGTTAAACCCCCTTCATTGTTAAGCGTTCTTATGAAACCCGAGGAGACCTCAGGCTTAAGCCTGAGGCTACCAGCCTCGGGCTACCTATTTTCGCTTTGTTAGAATGATGGTTCCGGTGGACCTGACGCAGATGGCAGAGCTGATTGAGACGATAGCGGGAGCGACGGGGCGGCCGATTGCGGTCGACCGGCGGCCGAAGCTGCAGGACCGGCTGCAGCACAGGATCGTTCGGAAGAACAAGAAATCAATGCAGGACGAAGGACAGAGGAAGACGATGACTGAGATTGTGTCGATTCATGCGCGAGAGATTCTGGATAGCCGTGGCAACCCGACGGTGGAAGCGGATGTGGTGCTGGAAGATGGCGTGCGTGGGCGCGCCGCGGTGCCGAGTGGCGCCTCGACCGGTGAGCACGAAGCGGTGGAGCTGCGCGATGGCGACAAGAGCCATTACCTGGGCAAGGGCGTGCTGAAGGCCGTCGACAACATTGAGAGCATTATTGCGCCGGAGCTGGCGGGGATGGATGCCAGCAATCAGAAGCTGATCGACGCAACGATGATTGCGCTCGACGGCACGGAGAACAAGGGCAAGCTGGGCGCGAACGCGATCCTGGCGGTGTCAATGGCGACGGCGCGGGCGGCGGCGGAGTCGCTGGGGCTGCCGCTGTATCGCTATCTGGGCGGCGTGAATGCTTGCATTCTGCCGACGCCGATGATGAACATTTTGAACGGTGGCGCCCATGCTGATAACAACGTGGACTTTCAGGAGTTCATGGTGATGCCGGTGGGCGCGGAGACGTTCAGCGACGCGCTGCGGTGGGGGACCGAGGTCTTCCACACGCTGAAGGGCGTGCTGAAGAAGAAGGGCTACAACACGGCGGTGGGCGATGAGGGTGGCTTTGCACCGTCGCTGAAGTCGAACGTGGAGGCGCTTGAGGTGATTCTGGAGGCGATTGAGCTGGCGGGGTACAAGGCCGGCGAGCAGATTGCGATTGCGCTGGACCCGGCTTCGAGCGAGTTCTATGACAAGAAGAGTGGCAAGTATATCTTCAAGAAGTCGGACAAGAGCGAGAAGAGCAGCGAGCAGATGGCGAGCTACTGGGAGAGCTGGGTGCGGCAGTATCCGATCATCAGCCTGGAAGACGGCATGGATGAGAACGACTGGGGCGGTTGGAAGATCCTGACGGAGAAGGTCGGCAGCAAGGTGCAGCTGGTGGGCGATGACCTGTTCGTGACCAACACCAGGAAGCTGCAGCGCGGCATCGAAGAGGGCGTGGCGAACTCGATTCTGGTGAAGGTGAACCAGATTGGGACGATCTCTGAGACGCTGGATGCGATTGAGCTGGCGCGCCGGAATGGGTATACGTCGATCATCTCGCACCGCTCGGGTGAGACCGAGGACACGTTCATTGCGGACCTCGCGGTGGGCACGGGAGCGGGGCAGATCAAGACGGGCTCGGCTTCGCGCACGGACAGAATTGCGAAGTACAACCAGCTACTGAGGATTGAGGAAGAGCTCGGGCAGGGTGCGGAGTTTCTTGGCCGGTTGAGTGTGAACTGCGGAGCGTAAGAGATGCGAAAGAACGGACCGGTCATCCTGACCATTCTTGACGGCTGGGGTTACCGGGCCGAGTCTCATGCGAATGCGATTGCGCAGGCGCGGAAACCTACCTATGACATGCTGCTGCGGGAGTATCCGAACACGGTGATCCGCGCGAGCGAGCACTTTGTGGGGCTGCCGGATGGGCAGATGGGTAACTCCGAGGTGGGGCATCTGAACCTGGGCGCGGGGCGCGTGGTGCGGATGGATATGACGCGGATCGATACTGCTATCATGACCGGTGCGCTATATGAAGACTCGACGCTGCTGGCGGCGATGAAGCACGCGAGCGTCGAGGGGCGGGCGCTGCATCTGATCGGGTTGGTGAGCGATGGTGGGGTGCACTCGCATGTGCGGCATTTGTATGCGCTGCTGAAGATGGCGGCGCAGCAGGGGCTGACGCGGGTGTTTGTCCATGCGTTTATGGATGGGCGCGATACGCTGCCGACGAGTGGGGCCGGGTATCTGGAGGAGCTGCAGCAGAAGTTTGCGGAGTATGGCGTGGGGCGGCTCGCGAGTGTGAGCGGGCGGTACTTTGCGATGGACCGCGACTATCGGTGGGAGAAAGAGCGCAAGGCCTTCGATGCGATGGTGACGGGGCAGGCTCCGGGGGGGAAGTATGTGGATGCTGTTGTGCGGGTTCGTGAGAGCTATAACAACGAAGTGACCGATGAGTTTGTCGAGCCGTTTGTGTGCGTGGATAGCGACGGCAAGCCGGTTGGGTTGATTGCGGATAATGATACGGTGATCTGCTTCAACTATCGTGCGGACCGTGTACGGCAGGTGACGCGGGTGCTGGCACGGCGGAGCGGGTTGAACGCGGCGATGGGGATGGACCTGCCGAAGGCTGCCGAGCTTGAGGCGGAGATCCCGATGGCGAGTGTGCCGCAGGGGCTGCATTATGTGTCGATGACGCAGTATGACCCGAAGTTCAAGGTGCCGATGGTGATCCAGCCGGAGAGCATGGACAACCTGCTGGCGAACCTGATGGAGCGCGCACAGTTGCGGAACCTGCGGGTGGCGGAGACGGAGAAGTATGCGCATGTGACGTACTTCTTCAACGGTGGGATTGAGAAGCCGTTTGCAGGCGAGGACCGCGAGTTGGTGCAGTCGAAGAAGGTGGCGACGTATGACCTGGCGCCGGAGATGTCGTGCGAGGGGATTGGCGATGTGGTGTGCCGGTCGATCAACGATACGGCGTTCGATGTGATTATCGTGAACTTTGCGAACGCGGACATGGTGGGGCACTCGGGCAAGATGGAGCCGACGGTGAAGGCTGTGGAGGCTGTGGATGCGCAGCTGGCGCGGATTTATCAGGCGGTGAAGCAGCATGGGGCGTCGTGGATTATTACGGCAGACCATGGCAATGCGGAGCTGATGGTCGACCCGGTGACGGGTGGGCCGCACACGGCGCATACGACGAACCCGGTGCCGTTTGTGCTGGTGACGGACCAGGCGAGGAAGATTGGTGTGCGTGAGGGTGGGTCGCTGCGGGATATTTCGCCGACGGTGCTGGGGCTGATGGAGATGGGGCTGCCGGTGGAGATGACGGGTGGGGATTTGCGGGTGGTGCCGAGCGTCGGCTAAGAGCAACGGCAAAGGCTTTCCCGCAAAGGACGCCAGGAAAAGCGCAAAGTTTCGCCATGGGTGGAGTCGCCATGGTCGTTTGCAGGTAGTAGCAAGATGCTATGACGCATGGGTGAAGCGTAATGGGTCAGGCGAGGATGGCGACTATCCATTTCAAACGAGAATGCTGACTTTATTATCGAGTGACTTGGTGAAGGCGTGGAGTACCTTGCCGTCGGCGTCGATGTGGCGCAGGGTGAGGGCGGTGGGAGTGGCTTCGAGGTGGGTGAAGCCGTAGACCTTGTCGGCGAAGGGGCCGCGCTGGTCTTCGGTGATCTTGAGGGTGTAGAGGTCGGCGCCGCCTGCGCCGGAGCAGACGAAGGAGGTGGGATGGCCTTCGAACTCGAGGTGCTGGAGGTCGTGGTCGTGGCCGGCGAGGTAGAGTGGGATGTTGTGCTTGCGGAGGAGCGGCTCCCACTCCGCCATGAGGACCTTGTGGTCGCCATGGGGGCCGTTGGAGAAGATGGGGTGGTGGCCCATGACGATGGTGAAGGGCGCGCTGGTAGGGCGTTCGAGCTCGGCGGTGAGCCAGGCGAGCTGGTCGGCTTGTTGCTCGGGGGTGAGGGTGAAGTTGACGGCGTCGGTCTTGTGCCCCATGGGGACGTTGCTGTCGAGGGCAATGACTTTGATGAGTGGAGATTTCGCCGGGAGGTCGAAGGTATACCAGAGCGAGGGCTGCGTCCAGCGGGTGTTGGGGCGGGAGGCGTATGCGAGCTCGGCTTCGCGCTTGCTGACGCCGGCGGGCATGTGCTGGTAGTCGTGGTTGCCCATGATGGAGTAGGCGGGACCAGGGAAGTGTTTGGCGGGGTACATCTGCTCGAACTGGGTCTGGAAGCGCGGGGAGTCGGGGCCGCCGGGGAGCGGGCCGTACCAGCTATCGCCGAGCATGAAGAGGGCGTCGGTATGGAGGCGGTGCTGGGTGGAGTAGCGAACCATGGAGGCGGCGACTTTGCCCTGGCCGAGGGTGTCCTCCTGCTTACCCCAGTCGCCGAACATGAGGATGTGGTGCGCGGCGGGGTCGGGTGCGAGGGCGAAGGCGCGCTCTGTGAGGCCGGTGGCGGCGAGCGCGGAGAAGGCGAAGCTCTGGCGGAGGAACTGGCGGCGATTGAGCGGGGAGTTCAAGGGAGCCATGGTGTGTCCTTTTGCGAAGTTGGATGGTGCGCTGTGGGTGCTAGAGCGAGCGGCGGCCTTCGAGGGCGCGGGTCATGGTGACCTCGTCGGCGTATTCGATGTCAGAGCCAGCGGGGACGCCGGTGGCGATGCGGGTGATGCGCAGCGTCGGGAAGCGGCGGTGGGCTTCGTCGGCGAGATAGCGTGCGGTGGCTTCGCCTTCGACGGTGGGGGAGTCGGCGAGGATGAGTTCGCCGAGCTCGGCGGTGGTGTTGTCGGCGTCAGCGAGCTTGGAGAGGCGTGGCCAGAGGTTGGTAAGGCGGAGCTGGTCGGGGCCGATGCCGTTGACCGGCGAGAGCGTGCCGTGGAGGACGTGGTAAAGGCCGTTGTAGCTACGGGTCTTTTCGATGGCCGCGATGTTGGTGGGCTCTTCGACGACGCAGATGACGTGCTGGTTGCGTGCGGGGTTGGTGCAGTAGTGGCAGGGGTCGACGTCGGTGATGTTGTTGCAGAGCGAGCAGAGGCGAAGGTGCTGCTTGAGCGCGTGGATGGCGGTGGCGAGCGCGTTGGCGTCGGCGTCGGAGGCGCGGAGGATGTGGAAGGCGTAGCGCTGCGCAGACTTGGTGCCGACTCCGGGCAGCTTGCGGAGCTCGTCGATGAGCCGGGCCATGGGTTCGGCGAAGCGTTGCATAGGGCAGGGAGTAGTGAGTAGGGAATAGGGAGTAGAAAGGCGTTATTTATCGCGGAGGTCGATGATGTTGCTGATCTCGGCGGAGAAGAGGTCGATGGCTTGTTGGACTAGCGGGTGTTTTTGCGCGAGGTCCGCGGCGGAGCCTGATGCTGCGGCGCGTGGGGATTTGGGTTTAGTGACTGCTGTGGGTGCGCCGGGGATGAGCTTGAGGGTGAGGTGCGCGTAAGCGGTGGAACGCAGCGTGGTCTTGAGGATGCGCTCGGCTTCGGTGTTGAGGACGACGGGGAGCATGGTCTTCGAGAGCGTGGTCTGGATTTCGAGGGTGTTGCCGTTGAGGACGAGCGTGGCGTCTTCGATCTGCTCGGAGGCGGAGGTTTGGCCTTTGACCGCGGCGAGTGCGGTGGAGAGCGTGTGCTGGAGTGCGGTGAGGTCGGTAGCGTCGGTGGTCCCAACCGCAGGTCTCTCCACTGCGGCGCTTTGCGCCTCCGGTCGAGATGACACTTCCTGGGTAGGAGGTTCGTTGATCGCTGGTTGAGTGGCGGCGGGTTCAGCTACGGCAGCGATGGACGGGACGACGAGCTGCGGGCCGCTGCTGGGAGTGGGCGCGATGGGGTCGGGTGCGAGGGCCATGGAGCCGTTGGTGGTGGGCTGCTTGGGCTCGATCGGTGTAGGCGCTACGGAGGCGACGGGGGTCTTGCGCGAGGCGTCGGCTGCGAAGGGAGATGCAGTTGTTGCTGTCCGTGCGGATGGAGTGAAGGGTGCGCTGGCGACGGATTCGCGCGGGGCGCTGATGGGGGAAGGCTTCGTCGTTGGGGTGTTGGTGGGTTTTGCGCCGAGCTGCGAGAGGAGCTCTTCGACGGGGACGAGGCGCTGGACGTGGACGAGCTTGAGGAGGCCAAGCTCGAGGTGGAAGCGCTGTTCCTGCCGGTAGCCGAGCTCGTCGAAGGTGCGGAGCATGATGCTGAGGAAGCGCGAGAGCTCTTCTTCGGTGAAGAGGGCCGCGGTGCGGGCGGCGCGCTGGCGTTCTTCGGGGGAGATCTGGAGCAGATCGGCGGCGATGCCGGTGGCGTCCGCGCCGGGAGTGAAGTGGGTGATCTTGGCGACGACGCAGTTGCGCAGGTAGCGGACGAACTGGCGCGCGAGCTGCGGAGCTCCGTTGCCAGCGTCGAGCAGGCGGCCAAGGATGCTGATGACGTCGGCGGAGTTGTTGGCGTGGACGGCTTCGAGCACCTGCTCGTAGACGACGTTGGAGATGGTGCCCATGAGCTCGCGGACCTGGTCGGCGGCGAGGACGGGGCGGCCGTCGACTACCGGTGCGCTGGCGATGGCCTGGTCCATGATGGAGAGGGCGTCGCGCATGGAGCCGTCACCGGCTTCGGCGAGCAGCGAGAGGGTGGCGTCGTCGGCGACGATGTTTTCGGCGGTGGCGATGGAGCGGAGCTGGCCGACGATGTCGTCGAGCTTGACGGCGTGGAAGCTGAAGTGCTGGCAGCGCGAGCGGATGGTCTGCGGGATGTCTTCGGGCTGCGTGGTGGCCATCATGAAGACGATGTGGTCGGGTGGTTCTTCGAGGGTCTTGAGCAGCGCGTTGAAGGCGGCGTCGGTGATCTGGTGCGCCTCGTCGAGGATGTAGATCTTGTACTTGTCGCGGGAGGGGCGATAGCGGGCTGCGTCGCGGAGCTCGCGGATCTCGTCGATGCCGCGGTTGGTGGCGGCGTCGATCTCGATGACGTCGACGGCGTTGCCCTGGCGGATCTCGAGGCAGGAGTCGCACTGGTTGCAGGGCTCAGGCGTTGGACGTTCGGGCGAGCCGATGACGTTGCGGCAGTTGAGCGCCGAGGCCAGGATGCGGGCGATGGTGGTCTTGCCGATGCCGCGGTGGCCGGAGAAGATGTAGCCGTGAGCGATGCGGCCCTGCGCGAGGGCGTTGAGGAGCGTGCGGGTGACGTGGTCCTGCCCGATGACGTCCGAGAAGCTGAGCGGGCGGTATTTGCGGGCGAGGACTTGGTAGGCGGCCATCGAGTTTGATTGTATCGCCGTGGGGTGTGGAGGAGGCCGCCGTCGGCTTGTTGCTGCTGTTGCAGCGTGGTGAGCAGAGCTTTCTGTTGATCGGCGGTGACGATTGGACGTCTCCACGTGCGGACTCTTGTGAATGCGGCGTGAAGGAATGGTTGTATGGTACGTGAGAAATCTATTTTCGCGGTGATGACACGCAGTGGTCGACAGTCTGCATCATAACCAGATATGACGAAATATATGCTTGCACTCCTCGCTCTGTTGTTCGTCGCGCCGCTGGTGCCTGCAGCGAACGCCCAGGTTGTTGTCCGTGTTGGACCGCAACATCGCCACCGGCATTGCTGGTACAGCCATCATCACCGTCACTGCCGCTGGCAGTAAAGATCTTGTAGAAGCTACTTGGTTGAGGCCTGACTCGAGGATGACTTCGGGTCGGGCCTTTGGCTTTTAATGTGCACAGCGTAGCCATGAGGGTCGCCGGAAGCGTCGAAAGTAGTGGGTGACGATTTTATGGACAGACGACAGTTTGGAGTGATGCTGGCGGTGGGCGTGGGGACTCGGAAGATGTTTGCTGCCGCAGTGCAGCCGGAGATGCTGCAGCTAAAGCGGAATGGCTGGATGCCGAACAATGAGGTCCTGCCGGTGCTGCTGTATCGCGGGGCGTTTGCGGCGACAGGGGATGTGGCGTCGGCGATGGAGGGCGCGTTTGAGCGGCATGGGTGGCCACCGCAGTGGCGCAATGGGGTGTACGACTTTCATCATTACCACTCGACTGCGCATGAGGTGCTGGGGTTTGCGGCGGGGTGGGGGAAGATCATGATCGGTGGCGAGGGCGGGCACGCCGTGACTGTCCATGCAGGGGATGTGGCCGTGCTGCCGTGCGGGACGGGGCACTGCCGGTTGGATGCGAGTGATGATTTTCTGGTGGTGGGGGCGTATCCCGAGGGAGAGCACTGGGACATCTGCCGCACGGCCCCCGATGCGGCGACGGTAGAGCGGATGAAGTCGGTGCGGTTTCCGGAGAGTGACCCGGTGACGGGCGCGGGCGGGCCGCTGGTCTCAGCGTGGAAGGTTTAGCTGGCTGGCAGCTTTGCTCTAGCTGTCTTTGCGGTAGAGCATGTTGCGCATGGCTTCGCGGCGGGCTTCGTTGGCCTCGCGCTTGGACTTAGGGTCGAGGACTTCGGTCAGATCGGCGGAGGTGGAGCTGGACTCGGGCACGCTGCACTCGGGGCAGCGGTTGGCGTAGCCGGGCTTGTCGGGCTTGAGCTCGAACTCCTCGCCGCAGAGGATGCAGGTTTTGATGGGGAACGGCATGAGGCTATTTTACGCGTTGCTGTGTGGAAGGACGGCTACTTGCTTTTCTTCGCGACGCGGGCCTTTTTGCGGGCCTGGCGTTTGACTTCATCTTCGGAGAACATGGTGCCGCGGCAGTGGGGGGCGCCGCAGTAGCAGTCGGCGGTGTCGTCGTCGGAGTCGTAGAGGTTGTACTCGTAGAGGAGCTCCTCGCCGGGGGAGATGTTGCGGATGGCCTTGATGAAGACGCGGCCGTTCTGCTCCTCGGTCTCGCAGTTGGGGGCGCAGGAGTGGTTGAGGAACATGGCGGTGCCGAAGCCGTCGATGACGTCTCCCTTGCCGCCGAAGCCGAAGAGGTAGGTGACGGGGCGGTCGGCGTAGCGCTCGTCGGCGGCCGATTTGGTGATGCGGGCGCCGTCGTACTCGAGGAAGCGGCGGCCGCGGGGGATGGGGTCCAGGGTGTAGCAGCCGGCGGCGTGGATTGCGGAGGAGCGGACGAGCAGGCGAGGGGATGTGGCTTTGATACGAGGCATTGGCCGGAGTATAGCAAGAGAGGCAGGGAGTAGGGAGTAGCGAATCGGGAGTAGAGGACTACTCCTTCGCGCGGGGTTGTCGTCTAATAGGGATATGGAGCGTTTGCGGACAGCGGTGCGATGGGCTGTGGTGATGGGATGTGCGGCGGTGGCTGGGGCGCAGAGCCCGCAGCAGCCGGCGTCGCAGGGTGGTTGTTATATGCCGGACTCGACCGGCAAGCAGGTGTTTGTGCCGAATTGTGGGCTGGACCAGGCGCCGCAGCGGAAGACTCCCGCACCGCCGGCGGGTGGGGCGGACCCGGCGAAGCAGTTTCCGTTCCCGGGCGAGACGCCAGCGCAGCCTGCAATGCCGAATCAGAACCAGGGACAGGGGCAGCAGCCTCAGCAGGGGAATGGGCAGGTGCAGGGGGCTCCGCAGAGTGGTGCGGGGAGCAGTAACCCGGCGCAGGCGTTTCCGTTTCCGGGAGAAGACAAGACGCCGCTGGTGAAGCCAGATGGGTCGGTTGCGCCGCCGGATGCTACGGGTGGCAACGCTGGGCCGTTGAAGGATGCGGGGAGTTCGGGGGAGTCTACGAGCGGCAGCGACAGCAGCTCCTCAAGCAGTTCGAGCTCGAGTGGGGCGTTTGGTGGGCTGCCCCCGGTGGGCGATGACGACAAGGGGCCGCTGGCGGATGACGATACGGTGATCAAGAAGCCGCACAAGGTGGTCCCGAAGCCGAAGGAGCAGACGGCGTCGGAGCGTGAGGCTGAGGACCTGAGTGTGGCTGGGTTTTATATGGCCGACAACAACTTCCGTGGAGCGTATCTGCGGGCGGCGGATGCGGTGGCGTCGGCTGGAGACGATCCGGATGCCCACCTGGCGTTGGCCGATGCGGCCCGGAAGCTGGGCAAGCTGGATGAGGCGCTGGCGGAGTACAAGAAGACGTTGACGCTGGACCCGGTGCCGAAGACGAAGAAGGCCGCGCAGAAGGCGATTGGCGAGATGAAGTAGAAAGACAGGGAGTAGGGAGTAGTAAAAACCTCCTGCGTGCTACCTCTCAATACTCGGTTTCGTTGCGGATGCGGTCGCGGAGAGCGTCGTTGGAGGGGGTGTGGGGGAGTGGGGCTATCGGGGCGGGCTGGCGTGACTTCCAGTAGCGGACTAGCAGGATGACGCCGAGGATGCCGAGCAGCAGGACTGCGCCGGGGATGTACCATGTGGTGCGGTCGAAGAGGTTGTCGCGCAGCGGCGCGGCGAGGACGGTGGGGCCGTACTTGTCTGCGAACCAGGTGAGGATGCCGGCGTTGGTCATGCCGGCGGCGATCTGCTGATGCAGCTCGGCGATGAGGTGCGGGGAGTCGGGGCAGCCGACGTGGTTGCACTCCAGAAGCATCTGGGCGCAGCCGCAGGTACACATCATCTTGCCGCCGAGTTCACGGAAGCGGGTGTCGGGCGAGCCTGCGCCGAGCATGCTGAAGGCGACGGTGAGGAGAAGGAGGATGTGGATGGAGCGCTTAAGCATTGGGGGCTCCGGGGACGGCTGGGGTGATGCCGCCCACCTTAGCCGCCAAAATCGGCGGCGAAGATGGGGCACCCAGTGGATTGCCCGTTCCTAAGGTATTGGCTGGAGCGGGGGCTTCGACGCGGCGGGTGGCTGGTTGCAGCGGTGGGACGAGAGCGACGGCGGTGCCGAAGATGACGATGAGGACGCCGATCCAGATCCAATTCACGAGTGGATTGACGAAGATCTTGATGATGGGTTTGCCCGAGTCGGCGTTGCGGCCCTCGAAGACGACGTAGA
The DNA here is from genome assembly GCF_014083945.1 of Granulicella sp. 5B5. Classification (GTDB taxonomy): domain Bacteria; phylum Acidobacteriota; class Terriglobia; order Terriglobales; family Acidobacteriaceae; genus Granulicella. The sequence goes on along the minus strand of NZ_CP046444.1, from coordinate 478,438 downwards.
GGTCGGCGGCGAGGGTGGAGTGGATGGCGACGACGGTAGAGACCTGCGCGTGGTCCGTGTCGGGGAAGTAGACGCGGCGTTCTGGAGTTAGGCGGGTAATCTTCGAGTTGCCCTTGAAGACGTCGATGAGGGCGAAGTCGGTGTCGTACTCCTTGTTGGAGTCCTGCGAGAAGCTGTTGCAGACCAGCTTGTAGCCGTTGAGCTGGACGGAGTCGCCGAAGCTCATTTCAAGCTCTTTGGACTGGTTGAAGGCCGCGCCGGCGAGACCGATGAAGAGCACCACGATACCGAAGTGGATCATGTAGCCGCCGTAGCGGCGGGTGTTGCGGCGGGTGAGCAGTAGCGAGGAGCCGATGAGGCTCTTGCCGGTCTGGGTGCGGACGACGCCGGCGCCGCGGAGGAACTCGGAGGCGATGGCGGTGATGACGCCCGCGCCGATGGAGTAGCAGACGAGGGCGTAGATGCTGCCGGTGGGGTCGTCGTGCTGCCAGGGATGAACGCCCGCAGCCATGAGGGCGATGGCGGTGACGATGACGGCGATGCAGGGCAGGACGAAGTTGCGGCGGATGGTGCGGAGCGTGGTGGAGCGCCAGGCGAGCAGGGGGCCTACTCCGGTGAGGAAGAGCAGGAAGAGGCCGATGGGCACCATCACCTTGTCGTAGTAGGGGCCGCCGACGGTGATCTTGGCGCCGGTGAAGAACTCGGAGAGCACGGGGAGCAGTGTGCCGTAGAGCACGGTGAAGCAGGCGGCGAGCAGAACGAGGTTGTTGAAGAGGAAGCTGGACTCGCGGCTGACGATGGACTCAAGCTGGTTCTCGGACTTGAGGTGGTCGTTCTGGCGGAAGAAGGTGAACAGGCAGATGCAGAAGGTGATGAGTAGGAAGGCGGTAAACCAGTTGCCGATGCTGCTCTGCGCGAAGGCATGGACGGAACTGACCAGGCCGGAGCGCGTGAGCAGCGTGCCGAGGATGGTGAGCATGAAGGTGACGAAGATAAGCCAGACGTTCCAGCGCTTCATCATGCCGCGTTTTTCCTGCATCATGACGGAGTGCAGGAAGGCGGTGCCGCCGAGCCAGGGCATCAGCGAGGCGTTTTCGACCGGGTCCCATCCCCAGTAGCCTCCCCAGCCGAGCACGGCGTAGGCCCAGTGCATGCCGAGCATGATGCCGCAGGTGAGGAAGAGCCAGGTGACCATGGTCCAGCGGCGGGTGATGGCGATCCACTTTTCACCGGGGTAGCGCATCATCAGGGCGCCGAGGGCGAAGGCGAAGGGGACCGAGAAGCCGACGTAGCCGAGGTAGAGCATCGGCGGATGGATGGCCATCTCGGGGTACTGAAGGAGCGGGTTGAGGCCGAAGCCGTCGGCCGGAGCGATGCCGCCGGGGACGATGGCGAAGGGCGGCGCGGCGACGACGAGCAGCAGGAGGAAGAAGACCTGGATGCCGGCGAGGATGGTGGAAGCGTAGGCGTAAAGCGTGATGTCGTTCTTATGGCGCAGGCGGAGGACGAAGGCGTAGGTGGCGAGCAGGAAGCTCCAGAGGAGCAGCGAGCCTTCCTGGCCGGACCAGAGGGTGGAGAACTTGTAGCCCCAGAAGAGTGCTTTGCTGGAGTGGTGAAGGACGTAGTCGACGGAGAAGTCGTCGGTGGCGAAGGCCCAGACGAGCGCGAAGGTGGCGCAGGCGACGGCGAAGAAGCTGGCGATGCCGGCGCGGCGGGCGGTCTCGCGAAGGTGGTCGGGCGCGACCGCGAGCGGGCGGTTGTAGGCCATCGCCCACAGCGAGATGGTGCCGATGACCAGCGAGTAGGCGCAGAGGACGAGCGCCAGCAATAGCGAAAAGCTACCGAGCGACGGCATGGGATGAGACATGGGTGGCGGCTTCCTTCGCCTACCATTCTCTCAAACTATGGGCGGAGCGTGTGTGGGAGCGCGCTGCGTCGTGCGATCTTCGGCGGGTTCGGTCAGTTTGCGGAGACGTTTACCGGCGCGGCGATGAGCGATTGCACGGTGAAGAGGAGATCGTCGGGCAGCAGCGGCTTGAGGCGGAAGTGGATATCGAGGCCGTCGTATTCGTCCTCGGCCTCGGCCATGCCGCTGATGACGAGCACAGGGATGTTTGGGACGATGGGGCGGGCGGCGGTGATGAAGGCCACGCCGTTCATGCCGGGCATGATGTGGTCGGTGATGATGAGATCGACGGGTGCGGGAAGCTCGCCGCTGGAGAGCTGGGCGAGTGCGCGCTCAGGGCTGAGGGTGACGATGACGAAGTAGCCGGCCCGCTTGAGGATGGTCTGGCGTGTGGCGGCTTGGATGGCGTTATCGTCGATAAGCAGAAGCGTTGCGGGCATTGAACATCCTGAGAGTAGACGTGCGCAGTAGGTGATGGCGGAATCGTTGACGCTTACGTTCGCGGTCTCAGCTTCTGTTGGATGCGGCGTGGTGGGAAAAGGCTGCTTGGGGCGTTACCCGGTTTTGAGGGCATGCGCCTGCGTTCCACACGGAGGGAAGGTCATGTAACTGCGATAATGGAGTTATGGCTCGGCGCGTTATCAAGCAGTATGAGTTTCTTCGCAAGATCGGTTCCGGTGGCAGCGGAGTGGTGTTTCTGGCCAACGATACGCTACTGCAGCGGCCGGTGGTGCTGAAGCTGCTGAAGCGCGGCTCGCAGACTCCTGAGCAGGTGCGGGCGACGCAGCTACGGGAGGCGCGGCTGGCCTCGGCGATCGACCACCCCAACGTCTGCGCTATCTATGAGGTAGGCGAGACGGAGGTGGATGGAGGCGAGTGGGAAGCCTACATCGTGATGCAGTACATTCCGGGCAAGAGCCTGGACAAGGTGATCGCCGAGGGGCCGGCGAACGCGCAGCTGGTGCTGTCGAGCGGGATGCAGATCGCCGATGGTCTGGCGGCCGCGCACAATATGGGGATCTTCCATCGCGACCTGAAGCCCGCGAATGTGATGCTGACCGATGGCGGGCTGATCAAGATATTGGACTTTGGCCTGGCACGGAAACTGAAGCGGGACAATGCGAATTTTGACCCGTCGCTGACGGAGCAGCCGGTTACACCGGCGCTGGTGGGGGCAACGTATACGGCTCGGGGCGGCACGATTGCTTATATGGCTCCGGAGCAGTTTGTGACCGGGCAGTCGAGCGTGCAGAGCGATATCTTCGCGGTGGGCGTGATTTTGTACGAGATGGTAAGCGGACGGCACCCCTTCCATCGGCCGGATGCGCAGGAGATCCAGAGCATACGGGCGATCCAGTATGCGGAGCCGCCGAGTTTGCGGGAGATTGTGCCGGGGCTGGCGGTGGAGCTGGAGAGCGTGATCCTGCGCTGCCTGGCGAAGCAGCCGTCGGAGCGGTATGGGTCGGCGGCGGAGCTGCGTGAAGGGCTGCGGACGATTGTGAAGTCGATGCAGCTGGACTCGGCGGTTATGCCGGGCGAGGGCGCGATCAATATGAGCCAGCAGCAGCGACTGGACATGGAGACTCCGGAGGAGGAGAAGCGGACGACGGGCATCCTCTCGATGCTGGCGGAGCGGTTCCGCGACAGCACGCCGCCGACGCAGCGCAAGGGCCCGAACATCGTGGTGCTGCCGTTTGTGAACCTGGGGGCTGGGCTGAATGGAGCCGATGCCACGCACTTTTATGGGTATGCGCTGGCGGACGCGCTGGCGGCGCGGCTGGCGAAGGTGCCGTCGCTGCTGGTAAGGCCGACGAGCGCGCTGATGAACGTGCCGACGGCGCAGCTTGATCCGCTGAGCCTGGGGCGCAAGCTGATGGTGGATTTTGTGCTGGCGGGAAGTTTTCTGCGGTCGGAGAAGGGCTTTGACCTGAGCTGGCAGCTGCTGGATGTGAATGGGCAGAGCGTGCGCACGGGCGGGTCGATCAGCGTGCAGTCATTCGATTTGATCGCGGTGCAGACGGAGATCTGCGACGAGGTGTTTGCGGAGCTGCACGGAGGGCTGCAGGGCGGGCTGCTGAAGGCCGCGGGACCGACGAGTGTGTCGTCGCTGGACGATGATGTGTCGGAGGAGTACCTGGAGGCGCGGGCGCTGCTGTCGTCGTTCATGTCGCGCACGGGGAACCGGGACGAACTGGATCGAGCGCGGGAGTTGTTCGATGGTGTGGTGACGCGCGATCCTGGGTATGCGCCGGGGTGGTCGGGGCTGGGGATTACGCACCTGCAATATGCGCGGCATGGGCTGGGCGGGCAGATGCATGTGCTGGAGGCGCGCAGGGCTTTCGACAAGGCGCTGGAACGGGATTCGGGGTCGGTGGAGGCGAATCTGTACCGGGTGTACATGCTGCTGAGCCGTGGTGAGAAAGAGAGCGCGCGGCATGGCATTGAGCATCTGCTGCAGTCGGCTGCGAATGATTGGAATGTGCACCTGGTGGCGGGGCTGACGCTGCGCATCGATGGGCTGTATGAAGAGGCGCTGGACCAGTTCAACACGTCGCTGCGGCTGAATCCGAGCAATGCGGCGATGATCTATAACCATCGCGCGCGGGTGTACCAGTACCAGAACCAGCTGGAGCTGGCAGCGGACGAAATCGAGAAGGGCCTGACGCTGGAGCCGAGGCAGCCGCTGTTGCGGATCTCGCAGGGCTATCAGCAGATGCGCGAGGGGCAACTGTCGAAGGCCGTCGAGACGCTGGAGAAGGTGACCAAGGATGATGACACGTTGCGCATCGTCTATCCGACGATTGCGATGTGCTACGTGCAGCTGGGCGAGCGCAAACGGGCGGCGGAGTTCATCACGGAAGACACGCTGGCGGCGGCAGAGGCCGATAGCGAGATGGCGTATCGGCTGGCTACCTACTTTGCCGTGGAGGGCGATAGCGCCGAGGCGCTGCACTGGCTGCGGCGCGCGATCTACCTGGGCAACGAGAACTATCCGTGGTTCAGCAAGAACCCGGCGTGGCGTGGGATGAACGACAACTCAGACTTTCAGCGCACGCTGGATGACCTGAAAAAGAGCTTCAAGCGCAACCAGAAGAACTGGAAGCGGCTGCTGGCGCAGGTGGTTGGGTGAGGCAGGGAATAGGGAATAGGGAATAGGGAAAGACCCTCGGTGGTGTCGAGGGTCTTTGGCGTTTGTGAGGAGTGGGCTAGTAGCTGGTGGCGACGGGTGGGGGTGCCACGTAGGTGGTGTTGGTGTTGACGGCCTGCGGGGCTACGGTGAGGATGTCGTCGAGGCTGAAGACGATCTCGGTGCCGGTGGGCAGGGTTTGCTGGTGGTCTTCGCGGAGCCACCAGTAGGCTCCGAGGCCTGCTCCGACGCCCGCGCCAACGCCTGCGCCGACTGGGCCGGCGATCATGGCTCCCGCGACGAGGCCGCTGGTGGTGGTGAGTGCTGTGGCCCCGGCGGCGACGCGGTTGTCCTTGTTGTTGGTGATGACGCCTTCATCGTTGACACGCGAGTTGTTGAAGTGGTCGAGGTCGACGACTTCGGCATTGAGGGGGTAGGCGGCGCGGTTGGGCAGAATGATCGAGTCTGGCGTGAGGCGGATGGCGGAGGCGCCGGTGATCCTGCGGCCACCGTGGATCTGGCTGACGCGGCCGTTGATGACCGTGCCGACGGGCAGCATGACGCGGCCGTCGCGCATGACGGGCTGGGTGAGCTCGGCGGCAAAGGGAGTGCCGGCGGAGGTGAGCCTGGTCGAGATGGTGTTATTGAGCTGCGCAACCATGCGGGTGCCGACGGGGAGATCGTTGGGGCCGAGAGGCACGCTGGTGACGACGCCGCTGTCAGGATTGTTGGGGTCGAAGGCGGCGTTGGTGGCTGTCGTCGCATAGCTGCGGGGGTGCAGGGTGGGTGTCTGCGTCTGGATGGGAGCTGCCGCTGTGTTGTTGTAGCTGGCGTCGGCGCTGGGCGGGACGTAGTGGTCGTCGGCGGTTGCAGCGGGCGGCGTGACGGGCACGGCGGGCGAGGGCTTCTGGTAATGCTGCTGCGTTGCCGGATCGTCGGTGGAGACGATGGAGTCGTCGAGCTTTTCGGGATGCGAGACGCCGGTCGTCTGGTCGGCGGGCTGGGTGGTGGTGTCCTGCGCGAAGAGGTGCGTGGCAGGCAGCAGCAGCGCCGTGGCGGCCAGCAGAGGAAGCAGGGTCTTGGTCTTCATGGCGATCGATCTCCCAAAGTGAGCGTTCGGGCCCTTGGTTTGAGCAGGCGGAACTCTTCTAGCCTAAGAATAGGACTCCACGGGGAGCGATTGGTTGTCTCACAGGGCGAGCGCATCCGCAGGGTTAACAGTGTGATTAACCCTGGGCGCTCGTTGGGAGTTGCGGATGGAATGAATCAACTTAAATGGGTATTGCAGCGGCTGGGGTTACGGGCATCCGATTGATTTACGGCTAGGGTGCGATCGCGAGCTCGACGGCAGAGGTGATGCGGGGATCGTTGGGGGGCATGTCCGGCGCGAAGCGGGCGAGGATGGAGCCGTCGCGGCCGATGAGAAACTTTTCGAAGTTCCAGAGGATCTCGGGCGAGGGGTTCGGCGGCGGGAAGCCATTGGCTGCCGCGTACTTCTCGAGGCCTTCACGCCAGGGGCCGTGAACGATGACCTCGGGGCTTTGGGTGGTGAGCAGGTGGTAAAGCGGGTGCTGCTGCGGGCCGACGACGGAGATCTTGCTGAAGAGTGGGAAGGTGACGGGGTACTCGGTGGAGCAGAACTTAGCGATCTCCTGGTCGGAGCCGGGCTCCTGACCGGCGAAGTCGTTGGCGGGGAAGCCGAGGACGACGAGGCCCTTGTCCTTGTACTGCTGGTAGAGCTCTTCGAGCGCGGTGTACTGCGGGGTGAGCCCGCACTTGCTGGCGACGTTGACGATGAGCAGCGCCTTGCCGGTGTAGTCGGCCAGAGTTGTGGAGGTGCCGGAGAGGGTGGTCAGGGGGATGTCGTAGAGAGTGGCCATGAAGACAGTGTAGCGAAGGCGGGAAGCCGTTACGAGATCAGAAATGCGTCTTCACCGAACTTTGCTATGTAGTGATGAACTGAGCGCGTAGCTACTTCCAGCATGACCGGATACATCTCATCTTCAGTCCACTGATCCTCGCGGAAGTAGAAGCTACCGCGTAAGAACTCCCCATTTCCACCCTGCGGCATCATGTAAACTTTACGAAGATTTCCAAACATCGCAATGGTGACTACCCTGTCCAGGATGGATGAAGCATCGGCGAAATCGCACCCATCACCAAAACAAACAAATGGGAAAATGCCAGCACCTAGCATGGCCGTTTTGAGACCAATGACATTCTTGCCGAGCCTCTCGACTGCATTTCCTTTCGCTTGCTTTTCCTTGCCTTCCGCCTTGCGGAGATCATTTGTGCCTTGGTTCTTTCGTTCGGTAATGAGTATGGGGTAAGTCTTAGCATTTTTGCCGATGAGAGAGAGAATGCCTCCATCAGGTTTCATTGTGCTTGTTCCGAGGGGACGATTGAAGTCAACATCTGGAAACATGGCGGTAAGGTCGGTCACGATGTCAATCAACTTCCAATCTTGTTTCCAGTCTAGGTTCACTGAAAACTTAGCCCTGATCTCCGCCTCTACGCGATGAAGAGCTCTAATAAGTGCTTCTTCCTGTTTCTTTGACGTCGTGTTGATCACGGTATTGGTTCGAACTCTGCGGAGATGAAGCCTGCCAGCCATTAGAAAAGCACTCCTTGCTCGGTTGGTGGCGCCGAAGTTTCGGCGTGGGCGGAAATTACTGTGTGTTCAGCCTCGAGTATCTCGTTCACATAAGAGTCAGTAGAGCGAGTTGCACTTCGCGTCGTATCCGTGAGTAGAACAAATTCAATGTTCATTGGCTTTTCAGAGAAACGTTGCGAACTGACTCGATACCGCTTGTAGCCTTGTAGAAATGCTTTGGTTTCACCGCGATCTCTATTGGCTTCGATCATTTCTCTTAGGGGTATGAAACCGTCAGTGCTATAACTTGTACAAATGAAATGCGCGTTCAGGGTCGAAACTAGCTTTCGATATTCCGAAGGTGCCTTCGATTGGTAGTTGTATGCGCTACGCCGCTCCGTTCGCCAATCATGTCGAATAGCAGACTTGTCTCCGTGGCCCGTGATCTTCGGAGACAGCTTGGGCTTATCCCAAAGCGTAACGGTATTTAATACGTGATAGTTCGAGCCATATGGATGCTGATTATAAGGAGGGTCAAGATAGGCCATATCAAATGGCGGCTTCTCTTGAGAATGAGCAGCCAGTTCCGATGCGTCAAGACGAGATGTAGCGTTTACCCTGCCATTATTGAAGAAAATAGCAGGTTCAAGTTCGAGGTCAGCTTTGATTCGATAAAGAGCTGTGCCCGTTTGTCCACCCCATCCGTTGTGGAAGCCTTTAAAAACACCAGAAGTATTACTGAGCCAGCAGGCTTGATAAAGAAGCGGACCAAGGATGGCTGCTAGCTGTAGCGGATTCAGCGCGCCAGTCAGTTCCCATTCACGTATACGCTCACAAATGGCGTCGAGCCTCATGCCATTCTTACGCATGTAAAACATGCGGTCCCGCTGTATATCGTATTTTTCATCGTCGGAAGGACACAGATGTGTAGTTATCCATCCCTCAATTCCCGCTAACGAATTAAGTTCGGCAAGGACGTCTCTATAGGAACGAGAGTTGAAATAGGTAGGGGCTTCATTCAACTCTACGAAGCATTTTGCCAGAGCTTCAGCATAAGGTTCCCAGTCGTTGGCTGTGACGGCAAAGCCAAGTTGCTTTGCATAGCGAGAAACGACAGTGCTACCTGAAAACGCGTCGAGAAATGTGCTATTGACCGGATCTAAGCCTGAAGACTCCAGGGCCAGGCCAATGAGGCTCAGAAGCTTCCGCTTGTTCCCAATGTATGGGATCAATTGACTGAAGACGAAATCTCCGGTGTATTTCGCAGAATGGCTGCTTGAGGTATATCGCATGCTTTAGTTCACACCGACTTCTGGATAGATGGTAGCGCAGAGGCCAATAGGAAAACGTTCCGAAAAGGTCGTTGTCTCAACTCAAGGAAGCACTGCGCGAGGGCCTCGGCATAGGGCTCCCAGTCGTTGGCGGTGACGGCGAAGCCCAACTGCTTGGCGTAGCGAGAGACGACGGTGCTGCCGGAGAAGGCGTCGAGAAAGGTGGATTTTGCGGGAACGATGCCGGCGGCGGCGAGGGCGCGACCGAGAAAAGGACAGGCTGCATAGGGCTAGGGCTGGCAATATCCACAATGCGGGCACGGATTGCTGCGTTTGTGGGGTGAGGAGTCTGGTGGAAGTCGATGATTGGGAGCGGGTTACGAGTATTTAGACGTTAAAAAGTTGTAAAGCCGCTGTTAGGAAAACATGAGTTTTCAATGCGGGGATTTGACAGTTTTGTCGTAGGATACCTATCGGCGCACTCCCCACGCCAGTAAGGATTCAGTAGGGATATGAAGTTTTTTGATGTGCTGTTTGGAAGGCCCCTGGCGTCGCACGAGGCACATGCCGAGCATATCGGCGTAGCCGCCGGTATCCCCATCTTCGGTCTGGATGGGTTGACGAGCGCGGCATACGGCCCGGAAGCTGCGATGGTGTTGTTGATTCCGCTGGGGCTGTGGGGGGTGCAGCACTACCTGCTGCCGATCTTTGGGTTCATCCTGACACTGCTGACGATCCTGTACCTGAGCTACAGGCAGACGATCGAAGCGTACCCGAACGGTGGCGGGTCGTTCACGGTGGCAAGCGAGAACCTGGGCGATGGTGCGGGCCTGCTGGCAGCCGCGGCGCTGATGATCGACTATATCCTGACCGCGGCGGTGGGGCTTTCGGCAGGCGTCACGGCTTTGGTGAGCGCGATCCCGGAACTGCACCACTACCAGCTAGTGCTGTGCCTGGTCATCCTGGTGGTGATCGCGACCATCAATATGCGTGGCGTTAAGGAGACAGGCGCGGTGTTTATGCTGCCGACGTTTCTGTTTGTAGGCACGCTGCTGGCGACCATTGCAGTGGGCGTGTTCCACTCGCTGATGTCGGGCGGACACCCGCTGGCGGTGACCGCGCCGCCACCGCCGGACTTCTCGCAGATCCAGAAATTCACGCCGCTACTGATGACGTGGCTGCTGATGAAGGCATTCTCGAACGGTTGCGCCGCGATGACGGGCGTGGAGGCTGTGTCGAACGGTGTACAGGCGTTCAAGGAGCCACGCAGCCGCAACGCCAATCGCACGCTGACGGTCATTATCGGGATGTTGATCATTCTGCTGTTCGGGTTGAGCTATGTGGCGCGGGCGTATGGCGTGACGGCGATGGATCCGGACGCGACCAACTACCAGAGTGTGCTGTCGATTGAAGTGGCGGCGGTGTTCGGGCGCGGGTGGTTCTACTACGGCACCATGGGCGCGGTGCTGGCGGCGTTGAGCTTCAGCGTGAACACGGCGTTTGCGGATTTTCCGCGCATGGCACGCGCGATTGCGGGCAAGGACTATCTGCCCCATGTGTTCCTGCTGCGTGGACGGCGCCTGCTGTTCTCGCACGGCATCTACGCGCTGACCGGGTTTACGGCGTTGATCCTGATCCTGTTTGAGGGCGTGACCGACCGCCTGATTCCGCTGTATGCGATCGGCGCGTTCCTGGCGTTTACGTTGAGCCAGAGCGGTATGGTGGTGCACTGGCACAAGACGCCGGATGCGCCCCACCGGCACCTGAAGATGTTCGTCAACGGGCTGGGCGCGGTGGCCACAGGCGTGGCGCTGCTGATCATCCTGGTGACGAAGTTCATGTACGGTGCGTGGGTGACGGTGCTGCTGGTGCCGTTCCTGATTGCGTGCATGCTGGCGGTGAAGCACCACTACATACGGGTGAAGAACGAGACCTCCGACCCGACCCCGCTGCGGTTGACCGGGCTGGAGCCGCCGATTGTGATCATCCCGATGGCGCGGTGGGACAAGATCACTGAGAAGGCGATGCGCTTTGGACTACTGATGAGCCCGGTGGTGAAGGTGGTGCATGTGGACTCGGACGATGCCGACATGCTGAGCTCGGTGTGGGAGGAGATGGTGCTGAAGCCGATCCGCGAGAGCTCGATGCCGGAGCCGGAGCTGGTGACGGTGAAGAGCAGCTATCGCACGATCCTGTCTCCGCTAATGGACTACGTGCTGAAGCTGGAGGACGAGAACCCCGGGCGGAAGATCGCCGTGCTGCTGCCGGAGCTGGTGGTGCGCCACTGGTGGGAGAACCTGCTGCACAATCAGCGCGTTCAACTGCTGAAGCTGCTGCTGCTGCTGAAGGGCAATCAGCGGCTGGTGGTGGTGAATATTCCCTGGTATCTGTAGGAACAGGGAGTAGGGAGCGGGGAATAGGGAGTAGAAAGCGCGCCGCCTGGAATGGGCGGCGTTGCTGCGTTTAGGCGAGCTTGCGGAGGCGGGCTACTGCGGCGGGGATGATCTGGAGGGCGCGGTCGATCTCTTCGGCGGTGGTGTGGCGCGAGAGGGAGAGGCGCAGGCTGCTGCGGGCTTCGGCGGGGGTGAGGCCCATGGCGAGCAGGACGTGCGAGGGCTCGGTGGCGCCGGACTGGCAGGCCGCGCCGAAGCTGGCGGCGATGCCCTGCATGTCGAGTGCGATGAGGAGGGATTCGGCGTCGATGCCTTCGAAGCGGATGTTGGTGGTGTTGGGAGCGCGGTGGGCGGTGCTGCCGTTGATGTGAGTGCCGGGGATTGCGGCGAGAAGACCTTGCTCCAGGCTGTCGCGGAGGCCGGAGAGCGAAGCGATGTTCGAGCTGTGAGCTGTGGGCTGTGAACTGTGAGGCTCGAGTGCTTGGTGTAAGAACTCCTGCGCGAGTTCGGCGGCGCGGCCGAGGGCGACGATGCCGGGGACGTTCTCGGTGCCGGCGCGGCGCTGGCGCTCCTGTGGGCCGCCATACTGCAGCGGCATCAGGTGTACACCACTGCGGATGAAGAGCGCTCCGGTGCCCTGGGGGGCGTACATCTTGTGGCCGGAGATGGAGAGTAGATCGATGTTCTTGAATTCACCTGCGGTGTCGAGTGGGAGCTTGCCCGCGGCTTGGACAGCGTCGGTATGCACGAGGATGGCTGGGTTATAGGCCTTGGCGATGCGTGCGAGCTTGCCGACAGGCTGAATGACACCGGTCTCGTTGTTGGCGAGCATGACGGAGATAAGCTTTGTCTCGGGCGTTAGTGCGGCTTCGAGGGCTGCGGGTTCGATGAGGCCGCCGCGGTTCGGTGCAAGGTAAGTGACGCGGATGCCGCGCTTCTCCAGGGCTTCAGCGGCGTAAAGGACAGCGTGGTGCTCGATCTGCGTGGTGATGAGGTGCGCGGGTTCGTTGTGATCGAGGAAGGGTTGCAGGATGCCGGTCAGAGCAAGGTTGTCGCTCTCCGTGCCTCCGGAGGTGAAGACGATCTCTTTGGCCGCGCAGTGTAGTAGAGAGGCTACGGCTGCCCGCGCGCGCTCGACGGCGGCGCGCGTGCGCTGGCCTGCAAGGTGTGCCGAGCTGGGGTTGCCGGAGCATTCGGTGAAATATGGCAGCATGGCCTCGACGACCGCGGGTAGGACGGGGGTGGTCGCGTTTGCGTCGAGGTAGATGCGCTGCATGCTTCGATTGTAGAAGGTACGGTGTGCTACGGAGAAGGCTGTGCAGCAACAGAGGCAAAAGCTTTAACGCAGAGGGCGCAGAGGAAGAGCCGCAGAGGTCGCGGAGGAAAGCAACCCCATCCATGGCGACGGTTGTGCTGTCGTCATGGATGGAGTGTAAGCCCGGGGAGGGGAGTGCGGTTACTTGAGCTGCTCGACCATGACGTCGACGTCGAGACGGCGGGTGCTGTTGGGGATGTCGATGGAGCCGAGCATGAGAGGCTTGCCGAGCGGAACGACGGAGGAGACCTGCACCACGCTCTGGCGCACGACGGGCTCGGCCACGCCGGCGATGGTGTTGGTGGGGCCGATGCTGGACTGCTCGACCTTGGACTGCAGGCTGACGCCGTTGGCGAGCGAGCTGACGGTTGCGTCGAAGTTCATGCCGACATCGAGATAGGTGAACTGGGTTTGCGCGGCGCCGGGGTCGCTGACGGCGGCGCCGGTGGAGTAGGAGCCGGTAACGACGGGGACCTTGTCACCTTCCTTCATCGTGGCGCGCTGACCGTCGACGGCGACGAAGGAGAAGTGCTGCGTGCCGATGTTCTTGCCGTCGTCCATGGTGGCGACGGTGTAAGTGAGGCGATAGGTCTTGCGCGGCTGATCGAGCCGGTGGATGAAGGCTTCGACGCGTGCTATCTCGGCGGGATAACTGCTGAGCGAGACTGCGTTCCGGCTCGCGATGAGATAGATCTTGAGCGCTGGGTCAAACATGTTGCGGGTTGCCACGAGAATTTCATTGGCCTCCAGAGGGGTGGTCACGTTCTCCAAGTAGATCGTCTTGGTTTCGGAGTGGGCGTGTGTGCAGTCAGCCTCCTCCGTGTGGGTGGGCAGCTTGCTGCAGTCGGGTGCATCCGTGGATTGCGCATGGGCGGTGAGGCCGAGTGGGATAAGAGCGAGCAGGCAGAAGCTGCCTAGCGTGAGGCGTATGGGGGTCATGCGTGGCTCCGTGTTTGTTGGGGTTATTTGGATGAAGGGGGTTCGGCGTCCGCAGGCTGTGTGGGTGGCTGTGGATCGGACGGCGGCGAAGAGGGGGTGAGGGCCTGCGCGGTGGCGAGCGGGCCGAGGAGGCCTCGAATGTACTGGCGAAGGCTGGAGCGCTCACGTGCTGAAGCGATTGCTGTCAGCGCTGTCTCGCGGCGGGTCTCCAGTTCGGCCACCTCGATCGGCTGGCCGAGGCGTGTGGAGCGCGCCAGCAGGGCCTCCTGCGTGGTGAGTGGCAACGGCGGCGCGGGATGGCTGGGCGCGAGGGTTTCAGCCAGCGCGATGGCATCGGGGTCGTTCTGTGTCGCTGGCGAAGGCTGTGGAGCAGGCGCAAGAGGCTGGTGCAGACGTGACGCCTTTGTGGTGGTAGATGACGTCAACACGACCGGCATTGGCGCAGAACCAGAGAGTGAGGGCGTGGTGGTGCGCGCGGGAGGAACGGCTACGATCTCCTGCTGCGAGCGATGGCGGGAGATCGCCAGATACCCGGCGGCCACCAGAAGCAGTGCGGCGGCGATGGCATAGCGACGCTGTGTGGAGACTGAGGTGTTGGCGAGCTTTGCGCTGAGGATGCGTGGGAAGAGTGATGCGTCATGCTCGGCGTCTTCTGCGGCGTGCTGGGCCATGCGCGCAGAGATGCGCTGTTCGAGGCCGATGGGAGCTGCGGTTGTGGCAAGGGCGTGCAGAAGCTGGTCGATACGTTGGTCGGTGGAGTTCATGCACGATGTCCTTTCTGTAGGCGTTGGCGGAGACGGGTTCTGGCGCGGAAGAGCAGGGCCCGGATGGCGGATTCACTCTTGTTGAGGACTTCGGCGATCTGCGCGGTCTGCAACTCGTCCATGGCGGAGAGCAGCAGCACGGCGCGCTCGGCGCTGGGTAGACGGTCGATCTCGCGCAGTGCGGCCTGCATCTCGTGTGCTTCAGCGAGAGCATGGTCGGCGGCGACAGTGCGCGCGGCGAGCGACTCCGCGAAGCCCTCGTCGAACTGATCGGGCTTGATGCGACGCTTGCGGTCGAGCGCGAGGTTCCAGGCGATGCGTACGAGCCAGACACGCATGTCTCGGATGTCCGTAAGCTTATTGCGATGTTCGATGACTCGGACGAAGGTGTCCTGCACCACATCCTCGGCTTCGGCGCGGGAGCGGAGGATGGAGTGCGCGACGCGGAAGAGGAGTGCCGAGTAGGTCTCCACCAGAACGGCGAGATCGGTCTCCGATCGCACCTCCTGCATGGACGGCAAAGCCAAGCTGAATCCCTCGCACGCTGTCATAAGGCCTTCTACAGAGACAGACGGGCGCGCGGGGGATTCGCTCGGATTATTTTTGCAGGGGTTATTTTGCCGGTGCCAGCTCCAGCCTTACGACGTCGTAGGCGATGCCGTTCATGATGCCTCCTGCGGGGACGGTGAGCGTGAGCGTGTTCGCGCCAGTGTGCAGCATGGAGGCGTCGAAGTCGAGGTCTTTTTCCACCCATGAGCCCTGCACGCCGTCGCGGTTGATGACGGCGTTGTAGATCAGGCCGGTGACCTCGCCCGCGTCCTTGCCGTTGACGCTGACCGCGATGGTGCGCGTGCTGACACCGGCGAGCGCGAGTCGCAGCACGCCGTGTTCACCGGGCTTTGGCGCGGAGGGCAGCGTGAAGTGGACCGTCCATGGGGTGGCGCGGCCATGGCCACGGCCGGTAGTGTCGTTGGGGTCCTCGTCGTGCGGCACCTGGTAGATGAACCAATCCTTGCGGAAGTTGCTCTTGCCGATGGTGTAGTTCACGTCGTTGGGGAAGAGCTTGGCATAGCGGATGTACTCGCCCCAGTGCCAGTGGTCGTTGCCCTGCAGGAACTCGGAGGCGGAGCGGTTGGGAATGCCGATCTGCCAGAGCTGGCGGCCGTAGCGTACGGGCGTCCAGGTGAGCTTGCCGAGGTCGAGCTTCTGGCCCGCGGTGACGGTGACGTCGGCCTTGGCGTACTCGCCGAGCACGCCGTCGGCGATGGCGTGTAGCTCATAGGTGCCGGGGCGGACGTTGGGGATGGAGAAGTGGCCGTCGGTTGTGCCGCGCACCCAGAACTCGTAGTGCTTGGCGTCGTTCTGCCAGGTCATTACCTCGGGCGCGCGGCGGCCTTCTGCCGGCGGCGCGTCAGAGGGCTGCTGGTCGGGGTAGGCGAGGCCGACTTCGAGGTTGGGGAGGTTGGCGTGGTGTAGCTCGGGGTCGCGCAGCAGTAGCTGGCCGGTGACGGTGGAACGCTCGGCAGCGGGCGTGTAGTCGACGCCTTTTACCCAGGTGTAGGGCCACTTTTTCGCTTCGATGATGGCTTGCTTCTTCGCCTCACTGAACATCGCGTCGGGCGTAGGGCCGGTGGGGACGTAGATCATGATGGGGCCGACGACTTTCGTCCAGTCCTCGCCTGCGGCGATGGGAAGGATGCTGCCGCCGTAGTGGGTGCCGCGCCAGTAGTCAAGCAGCGTGGGGTCACCGCCGTCGCCGTCATCGAGATGGCCGGTGAGTTCGAGATGCTTCGGGCCGCTGGAGAGGTACTCCATGGACGGATTGATGAAGTAGATGCCGACGTGTTTGGTGGTGCTGGACCAGCCGAAGGTGGGCGTGTCGAACTGGTCGGCGCAGTAGTCGTACTTGTGCTCGGCGATGCCTTTTTTGACGCCGGTGGTGAGGCGGCGCGCTTCCTTCATGTTGAGATCGGTCCCGAGGTCCCAGTCGTGGCCCGTGGGCATCTGCATGTTGCGTTGCGCATCGACGGAGAGCCAGTCGAAGACGCCAGCGTTGAGCTTCATGCCGTAGCGAGACTCGCCGATCTGCGTGGCGCCGTAGGTGGGCTCGTGGGTGAAGATGGCGTAGGTGTAGATGCCGTGGCCGCCGCGCTCAAGGGCGTAGCGGATCTCCATATCGACGAGCAGTCCGGGTCCGCGGTCTGCTCCGGGGCGGCGCGGGACGAAGGTGCCGCGATTCGGGCGCACGCCAGGGGGCAGAGTCTCACCCTTCGGGCGAACGGTGGGAGCCTCGCCGGGGCCTGGCTTGTAGGGGCCGGAGGCGACGTCCGGGCCGCCGATGCGGCGGTCGCCGTTGAGGTTCTTGCCCTCGGACCAGCCTTTGATGGAGACCTCACCGCGCTCGCCATTGTTGGTGGCGGGGTCGATGGTGAGCCTGGCCTCCATGCGCGCCGCGCCGGACGGATTCTGCTCCCAATATCCCGCATGGTGGCCCGAGACGTAACCCTGCGTCTCAAGACCGTTGACCTTCAGAGAGGTCATGTCGCCGGTGGTCTTGCTGATGGTGGCCGTGAGGTAGCCGTTGGCGAGGATGTAGCTGGTACCGTTGTCGGTGACGGTGACGGGCGGAGCGCTCTGCTGCGCAGCGGCGGTAAAGGCCGTAACGACGAGGGCAAAGGCTAGGCGGAACGTGAGCAGACGGTACAGGGGCATCGCGGGTCCTTGGCAAATAAGGTGAAGCTGCGTGAGGGAAGTGGTGATCTGGCCAGCGTGCGAGCACAGAAGGTTCGTAGCGGCGGAGGCGAGGCTCTGCCGGGCGGGAGCAGTGTACAACATGGAAACTACCTAATGGAATTATTTCTGTTATGATGGTTTGGCCGTTAGTTCGAGGTGTGTACAAGAGCGGCAATCGACAGGTTGAGGGAGTGAGATGGCTGAGAGTCTGACGCGTCGCAGGTTTATGGGGAGTGCGGCTGTGGCTGCGCTGGGACTGCCGGTGGTGCTGCGGTCTGGATATCCGGTGTTTGCCGCAGGCGAGTCTGCGAAGTATGTGCCACCGGTATCGCCGCGCGAGATGCTGAACTTCAACATCGACTGGAAGTTCATCCGTGAGGATGTAGACGGCGCGGAGGCGGTGGCCTTCGATGACGCGAAGTGGACGACGGTGAGCACGCCGCACACGTGGAACGATGTGGACTCATTCCGCACGATCATCTCTCACGGGGGCGGCGACCGGGGGACGTACAAGGGCATCGGATGGTATCGCAAGCACTTTGTGCTGCCGCAGGAGATGAGCGGCAAGCGCATCTACCTGGAGTTTGAAGGCATGCGGCAGGCAGGCGACATCTACCTGAACGGCAAAGCGATTGGCCTCTATGAGAACGGCATTACCGCGTATGGCTTGGACATCACGGACGCGGCGATGATCGGCGCGGAGAACGTTCTGGCCGTGAAGGTGGACAACCGCACGACCTACCACGAGCGCGCGACCGACACCGCGTTTGAGTGGAATGCGAACGACTTCAATCCTGACTTTGGTGGCATCAATCGCCACGTGTGGCTGCATGTGATGGGCCCGGTGCACCAGACGCTGCCGCTGTACTACGGCCTGCAGACGGAGGGCATCTATATCCACGTAGACAACTTTGCGATTGCGAAGAAGACGGCGGACATCACTGTGGAGTCGCAGGTGCGCAACGGGCTAAAGGACCGCGCAACGGTGGGACTGACTGTGGTGATCGTCGATAAGGATGGCGAGGTCGCGGCGCAGTTCGATGGCGATCCGGTGGACATGGTCGCAGGGGAGAAGACGACGATCCAGGCGGCGGGTGGCCTGAAGGGCGCGCGCTGGTGGAGCGTCAACGATCCGCATCTGTATGAGGTCTATACGATCCTGAAAGTCGACGGGAAGGTTGTGGACTGTGAGCGGACGACGACGGGCTTTCGCAAGGCGGAGTTCAAGGGTGGCGTCGGCACTGGCGGCGTGCACATCAACGACGAGTTTGTGTACCTGAAGGGCTTTGCGCAGCGCTCTTCGGATGAGTGGGCCGGCCTGGGACAGGCGTATCCGGACTGGATGCACGACTTCACGGCGCGGATGATTCGTGAGTGCCATGGGAACTACATCCGGTGGATGCACGTGTCGCCGCAGAAGGTGGATGCGGACACGATGGCGCGATGGGGGATCGTTCAGGTATGTCCTGCGGGCGACAAGGAACGCGACGCGACAGGGCGGCAGTGGGACCAGCGCGTGGAGGTGATGCGCATCTCGATGATCTACTACCGCAACAACCCGAGCATCCTGTTCTGGGAGGCGGGCAACACGGTTGTGACAGTGGAGCACATGCAGCAGATGGTGGAGCTGCGTAAGCAGTGGGACCCGGAAGGTGGGCGCGTGATCGGGGTGCGCGGCAATGGCGATGACCCTGCGAACACAGCGATCACACCGGTGGCGGAGTATTACGGCGTGATGATCGGGCAGGACCCGCGCACCGATGCTCTGCAGGGTGAGGATGCGATCTTTCGCGGCTACAGCGCGGCACGGCGTGATCGCGCTCCGCTGATCGAGACGGAGGACTTTCGCGATGAGGGCGCGCGGCGGTTCTGGGACCCGTACTCGCCGCCGTACTATGGCTTCAAGAAAGGCCCGGATGACACGTATCAGTACGACTCGGAGAACTTTGCGCTGGCGGGTGTGAAGCGCTACTGGGAGTACTGGGAGAATCGCATCTCGAACACCGATCCGGCGCACTCGAAGTGGTCGGGGTATGCGTCGATCTACTTTACGGATGAGGACGCGGATGGGCGGCAGGACTCAAGCGAAGTAGCGCGCGTGAGCGGCAAGGTGGACGCGGTGCGGCTGCCGAAGCAGATCTACTACGCGCACCGTGTGATGCAGAGCGAGACGCCAGACCTGCATGTGCTGGGTCACTGGAGCTATCCGTTGATGCAGCCGGACGGCAAGCCGACGGTGAAGACGATATACGTGATCGCGAACCATGTGGACCAGGTGGAGCTGCTGTTGAACGGCAAGTCGCTTGGCGTCAGCAAGACGCCGGAGAGTGGCTACATCTACTCTTTTGCGAACGTGGCGTTTGCTCCGGGTACGCTGAAGGCTATCGGCACCTCGCACGGCAAGATTGTTGCGGAGCAGACGCTGACGACGGTTGGAGCCGCGGCGAAGATCAGGCTGACGCCGATAGTTGGACCGAAGGGCCTGCAGGCAGATGGCGCCGATGTGCTGCTGATTGACGTCGAAGTCGTGGATGCGAAGGGCGAGCGCGTGCCGACCGACGATGCGCGTGTCGACTTTACTTGCACCGGCCCGGCGACGTGGCGCGGCGGCTACAACAGCGGCAAGGTGGACTCGACGAACAACCTGTATCTGAATACAGAGCTTGGCATCAACCGTGTGGCGGTGCGTTCGGGCATTACGCCGGGAGTGATTACGGTGACCGCGAGCCGCAAGGGACTGCAGTCCGCGACGGTGAGTGTGACGTCGAAGGAAGTGGCGTTCAGTAAGGGGCTCTCGACTGCGATGCCGCAGCGTCTGCCCATTTAATGTTTGCCAGCTCTGGTAGGCTGATCGGCGCATGGGTATGACCACTATAACCAGATGGTGGAGTATCTGCGCATGAATGGGGTCATCCCGCCGGGCAGCAAATAGCCTGTTTCTGCAAACGCTACGAGGGCTGCCATCGCAGGCAGCCCTCTCGCTTTGTCATACTGGTGTGCATAGGGAGAAACCATGGTCGATCCGCAACGTGTTTTGAAGAACCTTGACGAACTACGAACTCTCACGGGCGATGCGAATGGTGCGCAGCGCATTGCGTGGTCGCCGACCTGGTTGAAGGCGCGTGCGTGGTTTGAAGAGAAGCTCGAAGGCCTGCCTGTGAAGCACCACCACGATGCTGCCGGCAACCATTGGGTGACGCTGCATGGAGATAGCGACAAGGCGCTGGTGGTAGGGAGCCATCTCGACTCAGTGCCGAACGGCGGCTGGTTGGATGGGTGCCTTGGTGTGCTCGCCGCTCTTGAAGTGCTGCAGCACTTTGCGGAGAAGTATGAGGGGCATCCGCCGATCACGATCAAGCTGGTGGACTGGGCCGACGAAGAAGGCGCACGTTTCGGACGCAGCCTGCTTGGCTCCGCAGCGTTTGCGGGCCATGCGACGATCGAGGCCGACCGCAAGCGTACAGACCGCGACGGCATGACGCTGGAGGCTGCGCTGGCAGCCTGCGGGGTAGATATCGAGCGCGTTGGCGACGCAGCAAGCGAGCAGAAGAACCTTGCTGCCTACCTCGAACTGCACATCGAGCAGGGACCGATTCTTGAAGCGCAGGGCAAGCCGCTAGGTGTGGTGCAGGGGACCAAGGGCGTGGAGCGCTGGGCGATCACATTCCATGGGCAGGAGGCGCACTCCGGTTCGACGCCGATGGCTGTGCGGCGCGATGCGCTGGCTGCGGCAGCGAAGCTCGCCTTGGAGATACGGCAGATTGCGATGAAGCATCCGCAGGCTGTTGCGACGATGGGGAGCGTGAAGACGTTTCCTGGCATTGTGACCGCTGTTGTCGGACGTTGCGAGGCGACGCTGGACATGCGCGACCTCGATGCCGCGATTCTTGCATCGATGCTTGCGGAAGCTCGCGCGGCGAGTGAACGCTTTGCAGCGGAAGAACGCTGCACGGTGGAGTGGTCGAAGATATGGTCGATCGAACCTATACCCTTTGATCCCAAACTCGTCGAACTCTGCAGGGAGGCAATCGTCGAGACGACTGGAACGGTGGAACTGCTGCCCAGTGGCCCATTGCACGATGCCGCCGAGGTCGCACGCGCGGGGATTCCTACGGTGATGATGTTTGTGCAGAGCTTGAACGGCCTGAGCCACAACGCCGCCGAAGATACCCGGTGCGATCACCTTGAGCTGGCCGTGCGCGCATTTACGTCGCTTGCGGACAAGACAGCCGCGCAGATTCAGCATTAAGTATCCGCGTCCTTAATGGCATTGGCTCACCCGCAAAGGATGAGAATGGTAGATAATCATTTTTTTACTACCGGGCTCGAGGAAGAAGGAGAGCTGCTCGCACGTGAGTACATCTGTTGGATTTTTTGAGAGGTCGCCGGGTTCGCCCGAGATTGCAGCGCGCTTTGGCGATCTGCATCCGCCGCTTGCGCCTGCCTCTGCGGTGATAGAAGCCCACCGCTGCCTGTACTGCTTCGATGCGCCGTGTACCGCGGCGTGTCCTACGCACATTGACGTGCCGAGGTTTATCAAGAAGATTGCGAGTGGGAACCTCGAAGGCTCCGCGCGCACGATCCTCGATGCGAACATCCTGGGCGCAAGTTGCGCGCGGGCCTGCCCGGTACAGGTACTGTGCGAGGGGTCCTGCGTGATGCACCGGAACAACGAGCGGCCGATTGAGATTGGCCGTCTGCAACGGTTCGCAATGGACGCATTGCATGCGAGTGGCGCCCCGTTGCCCTTTTCGCCTGGCGCGGACACGGGAAAGAAAGTCGCATTGATCGGGGGCGGACCGGCGTCACTCGCCTGCGCTGCGGAGTTGCGGCGGCAAGGCATTCAGGCCGAGATCTTCGATGCGCGGGAGCTACCGGGTGGCCTGAACACGTATGGCATTGCAGAGTACAAACTGCCGCTTGCAGAGAGCCTGCGCGAGATCGATATGCTGGCCCAGCTGGGCGTCGAATTTCACTTCAACGCTACAGTGGATGCGGAGAAGCTTGCCGCGCTTGAGGCGCAGTTCGACGCTGTATTTCTTGGCGTCGGTCTGGGAGCAATTCACAAGCTAGGGCTCGCAAACGAGGAGCGCGAGGGAGTGACCAACGCGCTGGATTTCATTGCGGGCTACAAGAGCGGCACGATCACTTCGGTGCCGGAGAAGGTGGCTGTGATTGGTGGAGGAAACACGGCAATCGACGCTGCGAATGCGGCTGTGCGTCTCGGCGCAGCGGAGGTTCATATGATCTACCGCCGCGGCCCGCAACAGATGTCAGCGTTCGCGTTCGAGTATGAACATGCAAAGCAGGAGGGTGTTCGTTTTCACTTTCATGTAACCCCTGTAGGCATCGTTGGAGCAGACCGCATTGAGGCGTTGCAATTGGCGAGGCTGGAAGAATTGACAGACGGGATGCTGGTGCCAAAGGCCGAAGATGGACGTGTGCTCGAAGTAGATCTGGTTGTGCTGGCGATTGGGCAGGGCACTCACACGGATTTCCTGCGCGATGGGAAGGTTCAGCTTGAAAAGGGTCGCATTGTTGTGAACCGCGTCAACGGGAAGACATCGAACCCGAAGTACTTTGCTGGTGGCGATTGTACGAACGGTGGTCGCGAGGTTGTGGATGCGGTGGCAGATGGCAAGCGCGCGGGCATTGGCATTGCTGCATGGCTGGAGGTAGCCCATGCCAACGCTTGAGACTACTTTTGCAGGTATCCATTGCATGAACCCGTTCTGGCTCGCGAGTGCACCGCCGACAAACTGCGGCGAGCAGATCATGCGGGCGTTTGACGCGGGCTGGGGCGGTGCTGTGTGGAAGACGATCGGTGAGCCGATCACCAACGTCAGCTCGCGCTACTCGTCAATCGATTGGAACGGCCAACGCATGATGGGGTTGAACAATATCGAGCTCATCTCCGATCGTCCGATTGAGGTGAATCTTCGTGAGATCGCCGAGGTGAAGAAGCGCTATCCAAAGCATGTTGTCATCGCGTCATTGATGGTGGAGTCTAGCCGCGAAGCGTGGCATGAGATGGTGCAGCGCACGGAAGATGCTGGCGCCGACGGTCTCGAGTTGAACTTCGGTTGTCCGCACGGGATGAGCGAGCGCGGCATGGGCTCCGCCGTGGGGCAGGTGCCCGAGTACTGCGAGCAGATTACCGCATGGGTAAAGGAGAAGGCGCGTACTCCGGTGATCGTGAAGCTCACACCTAACATCTCCGATATCCGTATTCCCGCGCGTGCAGCGAAAGCCGGGGGCGCTGACGCTCTCTCCGCGATCAACACGATCAACTCCATCACGGGCATTGATCTGGACACACTGGAGCCGCGGCCCAACGTCGATGGCAAGAGCTCGCACGGAGGCTATTGCGGCCCTGCCGTGAAGCCGATTGCGCTGAACATGGTGCAGCAGGTGATGAGCGATCCAACGGCGGCGCTGCCGATGTCAGGCATCGGCGGTGTGGCGACGTGGCAGGACGCGGCTGAGTTCATCCTGCTGGGTGCGGGCACTGTGCAGGTGTGCACGGCTGCGATGCACTATGGTTACCGTATCGTGGAGGACATGGCAGACGGGCTGCTCGCATGGATGGGGCGCAAAGGGTATCAGTCGCTCGATGACTTCCGCGGGCGCTCGTTGCCGAATGTGCTGGAATGGAAGCAGCTCAATCTGAACTATAAGATCGTCGCGCATATCGAAGAAACGAAGTGCATTGGCTGCGATCTCTGCTACACCGCCTGCTGGGATGGAGCACACCAGTGCATTCATCTCGACCGGGGACTGCCGTCGCCGGACATCACGCGCACTCCGGCCCAGATCGCCGCAATCAGCAGCCGCACGATCAGCATGACGCCCCTTCCCAAGCTCGACGCGCACAGTGCTGGCGGCCACGGTCCCTATGCAACGCCGCTGGCGCGGATTCCGCGCGTTGACGAGGAGCATTGTGTCGGCTGCAATCTTTGCTCACTGGTTTGCCCTGTGCCCGAGTGCATCACAATGCAGCAGCGCGATACCGGCCTGCCGCCCGAGACATGGGAAGAACGCGTCGCGAAGGGCGCAGCCGCTGAAGCGAACGCTATTACCGGAAATCCGAATCTGTAGGAGCGCAGAATGGGAACACTGATCAAGAACGGCACCGTCGTTACCGCCACTGGGTCGCGCCGCGCGGATGTGTTGCTCTCCGGTGAGATCATCGCGAACGTTGGTGAAGAGCTTTCAATCGAAGGGCACGAGATCGTCGATGCAACGGGTTTACTTGTGATGCCGGGTGGCATCGATGTACACACGCATCTGGACATGCCTTTCGGTGGTACTGTTTCCGCCGATGACTACACAACAGGCACGCAGGCTACGGCAGTTGGTGGCACGACGATGCTGATCGACTTCGCACTGCAGTCGCAGGGACACACCATGCGCGAGGCCTTCGATACGTGGCGTGCGAAGTCCAACGGCAAGGCCTGCGTCGATTTTTCTTTGCACATGGCTGTTACCGATCTCGATCCGCACCATACCGGTGACACCTCGCACGGGCTCCGCGAGATGGAGGAGATGGTCGCAGAAGGTATCTCCAGCTTCAAGCTCTTCATGGCGTATCCCGGCGTATTGATGATCGACGACGGGCTCATGTTCCGCGTGATGCAGAAGGCCGCGGAACTCAAGGCGCTGTGCTGCATCCATGCGGAGAACGGGAACGCTATCGATATCGTCGTCTCGCAGATGATTGCGGAAGGCAAGACCGCGCCGCACTACCATGCGCTCTCTCGAAGCCCGAAGGCTGAGGCCGAGGCAACGCACCGTGCCATCGCGCTTGCAGATATGGCGGGCGCTGCCGTCTATATCGTGCATCTCTCGAATGAAGATGCACTCGCGACGCTCAAGTTCATGCAAGGACGCGGTGCGAAGGCGCTTGCCGAGACATGCACGCAGTACCTCGTGCTCTCCATCGAAGACCAGATGCCGGGCAAGAGCTGGGAGGAGGCGAAGTTTGTCTTCACGCCGCCGCTGCGTGAGAAGAAGAACCAGGAGCCACTGTGGCAGGCACTCGCGGACGGTTCACTGTCTGTGGTCTCTACGGACCATTGCCCGTTCCGTTTCGCCGATCAAAAGTCGCTGGGCAAAGACGACTTTCGCAAGATTCCCAATGGTGGTCCCGGCGTCGAAAACCGGTTGCAGATCCTGTGGCATTTCGGCGTGAACGCTGGCCGCATCACGCCGGAGAAGTTCGTTGAGCTTGCGGCAACGGCGCCTGCGCGCATCTTCGGTATGGAAAAGCAGAAGGGAAGCATCACTCCGGGCCTCGATGCCGACGTCCTTCTATGGGACCCGAATGCCGAGTACACCATCTCTGCTGCGACACAGCGCATGGCCACCGACTACAACATGTTTGAAGGCTGGACGGTGAAGGGCAACGCTGCGAAAGTGTTCTTGCGCGGCGAGCTTGTCGTCGATAACACGACGCGACCGGGAGAGTTTCTTGGCGCGACAGGACGCGGACGTTTTGTCCGCCGTGAGACCAACGCAGGAGGCTTCGCTTGATCACACCTGAGCCCAGGGTGGTGATGGACAGCGATATTCTCGCAGGCCCGCTCGCGCCCGACGAGCGGCTCTATAACGACGATCTCGCGCCCACGATGCCCGCGCAGCGCACGTGGTCCATGTACAACTACTTCGCGTTGTGGTTTTCGATGTGTATGGAGGTGACGACCTACATGCTCGCCGCGAGCCTCATCGCTGGCGGCATGAGCTGGAAGCAGGCCATCTTCACCATTTTGCTCGGCAACTTGATTGTGCTGGTGCCGATGCTGTTGAATGCGCATGCCGGCGCGAAGTATGGCATTCCGTTCCCGGTCTTCGTGCGTGCGTCGTTCGGGCCGGTCGGCGCAAACATTCCCGCCATCCTGCGTGCGATTGTTGCATGTGGCTGGTTCGGGATTCAAAGCTGGATCGGCGGCCAGGCCATCGCGGCGATGATTGCTGTGCTGTGGCCCCACACGGCGCATATGCCTGTCGTTACATGGCTCTGCTTCCTCAGCTTTTGGTTGTTGAACATGGCAGTTGTGTGGCGCGGGGTAGAGTCCATCCGCTTTCTGCAGAGCTTCGCCGCGCCGTTCATGCTTATCATGAGCCTCGCCCTGCTGGTCTACATGCTCCATCGTGCTGGAGGCCTCGGCCCTGTCTTCTCCGCACCCAGCCAGTTCCACTCCACTGGAAGTTTCCTCAAGTTCTTCGTGCCGTCGCTTACAGCGATGGTCGGCTACTGGGCCACGCTCTCGCTTAACATTCCGGACTTCACGCGCTATGCGAAGAACCAGGAGTCGCAACTTGTTGGCCAGGCCCTCGGCCTTCCAATCGGAATGGTCTTCTACGCGTCGCTCGGCATCGCCGTGACCTCGGCCTCGGCCGT
Organism: Granulicella sp. 5B5; assembly: GCF_014083945.1. Classification (GTDB taxonomy): domain Bacteria; phylum Acidobacteriota; class Terriglobia; order Terriglobales; family Acidobacteriaceae; genus Granulicella. The sequence goes on along the minus strand of NZ_CP046444.1, from coordinate 451,997 downwards.
TGTCTTCGGTCACGCCATCTGGAACCCCGTTGAACTGCTCGGCCAGTTTCATAACCCTGTCGTGGCCTTCCTTGGGCTTGTCGCACTGCTGGTATCCACGCTCAACGTGAACATCGCGGCCAACGTAGTCTCGCCGTCCAATGACATCTCGAACCTCGCACCGCATCTCATCAGTTTCCGCAGTGCAGGCCTCATCACCGGTTTTCTCGGCCTGCTGATGTGCCCGTGGTACTGGATGTCCACGTTCGGTAACTACGTCTCCGGCTGGCTCGTCGGCTACTCCGGTCTGCTCGGTCCTGTGGCGGGCATCATGGTCTGCGACTACTTTCTCATTCGCAACACGCGGCTCGACATCTACTCGCTGTACCGCCGAGGCGGCATCTATGAGTACACACGAGGCGTCAATCCTGCCGCCGTCATCGCCCTCGTCTGCGGTGTGCTCCTCGCGTTGACGGGGAAGCTGATGACGGCCGCGCATATCGGGCAGGGGCTCCTCATATGGGGACACCCGTTGGTGCCTCTGCTCGCCACGCTTTACGACTACGCATGGTTCGTTGGCTTCTTCCTTTCCGGGGCCATCTATTACCTGCTGATGCTCCGCCACCACCTCTCGCTTGAGACCGCAACACACCTGCACCCCTACGCAGGAGAAAGATAAGTGATGAGTAACGAAATCACCGCCCCCACTCTTACCAGCGAACAGGTCGTCCAGATCATACGCGACACGAACTATGGCACATGGCGTTTTCAAAAGGGCTGGAACCCGCTGCACATCGTCGATGCGGAGGGCTGCTACATTACCGATGCAAACGGCAAGAAGTATCTCGACTTCTCCTCGCAACTGATGTGCATGAACCTCGGCCACAAGAACGCGGCAGTGGTCGCATCGATTGCGAAGCAAGCTGAAGAGCTGGCGTATGCGATGCCCGGTTATGCGACGACCACGCGTGCAGAGCTCTCCAAGCTGCTGCTGGAGGTCCTTCCAAAGGGCCTGAACAAGTTCTTCTTCACCACCAGTGGAACCGACGCAAACGAAGCGGCCTTCAAGATCGCACGCATGTATACAGGCAAGACGAAGGTGATTGCGCGCTATCGCAGCTACCACGGCTCGACCGCCGGCAGCATCGCCGCGACCGGCGACCCGCGGCGCTGGGCGATGGAGCCGCGCGGCAAAGGGCCTGGCATCATCTTTGGGCCGGAGGTGCACTGCTACAAGTGTCCGATCAAGCACACCTACCCGCAGTGCGGTATCGCGTGCGTGGACTACCTCGAACACATGATCCGCAACGAGAGCGATGTGGCGGCAGTGCTCGTTGAACCGATCGTCGGCACCAACGGCGTGATCGTACCGCCGGCAGAGTACATGCCGAAGCTGCGCAATGTGTGCGACGAGACCGGCGTGCTGCTTATCGCCGACGAGGTGATGAGCGGTTGGGGTCGCGCGGGTGAGTGGTTTGCGATGGACCTATGGGGCGTCACACCCGACATCCTCACCACCGCCAAGGGCATCACCAGCGCCTATGTGCCGCTTGGTTTGTGTGCCACGAGCGAGAAGATCGGTGACTTCTTCCAGGACCACTACTTCGCGCATGGCCACACGTATGAGGCGCACCCAATGACACTCGGACCAGCGGTCGCAACAATCAACGAGATGAAGCGGCTCAACCTCGTCGAACGCGCGCGCTCACTAGAGCCGTTCGTAGCAGAGAAGTTGCAGGCGCTCAAGGCGAAGCACAAATCCGTTGGCGATGTGCGTGGTAAAGGCCTCTTCTGGGCGGTGGACCTCGTCAAGAACCGGGAGACCAAGGAGCCTTTCAATACCTACTCGGACAAGATCTCGGGCAAGCCATTGCTCGTCGATCAGATCGCAGGCAAGATGCTCGCTGAAGGCGTCATCATGCAGGCGTGGGTCTCGCACTTCGTCATCGCGCCGCCGTTGATTATCGAGAAGGAAGAGATTGAACGCGGTATCGACACGCTCGATCGATACCTCCACATCGCCGACGAACAGGCGAGTTAGCCCCGGATGACCGTGGGGAACTGGTTATTTGCGGACATCGCGGTCCCCTTCAATCACTGAAGGGGCGCAACTCGATAGCAGCGGGAACCGCGGAAGCTCTTTACGCTTCGTTGCCGCTGATCTTGCGTCGCGTGCGTCGCAACTCGCCGTTCTCCGCGTCGAAGCTGATGATGAGCGCCTGCGCAGACTTCTTACCCGCAGCACGATAGGTGCGCTGCGTCTCGCCGGAGATGTAGAGCACGTCGCGCGCCTCCAGGGTGTGCGGCTCGCCACGTCGCGTCACCTCAAGCTGGCCGCTCAGCACATACACCATCTCCACGCCGGGATACATATGAGGGTGGAACGGTTGGTGCTCCTCGCCCGCCAGAAACTCGGCCATGCAGGGACGCAGTCCGCCTTCAGGCACCAGGATGCCAAAGCTCTCCGCGATGTAGTCGGGATTGGGCGTACCCACGGGCAGCCGCACGCGGTCCTTCTTGCGCTGGATGCGAAATACACGTTGCGAGTTCGGATCGTTGGAGTCGAAGAAGTAAGAGAGGTCTTTGCCGAAGACCAGCGAGATGCGCGCCAGGTTGCGAAGCGTTGGCACCACACGGCCAGTCTCCAGCTGCGAAAGGAAACTAGCCGACAGCCCGGCCTTGCGGCCCAGCTCCACCAGTCCCATGGACCGTTTCAGCCGCAGCCTCTTGATGCGTTCACCCAATCGGGATGAGGTCAGCAGGTTCTCCGCGGACATCGGGTCGACGGAAGCATGACCCGCGCTCACACCTTCCGCCATCTCCAACGCGACCGGGAACGGGGAATCGATCGTGCGCGCAGCGACAGAAGCTTTGACCATGGCAGACACCCCATCTCGTTTCTCTATCATCAAACTGTCTGTTGATGAGATGCCGAAAGTTGAACGACGGGAAGGGGATTTTGGGGTCTGTGTCAAAAAGATTGTGGAATATGCAGTGTGATAGACAGAGAAATTGCCCCCTATGCGCTGCAGGACGAACAAGAGAGGTGTTTTTCGAGCGTCAGACCTGGTTCGCGTCTTCAGCCGCCAGCACACGATCATACGCAGGCAGCGTCAGGAAGTCCGGAAACTTTGGTGCGACGATCAGCTCATGCGTCAGCTGTGCCGCTTGCTCATAGGCTGCAAAGCGCGCGGCATCGACGCTGCCCTTCACTCTCGCCAGCTCCTCATCAATCGCAGCAGCCACAAGCTCAGTCGTCACAGCGCGTCCGTCCTGGAGCACCGCATGGTGATGCACCCATTGCCACAACTGCGCGCGGCTGATCTCCGCTGTTGCCGCGTCCTCCATCAGGTTGAAGAGCGGCACGCAGCCAATGCCCCGCAGCCACGCCTCGAGATAACCGAGTCCGACGGCGACGTTCTGCTTCACTCCTGCCTCGGTGATCGTGCCCGTTGGCACCTCCAGCAGATCGGCGGCAGTGCAATGATAGTCGGTGAGCTGCTTCGCGATCTGGTTTGGTTGCGGCATAATGCGGTCGAAGACTTCCATCGCCACCGGCACTAAGCCAGGGTGTGCGACCCATGTGCCATCGTGTCCATCGGTGGCCTCGCGCTCCTTGTCAGCGCGCACTCCGGCGATGGCCTTTTCATTTGCGGCCGGATCGCTCTTGATCGGAATCAGTGCACTCATACCACCCATCGCCGAAACGTTGCGGCGATGGCACGTCTTGATCGCCAGCTTCGAGTATGACCGCATAAAATGCGTCGTCATCGTCACCTGCCCGCGGTCCGGCAACAGCATCGTCTCATCGCCGGCAAGCTTCTTGATGAAGCTGAAGATGTAATCCCAGCGCCCACAGTTCAGCCCGGCCGAGTGCTCGCGCAGCTCCCACAGGATCTCGTCCATCTCAAACGTCGCGAGGATCGTCTCGATCAGCACCGTTGCCTTGATGCTGCCCTGCGGCACGTCGAGCAGCTCCTGTGCGCGCACAAAGATCGAGTTCCACAGCCGCGCCTCCAGGTGCGACTCCATCTTCGGCAGATAGAAGTATGGCCCGGACCCACGCGCCAGCAGCTCCTTTGCATTGTGAAAAAAGTAAAGCGCAAAGTCGAAGATTGAACCGGACATCGGCTCGCCGTCGACGAGCACATGCCGCTCTTCCAGGTGCCAGCCGCGCGCGCGGATAAACAGCACAGCGGGCTCGGGCTTCAGTTCATAGTGCTTGCCCGTCGCCGGATCGTCATAGGTGATCGTGCGCCGGACCGCATCGAACAGGTTCTGCTGCCCCTCCAGCACGTTCTCCCACGTCGGTGTCGTCGAGTCCTCGAAGTCCGCCATGAACACCTTCGCGCCTGAGTTCAGCGCGTTGATGATCATTTTGCGGTCCACTGGCCCGGTGATCTCCACGCGCCGATCAAGCAAGTCCTTGGGCAGCGGAGCAACGGTCCACTCACTCTCGCGAATCTGCACGGTCTCCGGCAGAAAGTCCGGACGCTCCCCTGCATCCAGCCGCTTTTGACGCGCCACGCGCGCAGCCAGCAACTCTTTGCGGCGCGGGTTGAACTCGCGCTGCAGCGCAACAGCAAAGGCTAGGCTCTCGGGCGAAAGAATAGCGGCGTGTTTGGGAGCGAGCGGGGCGTGCAGCATCACGCCGGAAAGTAGGTCGTTCATACATCTCCATGGTACGGCAGCCGGAGTTGAAAATCACTCCGGCCGCTCTGCCTAAGCGAACCGCAGCCCAACATGTCCTGCATGCGTGAACTCCACATCGACGCGCGCGTTTACGCTGGCCGGTGTATAGCCTGTCCATGAGCCTGTGGTGATCCACTGCCCCTTGCGCAGGCCGCCGGTACGCGCTGCACCTTCATTCGCCAGCCACGGAATCAGTTTCAGCAGATCACCTGACGTGTTCGACCCCGTGCGTTCCACGCGGACCACACCATCGACAGAAAGCGTTACTGTCTCAGCGTTAAAGTCGATCGTCTGCCAGCCTTCGACCGCCGGACCGGGGACGAATCCTCCGTGCATCTGCAGATCGGCGAGCGCCGAGAACTTCGTCACCACCATCGGATCGATGAACGCCGACTCCAGCACTTCAATCGCCGGATGGCAGGACGCCATCGCTGCAAGCGCCTCTTCGCGCGTGTACGGCGTTGCCCGCGGCGGCAGGTCTTCACCGACGAGAAACGCAATCTCCGCCTCAAGCCCGCGATAGCGCCAGTGCGGCCCCGTCAGCTCATTGCCGGAGTGGGCCATCCACACCAAAGGCATCGGCGCAAAGAGCGGTGTGGCCTCTGGTGTCGGCGCCCCGATCTTCCATCCACCGATATCTCCGTACGCCTCGGCAATCGCATCCTGCACGAAATAGACTTCGCCTATCTCCGCAGGCACCAGCTCCGCGGGCAGGTCTGCAATCGGTTCGCCCTTGCGCGCCGCCAGCAGCGTTTCAATCGTCTCCATCAGCACGCTCTCGCGTTGTCCTGTCATCACTCTCTCCTTCAACGTTGGGTACTGCTCTTCAATAAACTCTCGGCGCTCACACCACGCAGCGACGCATCCAGCAGCTCCACCATGTGGAATGTCGGCAGCGCAGCATGTCCATTGCGCCTCAAGCTGGCCTGCAGTTGCAGCAGGCATCCGGGGTTTGCGCTCACAAGCGCCTGCGCGTCGGTTGCCAGCAGATGTTGCACCTTGCGGTCGCCAAGCTCGTCTGCCGTCTCAGGATGCAGCAGGTTGTACACGCCTGCCGATCCGCAGCAAAGGTTCGCCTCCTCCATCTCCGCGACCTCAAGCGAAGGTATCTGCGCCAGCACCGCTCGCGGTTCCGCATGAACACCCTGCGCATGACGCAGATGGCAGGCATCGTGATACGCGGCTCGCAACGGCAGCGCTGCAAGCGGCGCCTTGATTGGCGTCTCAGCCAACACCTCGCTCACATCTCTGCACCGTGCTGAAAACGCAGCAGCACGAGCAGCCCACTTCGCATCGTCACGCAACAGGTATCCATACTCCTTCATCGTGCTGCCACAGCCCGCTGCGTTGATGACGACCGTCTCCACATCGGCCTCTTCAAAGCTCGCAATCATCCGCTTCGCATAAGCCTTCGCCTCATGCTCCAGCCCGCTGTGCACCATCAGCGCACCGCAGCATCCCTGCGACTTCGGCACCACGACTTCATAGCCGACGGCAGCGAGAACGCGCACCGTCGCCTCATTCACATGGCCAAAGTACGCATCCTGCACGCATCCCGTCAGCATCCCGACACGCCCGCGCGCAGCTCCAGTGTTCACGGCCACATGCAGCTTGCGGAACGGATTCAGAGGTACAACAGGCAGCAGCGCTTCCATTGCCTGCAGCCGTTTGGGCAGCAGCTTCAGCAAACCAGTCTTGCGCACGAGCGCCTGCAGTCCGCTTCGCTGGTACAGCGCAATCGGCAGGCCCAGCAGCTTCAGACGTGTCGGATGCGGGAACGTCGCAAACAGCATCCCGCGAAACAGCCGCTCAGTGAAAGGCCGCGAAAGATGCTCCTCCACCTGCGCGCGGGTGGATTCAATCAGTTTGTTGTACTCTACGCCGCTGGGGCACGCCGTCATGCACGACATGCAGCCAAGGCAGTTGTCGATGTGTGTCTGCAGATGCAGGTCCGCCGCCGCTTCACCATTCGTCGACTTGCGCATCATCCAGATCCGTCCGCGCGGCGAGTCCATCTCATCGCCCCACAGCACGTATGTCGGGCATGCAGGCAGGCAGAATCCGCAGTGAACGCACTTATCCAGCAACGGCGCAGGCAGAGAGACAACGGGCTGCGCTTCGATCTTCACCAGCGTCTCGTTCACTACAGCCCTCCCACAAACCGGCCCGGATTCAGCAGTCTCGCCGGATCGAACTCCTGCTTGATCGCGCGCACCACATCCAGCGCCGGTGGCAGATGTGCTGCATCGTTCCACGGATCCACATCCAGCGGCAGCGCGCCACGTTGCAGCACCACCACGCTGCCGCCAACACCCGCCAGCCGCGCACGCAGGTCTTCGACAATGTTTATTAATCCCTCCGCCTGCGCCGTAACCGCAACCGTAACGACTCCTGCAGGATCAGCAACCGCAACAGCCGCAGCTCCCATAGCTGCAAGCTGCGCGAAGCCCGCCACCAGCGCGGCCAGCTTGGTCGGCAGCGTGGTTAGCTTCAGCACAGTCGCACCCTCGATCGCAAACAGCGAATCACGCGCCGAGTACATATCGCCCTCGCAACTCTGCACAGGCAGCGTGCCCGCAAGCGTTCGCAGGCGCTGCTCATGATCGGCGAGCGCCTCCAGCACTGCGGCAAACTGCACATCCAGCACGAACGCATCCGGCTCATTGCGCAGCTGCATTGCCTCCAGGCTCATGCCTGCCGTCGCCAGCGCATGCATCAAATCAGCCAGTGGAGCAACATCGCCCGACCGCACCGTAAAGCTCGCCGTATGCTTCTGCAGCGGATGCAAGCGGAACGTCGCCTCCGTGATGACGCCGAGCGTCCCAAACGATCCCGTCAGCAACTTTGGCAGATCATAACCGGCGACATTCTTCACCACCTTGCCACCCGTGCGAGCGATGGTGCCATCCGCCAGCACAATCGTCATCCCGATCACCAGATCTCGTAGTCCGCCATAGCGCATGCGCAGCAGGCCGCAATCATTCGCGCTCAACACGCCGCCAACAGTAGCACGCTCTGCAAACAGTGGATCAAGCGCCACACGCTGCCCATGCTTCGAGAGCTCTCGCTGCAACTCCGCCCACGTGGTACCTGCGCCCACTGTAGCCGTAAGGTCCTGCCAGGAGTGCTCGCGCACGCCGGTCAATTGCGCTGTCTCCAGCCGCACCTTCGCATCCACAGCGTTGCCCCAGTTCAGTTTCGTGCCGCCTCCTGTCGCCGTAACGCTCAGTCCCTCCTGCGAGCAGCGCTGCAACACCGCAGCCACCTGCTCTTCATTGGCAGGCGCAAGCACGGTGACGCCGTTCTCTTCGCGCACCGCTTCGGCGCCCACGATCTCATTCCACTGCTGCATTGCCTAAAAGACCTCCGCAATTCCCGCCGCTTCCACCGGATGCGGAGCGTACGCGCCATGCCTGCGCTCACCGCAAAGCCGCGGCGTCGGAAACACCTTCTCCGGATTGCTGATGTTCTGCGGGTCGAACGCATGCCGCACACGCTGCATCGTCGCCAGGTCCGGCTCATGAAACATATAGCTCATCACGCACTGCTTCTCGCGGCCCACACCATGCTCGCCGGTGATCGATCCACCCGCGTCCACACACAGCCGCAGAATGTCATAGCTCAAAATCAGCGCGCGGTCTTCTTCGCCCGGCACCGTAGCGTCATACAACACCATCGGATGCAGATTCCCATCGCCCGCATGAAACACATTCGCGATCCGCAACCCGGTCTCGTCGCTCATCTCCTGCATCTTTGCGAGCACCTTGGGCAGCGCCGTCCGAGGAATCACCCCGTCCTGCACAATGTAGTGCGACGCGATCCTGCCCATCGCCGCGAACGCGGCCTTGCGCCCTTTCCAAACCAGTACGCGCTCTGCATCTGTCTGTGCCAGCCGCTGCTCCCACGCGTTGTTCTTCGCACACAGCGCACGCACTTCGTCTATCTGAGCATCCACTTCAGCCCGCGGTCCATCGAGCTCCACCAGCAGCAGCGCCTCACACATCGGGTATCCCGCATGAACAGCCGCCTCCGCTGCTGTAATCGAAAGCCTGTCCATCATCTCGATCGCCGCAGGTAGCATCCCCGCGGCAATCATGTCGGACACCGTCTGTGCCGCATCGGTCACTGTCGAAAACGCCGCAAGCAGTGTCTGCACCGCCTCCGGCCGTCGCACAATCTTCAGCACAGCCTTCGTCGCAACTCCCAGCGTCCCCTCGCTGCCAATGAACACTCCCGGCAGATCGTACCCCAAAGCATCCACAACGCCATGCTCCGATCCAAACCAGCGCACCTCACCGTTTGGCAGCACGACCTCGCAGCCCAGCACATGCGTCACCGTAAACCCATACTTCAAACAGTGGGCACCACCCGCATTTTCCGCAAGGTTGCCGCCAATCGTGCACACCGTCTGCGACGAAGGGTCAGGCGCATAGAAATATCCCGCTGCGCGTACTCGCTCCGTCACCTGCGTGTTCGTCACACCAGGCTCAACCGTGATGCGCGCATTCTCTAGATCGACCGCGAGCACACGGTTCATCCGCGCCATCCCAATCACCACGCACCCCTCGGCAGGCAAAGCGCCACCGCTCAGACCAGTGCCCGCGCCGCGCGCCACAAACGGAATCGCATGTCTCGCGCACACGCGCACCACAGCCTGCACCTCGGCAGTCGTACGCGGCAACACCACCGCAGCAGGCGTCGTGCGAAAGTTCGTCAGCCCGTCGCACTCATACGTCTGCACCTGGTTGCGGTCGACGATCAGCCCCTGCTCGCCCACCGCACTCTTCAACTCCGCAAGTATCGTCGCATTCATCACGCTGTTAGCCATCGTATCGCGTTCGCAAGGAACCTTGCCTGCATCACCGGATGCATTGGCGGTACGCGATGATAGACGACCTTGCCGTTGCCGAGCTTCGTCGTAAACGTGCCCGCGCCCACCCGTCGGTCGTGGTCGCGCGAGTACCCCACGACGATCTCCACATTCTCGCCCTCTACCAGCAGCCCGTTCGACTGCCGCCCCGGCGTCTGATAAAACCCACCCATCGCCTGGTTCACAGGCATCCCATCGAACAGCGGATGCTCGCGCACAAAGTACCAGTTGCCCATCCATGGCGCGCGGAAATCTCCCACGTTGCCACGATATGCAAACGCACCTGCCTCACTTAGCTGCTTCGCAATCCCATCCGACAGCGAGTCCGCCTGCGCGATGCAAAGCAGCGGCATCCCCGCACGAACCGCATCCAGAATCGCCGGATCAATATGCCCAAGCTCCGTGCTCGTCTGCACGGCATTGATCGGGTTCGCCTCAGTACCCGTCGTCTCACCAACAGACTGCGTCGCCGAAGTGTGCGCCGTCATGCCCGAGGTGATGATGAGTTGAGCAGGCTTTCCTTTCTCGAACTCGTGGACGTCGAACTGCGGACCCAGCTGACTGAGTTCTTTCCGGAGTCCCGGTGATATGCCGGATACGGCGACTTGCCACGGCGATCCTGCAACAGAATTATTGACCGATACACCCGTAACCCAAATCTCCTTCGTCTGCGTGTTCAACGGCGCTGAGGAGATTGCGAACTTGAACCGGTACAGCCCTTCCTCCACCAGCTTCGGCGTCTCGAACCCTTCCTTTAGCAGGTAAGTGAACTGATCGACTACATGCTCCGGAGCAGGCACGGTAATCAGCTCACGCTTCTTCCCGCTCGGAGTAATCATCGAAAACGTCAGCGTCCCCGTAGCAGGCTGTGGCGTATCGTTCGCAAGAAACAGATCAAACACAGCGCTCTCACCTTGCGTCACGCACAGCGCACGCAGCTTCGCAATCGGCCGCACCGGCAGCAGCGACCCTGCAATCAGCTTCGGATCGCTCTTGAAGTTCCGCAGGTTGTCCACAATCCCCGAGTGGTTCTCAATCGCCGTCGACTCCCACCCAGAGATCACCGCGAAGTCCAGCTCATCGCTCAGCCGCGCGTTTTCCATGTAGTTCATCCACGACTCGTACTCCGTCCGTCCCAGCGCCAGAAACAAACTCTCCGCCGTCGGAAATGCCTTGCGAAATCCCCACTTCGCGATGAACTGCTCATAGCCCGCGATGATCTCCTCGTGGTCCTTCAGGTCATAGCTCGCGCCGCCGTACTTCTTATACGTCCCCGTGATCTGGTGCACCATCAGCGGATGATCGTCTGGCCGCGCGCAGCCTTCCATCTCGCCAAACTCGGTAATCACATCCTTGGACGGAGCGCGATAGGTAAACTCCGTCGGCGATTTATAGAAGTGGTCATACCACTGATCGCCCGCGCCCTGGTGCTGGTTCCACCAGTCGCCCCAGGCCTCTTCATCGCTGCGATGCAGCTTGCCTTCTTTCAGATCGTCCGACCAAGGCTCATACCACGCCTGCGCCGCCTTCCGTGGAGGTGCTACAAATCCATCGTTCAGCACCACGCAGCGCGAAGGGTCTTCATCGTGCATCGCCTTCAACACCGCGAGCGTGTCCGGATTCTTCAGGTCCGCGCCAATCTCATTCTGCAGGCAGTACTCAATCACACTCGGATGCGACCGATACGCCTTCACCATCTCCACGCACTTCACAAACATGAACCGCTGCGCAAACTTATCGGCCTCACTCACCGGCTTGTCCATCACAATGTCAGGCCCGCTAACCTCCGCACTGGTCTTCACGCTCGCCGGCAGCTTGCCAATCGCGAGCTTGCCGGCACCCGGCTCCATGTAGCGCAGCAGCCCCAACTCATCCTGCTTGCGCAGTACTTCTTCCTTCGCCAGGTTGCGATGAAAGTTCAGGCAGTTCAACCCCAGCGCCTTCGCGGCCACAACTTCTTTCTCCGCAAGCTCAGGAACAGGGAACAGCCCATTCAACCCCCAGTACCCCCACGAGATCGCGCTGTACACCCGAATCCGCCGCCCATTCAGCCGGAACATCGCATCCGACCCAATCCCTGTCGGCCCAAACCACCGAAAGCCAAACGCAATGGTGCGCGTATCGCCAGGGACGTTGATGCGCAGATGGTAGAGCCTCGGTGCGGAGACGTCCCAGAGTTCCGCAGCTTCGAGTTGAAGCGGCGTTGGATGCACCGGCATTCTGAAGTGTGATGGCGCTCCGCTGTTCAGTTGAACGTCCTGAAACACTGTCCGCTTGGTAAGGATTGAGCCGGAAGCCGGATCGATGATCTGGTAAGTAATCGGCAAAGCGGCATTATGAGGAGTCGTTTCGATAGAAACGAAGGCTTGGATCTTCGTGACGTCTGGCGTATTCAATACCCATGCGTCCGCGATGCGTACATCGCCATGCGCACTCACCGTCATCCCACGGTCCAGTCCCGCAAAGCCATGAGAGCGATACAGCGCCAGCTTGCCCCACTTCGCATTCGAGCCATCCACCCAGTCAAAACGCCCAAACGGATTCGTAATCCGAATCGCAATCAGGTTGAAACCACCGGGGTCTGCGGCACTCGTCAGGTCACACTCAAACGGCAGCTCCTCCATAATCGAGTACCCAACCAGCTTCCGGTTCAAATACACCTCAGCCCGCAGCCTCGCCCCACGAACATGCAGAAAGATCCGCTTGCCCCGCATCTCCGCCGGAATCTCAATCTCCTGCCCCCACCAAGACACGCCGAAGTACGCCCCATTCTGCGGCACATTATCATCCGCCGGTGGCTTCGGCGGAGTCGTCGCGCCATACCGATACTCCTCCGGCGTATACGGCCTCGGCCTGCCATCAGCGCCAGTGCCATACTTGCCCCAGTAGTGCTGCTCCACCGTCGTTGGCAGCGTCACCTCAAGCCCGTTCTCTTTCTTCAGCGAACCCCATCCGCCGGTCGGCTCATGCTCTGGCAGCGGCTGTCCCTTGCCGCACAGCTTGCCGTCTACCCAGCTGATCTCCTCGGGCAGATAGATCTCATCGTTCTGCCACTCGGCCTTCTCATCGATCCAAAGCCGCCAGCCTTCATCCGGCACCAGGGTGCCGTTTTCAGGGTAGGGAACAGCCGTATCAGCGGGCTCAGCATGCAGACGCGGAACGACCTGCATCGCTGCAGTAGCAGCGGCAGCACTCTGTAGAAAGGTACGGCGTGAAAAAGATTCCATAGCGAAACGAGTCTATCGCAGCGCCACACCCACAGAACACCATGCGTGTACGATGACCTTGCGCAGGAGGTCACACATCATGCCGAGATTTACATCCAACACGCTATTCACAGCCACAACACTCTGCTTCGCTGCCCTGGTTCTCACCGCCTGCAACGCGCCCACCGGTTCCGCCCCGCAGACCACGCAAAGCTATACGCAGCAGAGCCGCGCGCCCCAGCCCTACGCGCAAAGCTCTCGCCGCGAGTCCCGCGACCATCGCCGCAACAGCCAGCAGGCCAACGACACCCCCGGCGCCTTCGACTTCTATCTCCTCACGCTCTCCTGGTCGCCCGAGTTCTGCTACTCGCACCCCACCGCAGCCGAGTGCGCGGCGCATCCCGCGTTCGTCCTGCACGGCCTCTGGCCGCAGAACACCGACGGCTCCTACCCCGAACATTGTTCCGATGCCCCCGGCCCCGCCAACCCCTCGCAGTACAGCGACATCTTCCCCGACGCCGGCCTCCTCGCGCACGAGTGGCAGACCCACGGTACCTGCTCCGGCCTCGCACCCGACCCCTACTTCCAGCTCGCGCGCCGCGCCTTCCGCTCCGTCCACATCCCGCAGCAGCTCGCCAGCGTGAGCCAGCAAATCTCCCTCACACCCGGCGCCATTCTCACGGACTTTGCTCAGTCGAACCCCAACGTCCCCACAACAGACATGGCGCTCAGCTGCGGCAACAACTTCCTCACCGCCGTCGAGGTCTGCCTCGATAAGAACCTGAACGCCACCAGCTGCAGCAGCGTCCGCACTTGCCGCGCCAATGTCGTCAAGGTCACGCCACCCGGAGCGTCCAGGAATTAAGAATTAGCAACCACGCGGGTGCCCCACGTCTCGCCTCTGAGACGTGGGTTTACTCGCCCAGCATAATCCGCTGCACCGAGTGCGCTCTCCCCGTGCCGCCATCGCAGCCAATCAGCGTCGCGCACATCTTCGGATTGCCCTTTGCGGCCTCGAACTTGCCCGGCATCCCGGTCAAAAACCGCTTCAGCACTAGCTCCGTCTCCACGCCAATCACTGAGTCGTACGGGCCGCTCATGCCCACATCCGTCTGGTACGCCGTGCCGCCCGGCAGCACACGCTCGTCGGCTGTCGGAATATGCGTATGCGTGCCCAGCACCGCCGTCACGCGCCCATCCAGATACCACCCCAGCGCGACCTTCTCGCTCGAAGCCTCGCCATGCACATCCAGCAGAATCACCTTCGCACCCGTGTTGCGCGCGATCCCATCCAGCAGCTCATCCGCCTTGCGAAACGGGTCATCGCAGCTCGACATGAACACACGCCCCTGCAGATTCATCACGGCATACTTTGTGCCGTTCGGCAGCGCGCCCTCATACACACCAAACCCCGGAGTCCCCACCGCGTAGTTCGCCGGCCGCAACACGCGCCGCCCGCGTTCATGGCTATTGGCAGGCACCGTCATGTACTCGAAGATCTCTTTCTTGTCCCAGATGTGGTTGCCCGTGGTGATCACCTGCGCGCCCAAATCAAACAGGTCTTCGGCAATCGACGGCGTAATCCCAAAGCCCCCCGCGGCGTTTTCGCCATTGATGATAAGCAAGTCCACGTCGTTCGACTCCACGACGTGCGGTAGATGTTCGCGGACGATATGCCGCCCCGGCGACCCAAAAACATCGCCAACAAAAAGAATATTCACCTGACGATTCTATCGCGCTCATCCACCCCACCTATCTCTATTTGTCATTCCGCAGCGCAGCGGAGGAATCTGCTTCTCGCCCCGCCACTGCTCTCTCGTACACTTAACCCATGATCGAGATGCAGTACAACTTCCCGCTGCTCCCCACACAGGGCAGCCAGTGGCAGCAGCGGCTTGCCACTGCCGTCGCCGCACTCTCGCCATCGGACGCCGACCAGCTCCGCCCCACCTTCCGCCAGCACCTCGACCACAAATCCATCGCGGCCAAGTGGCTCCGCTCCGACCCCGCCAACACCTTCATCACCTGCGGAGGCCACCACGGCACGCTCGTCTCGCAGCTCGCCTCAGGCACCGCCGGCAAGCCTATCGCAGTCGAAGCCGTCACCTACACCGGCATCCTGCAACAGGCGCTGATGCTCGCCTCGCCGCTCATCGCGCTCGACTACGACGCCGAAGGCATGACCCCCGGCTCCCTCCGCGCCGCTTGCCAGAGCACCCAACGCCCAGCAGCCGTCTACACCATGCCGACCGTCCACAACCCACTCGGCTGCGTCGCCTCGCTCGTGCGCCGTGAGGCTATCGTCGCCGTCGCACGCGACTTCGACCTGCTCATCATCGAAGACGACGCCTACGGCTACATGGCGCCCGACGCCCCCGCCAGCTACGCCGTCCTCGCCCCGGAGCGCGCCTTCTACGTCCGGGGTCTCGCCAAGAGCTACGCACCGGCAACGCGCACCGGCTTCCTCGTCGCGCCGCCACAGTTCACCTCCGCCATCGAGATGGCGATCTCCAACACCGCCACCGGCACCTCACTCCCGCACAACGCCGCGGCGCTCTCGCTCATCGCCGACGGCTCGCTCGACGCCCTCATCCAGCAAAAACTCAACGAAGGCGCGCAGCGCAACGCCGCCGCCCGCGCCGTCCTCGGCGACGCCGCCACCCCTGGCGCACGCTCGGCATGGCACCTCTGGGTCAAGCTACCCAACCACCTTGACGCCTCCACCGCACAGCGCCTCTGCGAAGAGCGCGGCGCCCTCGTCAGCGGCGCCCAGGGCTTTACCGTCCCCGGCACGCCTATACCCCACGGGCTGCGCATCGCCCTCGGCGGCGAACTTGACCCAGCCCGCACCCTCGAAGGCGTCCACATCGTCGCCGACGTCCTGCACTCGGCACGATAACTTTTCCTGCTTTGTCATTCCCGAAGGGAATCTGCGTCTGTATTTGCTGTTGCCCTTGCTTTTCTTTCTGTCATTCCGAGCGCAGCGAGGAACCTGCTTCTCGCGCGCGAAGCGCGCACCCTCTACTCCTCAACCGGCGCTGCAGCCTCGGCCTCAACCGCCTCCGCCTCCGCCTTCGGACGCATCAGCGGAAACAGAATCACATCGCGAATCGACCGCGACCCGGTCAGGATCATCGTCAGCCGGTCAATCCCGATCCCCTCGCCACCCGTCGGAGGCAGCCCATACCCCAGCGCCCGCACGTAGTCGTCGTCCATGGCGGCCATGGCCTCTTCGTCGCCGCGCTCGCGCTCCTTCAGCTGTTCGAGGAACCGGTTCCGCTGGTCCTCCGGATCGTTCAACTCACTGAACGCATTCCCCACCTCGAACCCGCCGATGTAGAACTCAAACCGCTCCACCCACTCCGGCTCATCCGCCTTCACCTTCGACAGCGGCGAAACCGCAAGAGGGAAGTCATAGATGATCGTCGGCTGGACGAGGTGGGGTTCGGCGAGGTATTCGAAAAGTTCAGCAATTTGCTTACCCAAGCTTTCACCGGCAGCGAGTTTCTTCGCAATCACATCGAAGAAGAACACACTGTTGGCCAGAATTTCGCGCTCAATTTGTTCAGGGCTTAGCGGCTTTGCCTCAACAGTCCAATCTGCATCTTTGGGCGGTCCATCTAAATATTTTCCGAGGTTTCTACTTCCAACATGTAACTTCTCCGCGAGCAATTCACGATCGCTGAATTCCTGATCCGTAAAAGGCTGCAAAGATGCTTCTGGATGCATGAACTTATTTATAGCCTCTCTCATTGAGAGCTTCGTCCAATTCCCAAGATCAATCTCGACATCATTGAACGTCGCTTTCGTCGTCCCATTCACTTCCATCGCAACGAACTTCACCAGCTCTTCCGTCAGATCCATCAGGTCGTGATAGTTCGCATAAGCCTGATAGAACTCCAGCATCGTGAACTCAGGATTATGCTGCGTGCTCACACCCTCATTGCGGAAGTTGCGATTGATCTCATACACACGATCCAGCCCGCCAACCACCAGCCGCTTCAGATAAAGCTCTGGCGCAATCCGCAGCGACAGCGGAATATCCAGCGCATTGTGGTGCGTCTTGAACGGCCGCGCCGCCGCGCCACCGGCCACCACATGCAGCATCGGCGTCTCGACCTCCAGATACCCACGCGAGTCAAAGAACGTTCGCAGCGCGCGCAGCACCGCCGCGCGCTTCACAAACGTCTCGCGAACATCTGTGTTCACAATCAAATCCAGCGAGCGCTGCCGATACCGCGTCTCCGTATCCTCCAGCCCGGAAAACTTGTCCGGCAGCGCGAGCATCGCCTTCGTCAGCACGGTCAGCGTCTGTACTTTCAGCGTCAGCTCACCCGTCCGAGTCCGCATCAGCACGCCCGTCACACCCACGTGGTCGCCCAGGTCCAGCAACTTGTACAGCTCGAATGTAGGCTCGCCCACATCGTCTTTGCGAACGTAGATCTGCAACCGCGCGCCGCCCTGCTGCAGAGTCGCAAACCCGGCCTTGCCCTGCAGCCGGTGCGCCATCACGCGCCCCGCAATCGCCGTATGGATCGCCGCCGCCTCCAGCGTCTCAGCCGACTTCAGCTCGCCCTGCTCATCCAGCCCCGACGGCAGCACCTCCGCAATCGTATGCTTCACCGGAAAGCTGTTCGGATACTTCGCGGCAATCTCGGAGATGGCAGGGTTTTGCTCGCGCACAATCTCGGCGATGCGGTTCAGCTTCTCCTGCCGCTCGCGGTACAGCTTCTCTTCAAACTGGCTCTGGAACTGGGACAAAGTACATCTCGCTTGTGTAGGAATCTTGACATCTCAGTATAGCTTTCTCGATTGGTGCCAAAGCCGCCTGCGGTGATAGCTTGTACAACGATGGCTGACGACAACAACACGCCCGGCCCCAACTCAAAAGGCTCGCTCAAGGACCTCGTCACCGCCGAGTCCATGGTCCAGCTCGCCCTCGCGCTCCCCGCCGGCTGCGTCATCGGCTGGCTCGCCGGCGCCGGGCTCGACAAGCACTTCGGCACCAGTTGGATGGGCATCACCGGCATCCTGCTCGGCGCGCTCGGCGGCTTCATCCAGATCTTCCGCGTCTCCAGCAAGTACCTGAAACGGAGCGGCCAATGAGCCCCGATCAAGGTCCTGACCCAAGCTCAGGGCAGGGCATGCTCGCCGGCTTCACCGATGACGACTTCAAGCGCGCCATCCTCCGCGCCCTGCGGCTCACCGGCATTATCACCGCCATCGCCCTGCCGGTCGTCTGGTGGAAGCTCGGCTGGCGCTCCGCGGCTCTGTTGCTCGTTGGTTCAGCCATCTCCGCCTCCGGCCTCTGGGAGTGGCTCCGCCTGATGAGTGCGGTGATCGAACGCATGGACGTCGCCGAGGGCCAGGCCCGCCCCATGGGCCGCGTGCTTATCGGTTTCTTCCTCAGGCTGGGCCTAACGATTCTGGCCCTCTATGTTAGTCTTAAGACACTGGATGGCTCTGTATATGCGCTCGCAGCAGGCCTCGCGCTGGGCATCTTTGCCCTTACCGTCGAGGCTCTCCGGCTGGTGAAGGCATGGACGGTGTAGCGGGTCTTCCCGACAGCCAGAAAGCCTTTTGACTGATCTTTCTATATGCCCAAGCAGCTCTTCTTTACCAGGATTTTGAACCACCTCTTCGCGCCCGCAGTCGACAAGCTGCTGGTAGCGGTGCACGCCCCGGCGACCCACCCGGCAGCTCCCATCACGAACGCTGTTTCGATGGAGTTTCTCGTCTTCCTGATGCTCGTCATCTACTTCGTCTGGGTGCGCCTCACGCTCTCCGTCGAAGAGCCCGGCCCGGTGCAGCACCTCGCCGAGATGACACACGAGTTCGTCACCGACCAAGGTGAGCAGATCATCGGCCACGGTTCGGAGAAGTTCACCGGCTACCTCACGGTGCTCGGCCTCTTCATCCTGGTCTGCAATCTCCTTGGCCTCGCCTCGCCCTGGCTGGAGTCGCCGACGGCCTATGTCACGGTGCCGCTCGGCTGCGCGGTCGTCACCTTCGTGTACTACCACTACCACGGCATCCGCGCCAACGGCTTCGCGTACATCAAGCAGTTCCTTGGCCCCGTCTGGTGGCTCTATCCGCTGATGCTGCCCATCGAGATCATCTCGCACTGCGCGCGTGTTCTCTCGCTCACCGTGCGGCTCTACGCCAACATGTTTGCGGGCGACCTTCTTACCCTGGCGTTCTTCTCGCTGGTGCCGGTCGGCATCCCGCTGCTCTTCCTCGGTCTGCACCTTGGCGTGGCCATCGTTCAGGCTTACGTGTTCTTCCTGCTCGCGGCGATCTACCTGTCGCTGGCCGTGGCGCACGACCATTAGACTTTGACATTCCCTTGAAGGGGCGCCCCCTCTTCAAGGTGCGTACTACCGCCTCTCAGCGTGAGGGGGCCAGCACGGTGAGCCTCAACCACCCACTGAAGGCGAGATCTACGGGGGCATGGAGTAACACTATGCGTAAGCTGCAGTATCTCTTTATGGCGTTGGCCGCACTGCTCATCTCGGTGCCGGCTTTTGGTCAGGAAGCGGCCGGTTCGGCTGCTCAGTGGGTTCCGCTCGCTGCCGGTCTGGGCATGGCCCTCGCGGCCGGCCTGTGCGGCATCGGTCAGGGCAAGGCAACCGCCTCTGCCACTGAGGCCCTCGCCCGCAACCCGGGTGCACGCCCTGGCATCTTCATCTTCCTCATCCTCGGCCTCGCCTTCATCGAGTCCCTCGCCCTGTTCACCTTCGTCATCATCTTCCTCAAGGTGCACGCCTAGGACTCCGGTTCAAAGCCAGCATAAAAGGCCTCCGCTTCGGCGGGGGCCTTTTTGCTGGCATCGGTAGTCGGCCAGCCAGAAACGGCACTAAACGCCCTTCTGCTCAAGAGATCGTCATTTCGACCGGAGCATCGCGGCTTTATCGCGATGCGGAGCGGAGAAACCCCTGTATTTGTCGTAGCGAGAGCCAAAGGCGCGAGCATATCCATCCCGTATGTCACCCCATCAATGCCGCCTGCTCTTGACAGACACCATACAATAGAAGCACCCCAAGTCAGCGCGGCCATCGCCGGGCTACCCCGTGGGTATGAGCAGGGTTCAGAACCTTCTTACAACGCTGTTTTGAGAAGAGAAGAAGCCCGCGACCTTCGTAACTACACGAAGGTGCATACAAGGCTAACCCCAATCCGCTGCGGATCATAGCCCCAAAACGGGGGAGGGGTGGAGCGAAGAAAGTAAGCCCGTTACTGCCCGCTCTGGATCGTGACGGCGGCCGTCACTGGCGCCGCCCGCTCCACCAGATGCACCAGCTTGTTGGGCAAGATTCCCAGCCCAAGCGTCGCCAGCGCAGTCGCCGCCAGGGCCACAGCCGCAGGGACGGTAACCTTCCGCACCGGCACATAGCTCACGCTGTCGGTCAGCGGCCGCGAGTACATCGCAGCCAGCAGCCGCAGGTAGTAGAAGCAGGCCACGCCCGAGTTCAGCAGGCCAATGATCGCCAGCCAGACATGCCCGTTATGTACGGCTCCGGCAAAAACATAGAACTTGCCAAAGAACCCGCCAGTGAAGGGAATCCCGATCAGCGAAAGGAGGAAGAAGCCCAACAGGGCGGAGAGCCCGGGACGCTTCAGCGCGATCCCCGTAAAGTCCTCCAGAGAGCGCACCCGCTCGGAGAACCCCGAGAGCTGCGTCAGCACCAGGAACGCGCCGACGTTCATCGCGGCATAGGCTGCGATATAGAACATGGCTCCGGATACCGCGTTCTCATGCGTACCGGTAAAGGCCACCAACAGGTAGCCGGCATGAGCAATGGAGGAGTAAGCGAGTAGCCGCTTCACATCGTGCTGGCGAAGCGCACCCAGGTTGCCGATGCACATGGAAAGCACGGCAAGGATCTCAATCAGCAGTATCCAGTGGTCGCGAAGCACAGGCGCACCGTTGAACAGGAACCGTAGCAACACCGCAAACGCCGCAGCCTTCGGTGCCGTGGACATCAAGCCAACTACGGGAGCCGGAGCCCCCTGGTACACATCCGGCGTCCAGACATGAAACGGCGCCGCCGACACCTTGAAGCCAAGCCCGATCAGCACCATGGCGACCGCCAGAAAGGTCATGAGCGGCATCTTCGCCGTAGCAGTAGGGAGCCCCGCCGCGATAGCCGCGATACCGGTAGAGCCTGTCGCCCCATAGCAAAGGGCGATCCCGTACAAAAAGAACGCCGTCGCAAAGCTGCCAGTAAGAAAGTACTTGATGGAGGACTCGGAGGCCGTCGCGCGGCCCTTGCGGAAGCCCGCCAGGATGTACGTGGAGATCGACGAAATCTCGAGCCCAATGAACACCATCAGCAGCTCAACGGAGCTGGTCATGAACATCATGCCAGTCGCCCCGAAGAGCACTAGCGCAAAGTACTCTCCGGCATGTGTGATTGGCGATTCGAAGTAGTCCAGCGATCCAAGCAGCGTTGCCAGCACGATGCTTGCGATCAGAAGGTGGAAGAACACGGAGAACGCATCCACCTGGATCGACCCATAGAAGCCCGTCTGTACGCCATGCGCATTGACAACCTGCAGCTGATAAAACGCAGCCAGCCCAGCCGCCAGCGTACCCAAAGCAGCGAGCCACCCCAACGGCTTGCGCGACTGTCCAACAGGTATCAGCGGCTCAATCAGCATGACGAGCACACCCGTCACGGTCATGATGAGTTCAGGAAGCAGCGTAAGGAGGTTGGTAGACATTAGCGGACCTCCTTCGTGACTATGACACTTGTGATGGTTGCCTTGCCGTTATGAACGGCATCCATCAATGTATTGAGGTTCAAGGTCTGCTCCTGCGTCTGGCCCGCCGTGGGTGCTCCAAAACCGTCGATGGCCTTCATCCAAAGAGGAGATGCAACGCCCATAACAAGGAACAGCACTGCGAACGGCCAAAGCTCAACATGCTCACGCGCCGTCAGGTCCCATCCATGAACCTCGCTGGGCCGGTGACCGATGCTGCCGTAGAAAACGCGCTGGATCATCCAGAGCATATAGCTGGCGCTGAAGATCACCCCGGTCGTTCCCACCACGGTCCAGAGAACATGGTGGCTGATCACAGATTGCATCGTGCCGGAGAGGATCAAAAACTCGCCTACGAATCCGTTCAGCATCGGCAGCCCAACAGCGGCGAGTGTCGTGATGACGAACATCGTCACCATCCACGGATGCCGCGATGCAAGCCCGCCGTAGTCGCGAATCTCATAGCTGCCGTAACGCTCATACAGCAGGCCTAGCAGAACAAACAACGCCGCGCCGACTAAGCTCTCATTCAGAATCTGAAACACACCGCCGTCTACACCAGCGACCGTGAACGTAAAGATACCCAGCACAACGAAGGACACGTGAGCCAACGTCGAGAACGAGGCAAGTTTCTTGAGGTCGCTCTTAATCAGGGCGATCAGCGATCCATACACAATGCCGATTGCACCCAGGGCAATCAACCAGGGAGCAACCGCGTGCGACTGCTCGGGAAAGATGCCGAAGCTGAACCGCAGGATCGAGTAGAGTCCAAGCTTGCCGGCGAGCAACATCACCGCAGCCGTTGGAGCCTCAGAGACCGCCTCCTGCAGCCAACCATGCAGCGGGAACACCGGCACCTTCACGGCGAACGCGACCAGGAACGCAAGCGAGCAGAACAACAAAGCCTTCGGGCTGGCCACAATGCTGTGGTTCAGTGCCATCGCATGGAGCACCGGTAGGTCGAATGTCCCCGTCTTCGCATAGAGCCAGACCATCGCGACCAGCAGCACAGCCGATGGGATGAACATGTACATGAAGAACTTGATGGCGGCGCGACGGCGGTTCTCAGTTCGGCCGAACGTCGCAATCAGCAGCGTCATTGGGACCAGCGACATCTCCCAGAAGCCGTAGTAGAGAAACAGGTCAAGCGCCACAAAGATGCCAAGCATCGCGACCTGCTGCAACAGGAAGAGCACGTAAAACAGCTTTGTGCGGCTCTGGATAGTCTTCCAGGAGGCCAGCACGCCTACAGGCGCCAGAAACCCAGCCAGCACGATCAGCCACATCGAAAGGCCGTCTACACCAAGGTGATACCGAATGGCTGGTGAGGTGATCCATCTGTAGTTTTGCTCGAACTGAAAGCTTCCGGCAGGGGTTGAGTAGTTGTAGTGCCACGGCAGATGCAGGGTCAGCAGAAACGTAAGCAAGGTAATCGCGAGTGCGCCGATTGCATGCAAATTTTGCCCCTCGCGCTCCGGCAGCAGGGCGAGCACCGCTGCGCCCACGAGCGGCGTCAGCAGGATGAGCGTCAGGATGGAGTGGTCGAAGTTCATCGGATGTACGCGATCTCTCTAGTGCAAAGGGTAATGGCCAAAAAGGGCTACAGCGATAACAGCGGCCGCGCCCAGCGCGAGCCAGCCAGCGTAAGAACGAATGTTGCCAGATTGCATGCGGCGGGTGAGGGAACTCACCGCCCCCGTCGTGCCTGCGATCAGACTGACTGAACCCTGGACAACTCCAGTATCGATAAGACCATTCAGAAGTACTCGCGACGAGGCAAGCAGTGGCGCGACAATACCTCGGCCATAGATCTCGTCGACCCAGTATTTGTGATCGAGAAGGGCGTAAAGCCCTTTGGCCGCACCGCTTGACGTTGCAAGCTTCCGGCTGAGTCCGGGTTTGCGGTAGTACAACAGCCACGCGACATAGAGACCGAGCAAAGCCACCAGAACGGAGACGATAGCCAGGCTGATGGCAAGCATGGACGAGCCCGCTTCGTGCACGGGAAGGTTGCCGGAGGCGAAAACGGGTTCTAGGAAATGCTCGAATTCATTGTGCCCACCGAACGCGGAGGGTACACCAACAATGCCTCCAATGGTTGCCAGCAGCGCAAGAACCATCAGCGGCACAGTCATCACGAGCGGAGACTCATGCACACCCTGCGAGTGAGACGCATGGCCGTTATCGGGCTCTGCCTCCAGCGTAAGCGTGGAGGACTTGCTGGAGTGGACCGTCGCACCATGCGCAGAAAGACTATGTGTATGTTCGTCAAAGTGCTCCGGCCCGAAGAAGGTCTTGAACCAAAGCCGAAACATATAAAACGAGGTGAGCCCCGCAGTAATCAGGCCGACCAGCCAAAGGAAGATGTAGAGGCTGCCACCATGCGAGAAAGTCTGTAAGAGAATCTCATCCTTGGAAAAGAAGCCCGATAGTGGTGGCAGACCGGCGATGGCGAAGACCCCCGCAGTCATCGTCCAGAAGGTAATTGGAATCCGTTTGCGCAGACCACCCATCTTTCGCATGTCCTGCTCGCCTGAAAGGGCATGGATCACGGACCCGGCCGCAAGGAAGAGCAGCGCCTTGAAGAAAGCATGTGTCATCAGGTGGAAGATGCCTGCGGAGTAAGCGCCAACGCCACAGGCCATGAACATGTAGCCGAGTTGCGAAACCGTCGAGTAGGCGAGCACGCGCTTGATGTCATGCTGCACCATCCCGATCGTCGCCGCAAAGAATGCCGTCGCGGCGCCGATACATGCAACAACCGCCAATGCTGTGGGCGACATATCGAACAGCACGTGGCACCGGGCCACCATGTAAATGCCGGCGGTCACCATCGTCGCCGCATGGATCAGGGCCGACACAGGAGTCGGGCCCTCCATGGCGTCGGGCAACCACACATACAGCGGAATCTGCGCGGACTTGCCGGTGGCACCCAGCACCAGCAACAGGCAGATCGCTGTAATCGGTGCTGGGATTGTAGACGCGTTGGCGAAGACAGTATGGAAGTCGAGTGACCCAAAGTGCGCGACGATCAGAAACATCGCGAGCAGAAACCCGAAGTCGCCAATACGGTTGACGATGAATGCCTTCTTGCCGGCGTTCGCGGCGGAGTCCTTCGTGAAATAGAACCCGATCAGCAGATAACTCGCGAGACCCACACCTTCCCAGCCCACAAACAACAACAGGAAGCTAGCAGAGAGCACAAGCACAAGCATGAAGAACATGAAGAGGTTCAGATACGCGAAGAAGCGCCAGTATCCCTCTTCATGCGCCATATATCCCGCGGAGTACACATGGATCAGAAAACCAACGCCCGTAACCACTCCAAGCATGATCAACGTCAGGTGGTCGACGGCAAACGCGAAGTCAACATGAAATCCTGATACAGCAATCCACGGGCAGCTTCTCACGCTCAACGCCAGCGGCGCGCCGGCCGACTTCATGTAGATCCAAAGATCTGCAACGATTAACGCGGGCACGGCCGTAAACAGGAGAGCCACAGCGGCAACGATACCGCGCGGCAGCTTGCGGCCCAGCGTTCCATTGATCAGGAAGCCGGCGAAGGGAAGAGTCGGAATGAGCCACAGCAGGTTTGTGTTCATGTGTCTTGAAGTTCTATCTCGCGAGTGCCGCGTGGAAATCGTTCATTAGTTCTTGAGCAGGTTCACCTGGTCGACGTTGAGCGTCTGCCGCACACGGAAGAGCGCGATGATGATGGCCAAACCTACAGCGGCCTCAGCCGCGGCAACCACCATGACGAAGAAGACAAAGATCTGTCCCGATACCTGCCCCCACATATGCGCGAAGGCTACGAACGTCAGGTTCACGGCGTTGAGCATCAACTCGATCGACATGAAGATCGTGATGACGCTACGCCGAATCAGGAAGGAGGCGATGCCGATGCAGAACAGAACGGCACCCAGCACCAGGTAATACGCTGTGGGCACCATTAGCTCTGCCTCCGGTTGTTCCAGCGAACAAGGCCGATCATCACAATGGCTGTACCGGCGCCGAGCGCGAAAGCAAGCGTGGTATGTGACTGGCCGTCATGGAGAAAATGCATAACGTTAGAGCTCCTTCCGCGCCAGCACAACAGCGCCGAGGATTGCAACGAGGATAAGGATGGAGGTGACCTCAAACGGCAGAAGCAGGGTCGTAAACAACGAGTGTGCGATCCTGAGCAGGTTGCTCTCCGCGCCGGCCTGCAAGCCACCCAGCTGCGCCGTGCCCAGCACGCTTCGATACTTCAGAAACACAAAGCTCAGCAGGCAGAAGATTGCTGCTCCCCCCGGAAAGCCCGCAATCGAAGCGATCTTAGAGCCGTGCGTTCGGGTCTCTTCGCCTGCGTTCAGCAGCATCACCACAAAGATGAACAGGACCATGATGGCGCCCGCGTACACGATCACCTGCGCGGCGGCTAGGAACTCTGCGCCGAGCGACCAGTACAGAACAGCCAGCGACATCATAACGACGACCAGCGAAAGCGCCGAGTTGATCGGATGGCGCTGTAGCAGCATATTCAATGCGGCCGCTACTGCCAATAATCCGAAGATGGTGAAGAGGACAATTTGCATCGTTGCTTCAATCTCTCGTCTTTCCGCTTCTTTCGTGTCGTTGTAACTCGATTGTAAATGCGTTTCTTCCGTTCAACTGCGGTAGGCCAGCACCAGTGCGGTGGCGAGGATATTTGCCATTGCTACTGGTAACAAAAACTTCCATCCGAAACCCATGAGCTGGTCGTAGCGAAAACGCGGTAATGTTGCGCGCACCCAGATGTAGAGCAGCAGAAACGCGAATACCTTAGCCACAAACCAGAAAACAGGCAGGATTGCGTGCAGGATACCGCTGGCAAAAAGATGATCGAAGGTGTGCCCAAAAGGTGAACCGGCTCCTCCAAAGAAAAGCAGTGTCGCTACACAGGCCACCGTGATCATGTTCGCGTACTCAGCCATGAAGAACATGGCGAACTTCATCGACGAATATTCGGTGTGATAACCGGCGACAAGCTCGCTCTCCGCCTCAGGGAGATCGAACGGCGAACGGTTTGTCTCTGCATAAGCAGCCATCAGATACACGAAGAAGCCGACGATCTGAAGCCCCCCAAAGATATTCCAGGAGAGTAGCCCATGCTTGCTTTGCGAATTGACGATGTCCCGAAGCGATAACGAGCCCGCACGCAGTACCACGCCGACGAGCGAAAGCCCTAGCGCAAGCTCATAGCTGATCACTTGCGCGGTCGAACGCAGCGATCCAAACAGAGAGTACTTGTTATTTGAACTCCAGCCGGAGAGAGCGATGCCGTAAACGCCGATGCTGGTAATGCCGAGGATGATGAGCAGGCCAACATTGATGTTCGCGATCTGAAAGAGATCGACGTTGGTTCCCGGAAGTGCAATGTTATCGCCGAACGGCACCATCGAGATCGAGATCAGTGCACACGTCAACGCAATGATGGGTGCCGCTACAAACAGCGGGCGCTCGACGGCGAGAGGCATAAGGTCTTCCTTGAGGAAGAGCTTGATGCCGTCGGCAAGCGGTTGCAGAAGTCCAAACGGGCCAACGCGCGAGGGTCCCCAGCGGTTCTGCATACGGCCAAGCACCTTGCGCTCGAGCAGCACGGTATAGGCTACTGCTGTCAGCGTGATCACCAACACCACCGCGATCTTGACGACCGTGAGCAACAGGAAGATTTGAAAAGTTGAGAGCTTCATCGTGTCGTCAATCTCAGTCGGCAGAGGCCAGGGGTGTGGCGGCTTCATCCGCCTGGTGGCGCTGCACATCTTGCAGCATTGGGGAGTAACGCGTTAGTGAGCCGGAAGTGAAAAGAGAATCGGCAGCAGGCAGCACAAGGTCCTTACGGCTGCCGCTGATCTGTACCAGCCCGGAACCTGCGGGCGCAATGTGCTGATCGTTACCGCTCAGTAGCTGCAGCCGCAGCAGTTTGTCATAGCCCGGAACCAGCCTCTGAATCTCATCGAGAATTGCGAACGGATCGAACGGCGAGAGCTTTGGCTCCATATTGTTGGCTGTTAGCCAGACACTGTGACGGTCGGCCTCTCCGCTCTGTGCGCCGCGTGTTTGGCCCATGTCCGCGCGCAGGCCTTTGCCGAACGGCACCAGCGTCTTGATCTCATGCCCAAACTTGTCAGCTAGCCGCACAATCATCTCGAAGTCAGAACGGACGCCGGCTTTGTCGGCAGCTTTGCTCACAAGCTGCACATCGCCATAGCTGTTTGTCACCGAACCGGACTTCTCATAGAGGTTAGCCGCCGGTAAAACCACATCCGCAAGCATAGCCGTCTCGGTCAGGAACATGTCTTGCACAATCACGAATGTGTCCTTCAGCGCGGTTGCGTCGATCCCGTAACGCTTCACAGGGTTGGAACCGACGACATACAACGCGGCCAGCTTGCCATTCGCAGCGGCATCGAACATGCCCAGCAGATCCAACCCAGGCTCACTCGGGCTCGTATACTCACTGGCGATGGCAGAGCCAGTCAGCGGCTGATATCCCGGAAGGGCATCCGGTAGTACGCCCATGTCCGCCGCACCGCGCGAGTTCGCATAGTCCGCGAGCAGCGCGAACTTTGCATGGGGCAGGGCAGCGATCAGCTTGGCCAATTCGCCTCCGCGCAGTTCGTTGCCGACAACGACCAACAGCTTCTCTTCGGACTTCACCGCCTTGGTGAACTCGTTCTCCTCGCCCAGCGAGTCAATGAACGCCGCATACCCGAACTCAGCAACCGGTGTAAACGCCTTCGCCTGACGCTTCAGCTTGATATCACGATGGTTGGCAACGTACACGCGCGCCTTGTTCAAGCGAACATTCGTGCGGATATTCCACGCCGTCAACGGAGCTTCATTCGTTGGATCGCCACCCACCAGCAGGATCGCAGGCGACTTCTCTACGCAGCGCTGAGAGGCAAAGCGTGGCTTACCTGCTACGGTCGTCGTGCCCTGCAGCGCGGTCGCGAGCGTCACATAGTCAGCCGTGCGATGGTGGTCGATGTTGTTCGTCCCAATCACTGTCCGCGCAAACTTCTGCAGCAGATAGCTCTCTTCATTCGTTGTGCGGTTCGATCCAATCACGCCGACAGCATTGGCGCCCTTCTCATCGCGGATCTCGCGCAGCCGCTTGCCCGCAAAGCCCAGAGCTTCTTCCCAGCTCACAGGCACCAGCTTGCCGTCCTTGCGAACTAGCGGAGACGTCAGCCGCTCGATGTTGTTCGCAAAGTCGAACGCATACCGCCCCTTGTTGCACAGGAAGTCGCCGTTCATGCCGCTCTTGTCGCGGTTGTCCCCGCGTACAATCTCGCTGCCGTCGCTCACGGACCGCACGCCCAGAGTCGTCTTGCAGCCATCGCCGCAGTGCGTGCAGACGGTCGCCACATGGTTCATCTCCCATGGCCGCGTCTTGTACCGATACGTGCCACTGGTCAGCGCCCCCACCGGGCACGCATCAATGCACATCCCGCACTGCTCGCAGTCCAGCGCAGCCATGCCATTGGGAGACTCGCTCACCGGGATGTTGGGAGCAATCACGCTGCTGCTGCCGCGGTTCTGCACGCCCAGCGCAAAGATGTCCATGCCCTCACCGCACATGCGTACACAGCGATAGCAAAGGATGCAACGCGGCCGGTCGAAGTACACCACCGGCGACCACTGCTGCTCTTCGCGATGGTTCTTCGGCTCAGTGTAGAAGCTGTCCGCCGCACCATACTTGAACGTCATGTCCTGCAGTTCGCACTCACCACCTGCATCGCACACCGGGCAGTCCAGCGGATGGTTCCCGAGTAGCAGTTGCAGCGTCGCCTTGCGCGCCTGCGCAATCTCTGGCGACTCGGTCGTTACGTTCATGCCTTCAGCTACCGTCGTTGTGCAGGCCGTCGCGAGCTTCGGCTGTTTCTCAATCCGCACCACGCACATGCGGCACGCGGCCTGCAAGCTCAGCCCCGGGTAGTAACAGAACGCCGGAATCTCAATCCCCGCGGATTTGCAGGCATCAATCAACAGCGTTCCCGCAGGTGCGGTCAGCTTCTTGCCATCTACTGTGAACGATACGTCTGCCATAACCCTAATGCGCTCCTGCGAGCTCAGGCTCGCCAACCGGCTGAATCTGAATCAACGGATGCTCCACGCGCTTGCCTTCGAGATACTCCTCGAACTCCGAGCGAAACTTCTTGATGAAGCCCAGCGTCGGCATCGCAGCCGCATCACCGAGCGGGCAGAACGTGCGCCCCATCATGTTCTCAGCCAGATACTGAATATTGTCGATGTCCTTCTTATTGCCGCCACCTGCATGGAAACGCGTCAGCGTCTTCTTGATCCAATCCGTTCCTTCACGGCACGGGATGCACCACCCGCAGCTCTCATGCTGGTAGAACCGGATCGTCCGCAGTGCAAACTCTACAATGCTCACCGACTCATCGAGCACCACGATCCCGCCTGAACCCAGCATCGTTCCAGCCTTCGCCATCTGGTCGAAGTCCAGCCCTACATCAATCTCATCGGCGCGCAGCACAGGGCAGCTCGATCCACCAGGCACAACCGCCTTCAGCTTCTTGCCATCCTTGATGCCACCGGCCACTTCGTAAATTGCCTTGCGCATCGAGTAGCCCATCGGCAGCTCATACACGCCCGGCCGCTCCACATGGCCGCTGATGCCGAACAGCCGCGTCCCACCGTTGCGCTCCGTACCGAGCTTCGCGTATGACTCGCCGCCCATCAGCAAAATGTGCGGAGCATTCGCAATCGTTTCGGCATTGTTGATCACCGTCGGCCCACCATACAACCCCACCACGGCAGGGAACGGCGGCTTGATGCGCGGCACGCCACGCTTGCCCTCCAGCGACTCCATCAGCGCACTCTCTTCACCCACCTCATACGCGCCCGCGCCGGTCTGCGTAATGATGTCGAAGTCCACGCCCTCTTTGCCAAAGATGTTCTTGCCCAGATAGCCCTTCGCATATGCGTCGGCAACGGCCTTCTCCACGATCTTCAGCAGGTAGCGATACTCACCGCGCAGATAGATGAACCCAAGCTTCGCACCAATCGCCAGCCCCGCGATCATCGTGCCTTCAATCACCGCATGGGGATCGTGCAGAAAGATCACGTGGTCCTTGCACGTGCCGGGCTCGCTCTCATCACCGTTTACCAGCACATACTTCGGCTTCTCGCTCACCTTCGGAACGAACGACCACTTCATGCCGGTCGGGAATCCCGCACCGCCTCGTCCGCGCAATCCGCTGGCCTTCATCGTATTGATGATCCACTCCGGCCCCTGCTCGATCGCCATCTGCACGGCCTTGTAGCCGTCCAGTTCCACGTACTTGTCGATGTCGGTAGCGCCCATGCCGAACCTGCGGCTTACCACCTTCACTTCATCCGGATGCGAAACCAGGGTAGGCATCTACTTCACGTCCTTTCCGCGTCCGGCACGATAGTCTTCGAGCACCGCATCCATCTTCGCGGGGGTCAGGTCTTCATGGAAGTCGTAGTTCACCTGCACGGCCGGCGCCCAGCAGCACGCCCCAATGCACTCCACCTCTTCCAAAGAAAAGAGACCATCCGCGGTAGTCTCCTTGTGTCCGATATGCAGGGTCTTCTTACAGTGGTCCAGCAGCTCAAACCCGCCGCGCAGCATGCAGCTGATGTTCGTGCACACCTGCACGTTGTACTTGCCCACCGGGGCGGTCCGCAGCATCGAGTAGTAGCTCAGCACGTTGCGGACATCCAGCTCCAGCAGGTCCAGCCGCTCGGCAATCTCAGCCACTGCCGCATTCGAGACATAGCCAATCTCGTCCTGCGCATACAACAGCATCGGTACCAGCGCCGAGCGCTTCACCGGGTAAATCGAGGCCAGCTTATCGAAGCGGGCCGCCGTCTCAGGCGT
The DNA here is from genome assembly GCF_014083945.1 of Granulicella sp. 5B5. Lineage (GTDB taxonomy): Bacteria > Acidobacteriota > Terriglobia > Terriglobales > Acidobacteriaceae > Granulicella. Next base: position 420,595 of record NZ_CP046444.1, on the reverse strand, counting down.
AAAGATCGAGTTCGCAATGCTGCTCATAGAGTCCTAAGTTCTCGAAAAGAAGGCGTCGATTACTAGTCTACTATCGTGTCGCCGTGGAAGTCTCACGCTCTCCACAACCTGTGGCCGAAAAACGAATCCCGACAAAAACGGACGGAGTTCGCGCCAGCCCTTCTAACCGCCATGCAGCATCTCACGCGCAAACCGCTCCGCGGCCATATCCATCTCCTCCGCAGGCGCTCCACCCACCGAGACCGTGCCATCCTCATTCAACGCAAAAGAAACCGTGCCACCGTCGCTGCGCTCAACCTGATCCGCCGTAAACCGCATCCACCGGCTGCCAACCCGTAGCGTAATCTCCTCCGAACTCACCTCAACCACCGCATGTTCCTTCGCATTCAACCCATGCGCAGCCGCATAGCTGCGTAGGAGGGAAGCCCATGAAGTCCAAAGCTCGATATGAAGTCGGTCATTCAAGCGAAGGAACTTCGAATTCTGCGTCGCAGCGGGCTCGAAAGAAAAAAGATCAATACGCAGATGAGGAGCGAATCGCTGGAAAGCAGAGGCTTGTGGATTCGAAACAGCAGCATGACCAAGAGAGTCAATGAGAAGACAGTGATGAGGAGGATAGGAACTTCCAGCAGGCCCAGCCTGTTATCTCGCTTCTTCGAAGCGAGATAATCCAGCGTCTCTTGAGGAATTCGTCCGGCGTGACGCAATCGATTCCGTTCGGAATTGCTATGCATTTGGACTCCTCAGCGGCCAGTAGTAACCTCTACCGATCAATAGCACCCAGCACTACATCAATCGACCCAATCACAGCGACCACATCCGCAATCAACCGGCCCTTGCACATCGTCTCCAGCGCCTGCAGATTCGCAAAGTCGGCATTCCGCATATGCACGCGGTACGGCTTGGCCGTGCCATCCGAGACGACGTAGTAGTTCATCATCCCGTGCGGAGCCTCAACCGACGAAGTTGCCTCTCCCACCGGTACCGCAAAGCCTTCGGTCACAATCTTGAAGTGATGGATCAGAGACTCCATCTGCGTCTTCATCTGCTCGCGGTCCGGCAGAATGATCTTCGGAGCATCGGCCATAATGCGGCCCTCCGGCAACCCATCCAGCGCCTGTAGGCAGATCTTCACGCTCTCGCGCATCTCGTCCATGCGCACGAGGTACCGGGCCCACACATCGCAGCCATTCGACACCGGCACATTGAACTGGAACTTCTCATAGCCCGAGTACGGCATATCGCGCCGCACATCGAAATCAATGCCCGAAGCGCGCATCGGTGGCCCGCTCACGCCCAGCGCAATAGCGTCCTCAGCCGAAAGCATACCTACGTCCTTCAGTCGCGACTGCCAGATCGGGTTGCCATTCAGCAGCCCTTCGTACTCCGCGATCTTCGACGGAAAATCCGCCAGGAACGTACGGATGTCCTTCAGCAGCCCCGGCGGCAGCTCCAGGCTCACACCGCCGATGCGCACAAAGCTGGTCATCATGCGCTGCCCGCTCACCGCCTCAAAGATGCGCAGCAACGCCTCGCGCTCGCGGAAGCAGTACAGGAACACCGTCAGCGCGCCGATATCCATCGCATGCGTACCCAACCACACCAAGTGGCTCTGAATGCGCGTCAGCTCATTGAACAGCACGCGGATGTACTGCGCGCGCTCCGGAATCTCCAGCTCCAGCAGCTTCTCCACCGCCAGCGCATAGGCCGTGTTATTCGTCATCGGGCACAGGTAGTCGATGCGGTCGGTCATCGGAGTCACCTGCGCATAAAACTTCGCCTCGCAGGTCTTCTCAATGCCCGTATGCAGATACCCGATGTCCGGCGCCAGCGAGATCACGGTCTCGCCATCCAGCTCGATCACCAGCCTCAGCACGCCATGCGTCGACGGATGCTGCGGGCCCATGTTCAGGATCATTGTCTGATCGCTCACCGGGTCCGACCCATGCGGCTTGTGGTGCGTCACCGACTCGCGAACCACGTCCGCGACGCCGGGAATCTTCATATCTTCAGCGGTAATCTCGTCCAGTTCCTCGATCGGCGACATTTATCTGTACCCCTCCACCGGGTAGTCCTTACGCAGGGGATGTCCCTTCCAGTTGTCCGGCATCATAATGCGCGTCAGGTTCGGGTGCCCCGTAAACGGCACGCCGAACAGGTCGAATACCTCGCGCTCATAAAAGTTCGCCGCCGGCCAAACGCCCGTAATCGACGCCACCGATTGCCCTTCGTTCAGCCGCACCACCACGCGAATCCGCTGCTTCAGCTTGTAGCTCAGCAGGGAGTAGCTCAACTGGAACCGCGGCTCCGCCGGATACCAATCCACTCCGGTGACATCCTCGAAAAAGACGTACCCGGCAGCCTGCGCGGCCTTGCACGCAGCCACAATGTTTTCAGGAGCCACCGTCAGCGTCAGCTCCTTGCGGTCCCACTTTGCATCAAGGATGTACTCCGCCAGTCCCTGCACCGCGGCATGGTCGGCCAGCGCCAGCGAGACGGCCTCTTTACCAAAGCAGGCTTCCGGCGTGGCAGGATTCGTAATTGGATCGGTCATAAAAGCCCTTCAGCAAATCTCTGTTGCGGCCTACAGATCGGCCTTGTCGTTGGTCCAGTTCAGGATGCCCTTCTTCCACACATAAAAGAGCCCCACGGCCACAAAGCCCAGGTACACCACCATCTCCCAGAACCCGAACAGCCGAGACCCCGTGATCTGGTGCAGTTGCCGGTACACCACTGCCCACGGCAGCATGAACACCGCTTCCACATCGAACAGGATGAACAGCATCGCGACCATGTAGAACTTCACGCTGAACCGTCCGCGCGCATCGCCCACCGGGTCCATGCCGCACTCATACGCGCCCAGCTTCACCTTGCTCCGCTTGTGTTTGCCGATAAAGAACGACGCACCCACCATCCCGCCGGCCAGCGCCAGCGCGACCAGCACCTGAAGTGCGAAGGGAATGTACTGCCAGATATATGGATTCGTTTGCATGGCCAGCTTTGAGTATAGGAGCGCCACCGTCAAGCGGGCAAGGGAATGACAAAATCGCAGCACAACACCGATCTCTTCATCATGAAGAAAGATGTGTCATCTCGACCGGAGTCCGCGTTCTTTGCGGACGCAGTGGAGAGACCTGCAGTTCTCCCGCCACAGTTTTCACAGCAGCGATTGATACCACGCAATCAGCTGCGGCCCCACCAGCGCCGCCACCAATCCGCCGACGCAAAGAAACGTCCCCAGCGGCAGCCGCGTCGCGGCCTGCGCCTTCCCACGCGCCAGCAGCACCAGCGCATACGCCGAGCACGTCACCACACCCACAAACAGCGCCAGCATCGCCGGCCAGAACCCCAGGAAAGCCGCAATCATGGCCAGCAGCTTCGCATCGCCCAGCCCCATGCCCTCGCGACCGCGCAGCTTCATATAAACCCACCGCACCACCAGCAGCAGACACCCCGCCGCCACCACGGCTCCCAGCCATCCCAGCACCACATGCTCGGGCCCGGTCAGCACCACGTTTCCCGCATCCACCACATTACCCGGACTGCTCAGCGGATTGCGCCCATGCAGAATCACCTCATCCTCATGCGGCCCCAGAAGCGCCACCCGCACACATGCCAGCAAAAAACCAATCGCAATCCCTGTCCACGTAAACACATCTGGCAGCTTGTGCGTCTGCCAATCCATCACCATCAGCCCGATGAGCAGGAAGCCGAGAATGAGAAAAATCGCGACGTCAAAATATCCCTTGTAATAGTAGGAAGGCAACCAGTTGCTAGATCCGTTGCGAGTTCTGATGAAGCTCTCTAATTTGGATGCAGCAAGCGCAAACCATACTCCCACCGCAATCTCCACCACCGGATACCGCCACGAGATCTGCTCCCCGCACCCTCGGCACTTCGCCCGCAGCAGAACCCAGCTCAGTACCGGCAGATTGTCGTACCACGCAATTGTCGCCCCGCAACTCCGGCAGTGCGATCGTGGCTTCCAGAGGCTCTCGTGCGCCGGCAGCCGGCTGATGCACACATTCAAAAAGCTGCCGAAGATCAGCCCCAGCAAAAACGCAGCGCTTTCAAACCAGATAGGCGAAATCATGAGTACCCAGTATAGGTCGTGCTTCAAAGGTTGCCCGCAACGCGAACATCCACGCGCGGTTATCGTTGCGCGACAAAATCAGCATCCAGCATGGTCCGATTCGCCTTCACATTTATGCAACATTTCCCGTACCCCTGGGTTCTAATAGCTGGGAACGGACGCGAACCTCAGTGAGTGTTCCGAGCCCCTCGCCCGTATCGAATCGCGCACGCTCGAGCGGGACCGGAAGGAGCACCACATGCGTCGTTTACGCTATCTCGGAGTTCTCGCAGTTCTCGGATTAGGTTTTGCCCTCGCGCCGGCGCCCAAAGCGAACGCGCAGGTTTCGGTGGGTATTGGTATTGGCGGTTACGGTTATCCCTATGCTGCCCCCGCATGCTCTTATGGCTATTATGACTACGCTCCGTATGCCTGCGCGCCCTACGGCTACTACGGCCCTGAATGGTTCAACGGCGGCCTCTTCATCGGCGCCGGCCCGTGGTTCCGCGGCGGTTGGTTTGGCGGTCGCTACTATGGTGCCGGTTGGGGCGGTTACGGGGGCTGGCGTGGTGCCTATGGCTACCGCTCGGGCTATGGATACGGTCGTGGTGGCTACGGCTATCGTGGTGGCTACGGCGGTCGTGGCTACGCAGGCGGCTATCGCGGTGGATACCATGGCGGCTACGCTGGCGGCGGTTATCACGGCGGCGGTGCTAGCGGCTTCCGCGCCGGTGGTGGCGGTGGCTTCCATGGCGGTGGTGGAGGTTTCCACGGCGGTGGCGGCTTCCATGGTGGTGGTGGTCACGGCGGCGGCGGACATCGCTAAGCCTCAACTTCACGCAACAGAAACGGCTGCCCTCCCCGGCAGCCGTTTTCTTTTGCGTTCTACACAAATGTTGTCATCTCGACCGGAGCGAAGCGTCGTGGAGAGATCCCCGCATTTGCAGATGCTGGAACAGCCAGCAGAACCTATTGCTTAGTGGTCTGCAACACAATCAGGTTCCCATCGGGATCAGTCAATGTCAGGTCACCCTTGCCGCCAAACTCCGCGCCCCGCGTAAACGCGACACCCCGCTGCTCCAGCGTCTTCGCGGCATCCTTGCCCGCTGCAAACACAATGTCCGCCTTCGTCCCCAGCTTCGCCGCGGGCACCACGCGGATCGCCTCCGACGAGTTCCCCGGCAGCGCAAACACACCATGCTTCTCCGGCGTAAAGCCCACCTTGTCTTTGTAGAACGCCGCCGCCTGCGCCGGGTCATCGAACGCGATCGCCACTTCGACCATCTTCGTTGAGATACGGTCCGCCCCTAAAAACTCCCCAATCGCCTTCGTATGCCGAGACCCCGGCATGTACTGTGTGTACTCCATGTTCTGCTGCCCTGTCGGCGTCGCTGGTCCAGGCATCGTAAACAACAGGTTTCCCGCGCCGGCTGTCCTCACCGCATTTGGCGTCAGCCCCTGCTGCACGTAATAGTCATGCGCAGCCTGCAGGTCATTGCCGGAGAAACACACATGCAGAAACCCCACCTGCGTGTTCTTCGCATCCACCGGGTACAGCTCAATGTACTGCTGGTCATTGATCTTGATGAACGCCTCGTACACCTTGCCATCGCGCGACAGCGCAAACGCCCGCACAAACCCCAGCTTCTCGTAGAACCCCACGGCCGCATCCAGGTCGTGCACCCGGATCGCCACATGCGCCAGCCCCGCCAGGTCCGCCGAAGGTTTTGTAGGCGTAGCCTGCTGCGCGCGCAGCCCAACGGTAACTATAGAAAGAATGAACAGACTGAGCAGGGAAGCAGAGATGCGACGGCGATTCAGCATTGAAACAGGTTCTCCAAATGGAATGAGTCTTCGCTGCCTATTGTCGCCCCACGAACGTAGATTTGTCTCGCCTTGTTCCGCCCCGTGAACCCGCCCTCCATTCCACAGACATCAGAACGGCAGCAGCGCCAACGGAACCAGCACTCCGGCCACCAGCAATCCGGTCACAACCACTCGGTTCCGGACAAACTTGTAGGCCATATAGATTCCCGTCAGCGTCGACATCATGAGGCTCAACGACACCAGCAGAAAGAAGATCTTCAGCGGCACATGCTGCTCTCTCTTCGACACCACCGGCGCCGCTGCCTCTGCAGGCTTGCCTTTGGCCCCGTCCCGGCTAGCGTTGCCCTTTGCCTGTTCCGGCGGAGGCCCCGGCTTCTTCTGCTGGATCACCGTGCTCTGGTTCTTGTGGATCTGCGCCAGCACCATCACCCAGTGCGCTGGTTTGTAGTCGCTGCCGCGCACGCTCTCATGCAGGCTGAACGTCTGCAACGCCCCCGTAAACGCAAAGAACAGCAGGGCTGGAGAGATGAAGATTCCAATGTAGAGGTGCAGTTGTCGAAAAAGTCGAAGAGTGGCGTGGGCTTTCGTCGTCATGGTGAGGCCAGTATATAGGACTGATTTAGTCTCTTATTCTTCGCTCTTGCCTAAGCGCGCGAATATCGAAGTCAAAATCGTTTACAGGCCCGCCAACCTATATCGTTGGAGACAGGAATGTTTGCCCTTCAAGAAATACTCGCGCTGAAAAACCGGTTCTATCGCCTCAGCGCATCTTTTCTTCCATGGATCGGCGGCGTACTGATGGCTCTTGCAGCCCTCTCTGCCGCGAACACCTGGTGGACCTTCAAATCCTGGCCTCGTGCTGAGGCCGTAGTCACCGAAACCAGCGCCTCGCAGGATGCAATGGGAAACGTCACCTACGCCACCCACCTCCGTTTCCGCCTGCCCTCCGGCCAACTCGTCACCTTCACGGACCCCGTCACCAGCACAGACCCTGACGACCCCGATCTCCCCACTGCCGCCACGGTTCCCGTCGCCTATCCATCCGGCCTGCCCGGTTCCGCCCGCATCGCTTCAATCGGTCGCCTGTACCGGCTGGCAATAGTTCTCGGCATTCTCGGCATCGCCTTTTTCGACGTTGGGCTGATCTCCCGCCTGCGCCTCAAGAAAAGCCAGGCCGGACTGAGCCCCAAGCGTGTCAAGCCTCCGATGGTCTAGTCTGCTATTCAAATCGTTCATTGTGAGCGGTTTAGCTCGCAGCAGACAAAAACACTTTCTCCTTTCCAGCCTTCTATACTAGAAGTAAGCAAAGAAAAACTGGAACTCTAAACTCGAAACAAACTCGCGACTGTACGTCAAAACCGTTACGCCACAAAACTTCGCGCTAACCCCAATCCTTCCCATATCATACCCGCAATTATATACAGAATCAGCGACTTACCCCGGGGATCACCCCGTAAGTCGTTGATTCCGCTAGAGCCCTCCGCTACATAGGGAGGGGGGAGGGGTATCCCGGCTAGAAGTCTACGTGCGTCCGTACGGTGAACACGGTCACCGGCCCGCGCGCCTGGTTGTAGCCCGGATGCGCGATCAACTGCACATCGAACGCGCTGTACAGCCCCCGCCAGTTGTGTGCGTTGTAGTAGCTCTCCAGGATGTCCTCGCGCGCATAGCTTAGCGCCCCATCCCCCAGCAGGAACCCCAGCCCGCCCAGCGCCAGGTACTCCTGGTGATCGCGCTTGATCGCATTGGAAATTCCGACAATGCCGACCTTGTCATTCGCTCGTCCCCAACGCGAGCCAGCGATATCGCCACCAACCTCAAACGTCTGGTCAACCTCGGTATACGCATAGCTCTCATGCTGCCCTTCGTTCCACCCAAAACGCCCAAACAGACGCACATCTTGCGTCAGCTCCTGCTCGAAGTTCAGCCCAAACCCGTATTTCACAGTCGTCTGCGGCGTATGCGCCGTAATCACCGGCACTGCGCTCAGATCCCCGTTCGCCCGCTCTGCAAGCGCCTCGTTGATCTGCGTGCGATAGTCACCCATATTCGCGTGGTTGACGAAGCTCAGCGCGCGCACTACACCCTTGCGCTCCGGCGACAACCAGCGTTCCGGTAGCAGAGCAAACGGTGTCTTGCGGTACTCGAACTCCACATTCTGTCCGCTCGCGCGGCGCAGGTTCCACTGCAGGTCAATCCCGTTAGCGATGGTCGGCATCAGCGCCAGCGCATACCGCGCCGACCAGTCCTTGTCGTCGTACTCAGCCACTGCCGCATAGGTATAGCCGCGAGTGTCCGCCGCATAGTCCCACGCGCCATTGTTGTCGGCCGTCCAGTTAAGGAACTGCAGGTGCGAGTCCGAACCCGGCCCGTTGATGTCCAGCACATCCGGCAGGCTCATCTTCCCCACCCGCAGGTCCAGCCGCCGCTCCGGCACCTTCGTGGCCAGCGAGAACTGTGTCCGTTGCTGGTTCACCATCGTGTCCGTAAACCCGATCGTCTGATGCAGCTGCACTCGGGCGACATACGGGGTTGACCCCAGGTTCGGGTTCCGCACAACGTCAAGGTTCGTAAACCCGGCCAGCCCCAATGCCTCGGAGATACCCCGTCCGCCCGCCGACTCCATATCAAAAATGGCATCTGTCTCGTAGCGAGGCTTTGAGTTCACCTCGAACCCCGTATATAGCGTTCCCACCAGCGACACCTTGTACTCGCCTCTCGCCAGAAATGAATTGGTACCTGAGTAAGGCGAGTGAAATCCAGGATGAGCCTGAAAGACGATATTGACTTGCCCCGAGAGTAGATACCGCGCACTATCGGGATGCGGAAAGAGTGTCAGCTGCGGTTGCGGAGCGTCAGGCGCAGAATCGCTGTTCTGCTGCGCAAGGAGCGGCGCGGAGATAGCCAGCAACAAAGACAGCGCGAGATATACAGATCGGCCAGGTGTCAGGAAGGGCATCGGTCGAGAGGGTTCCCAGTGAATGTACGGAGCAAGTATGAGGGTTTGATGAACGGCCGGTCAGAGGGTGTCCTCAATGACAGTTCAATGTATATAACGAGCCTCAGTAAACTAGGAATTAGTATACCCCGGTAGGGTATATTTGCACTATGGAAACGACACGTGAGCGAGCGAAATTAATCAATCGCGCCAAACGAATCCACGGACAAGTTGAGTCCGTGGAGCGGAGCCTGATTGAAAACCGAGACTGTGCTGATGTACTGATGCTGCTGGCTGCGGTGCGCGGAGGTGTAGACGGCCTCATGGCCGAGGTCCTCGAAGACCATATCCGCCTACATCTCGTTGGGCCAAAGGCAACCGCCCTTACGCCAGAGCTCGGAGAAGAGTTGATCGACCTTGTACGCGCGTATATGAAGTAACATTTAGCGGCTCTTCACCCCGGCAGCGACTAGGGCAATCCCACCTATCAGAGCGATTGTGCTCAGGATCGGAGGAATGGGAACAGTATTCTTCTGCTCATGAGAAACCTGCAGGGGCCCGAGGTCCACGTCTTTCTTCTCATGTGAGAACGTAAAGCCGCCGACGGCGAATCCAACAATGCCCACGATAATCAGGATTGCGCCAATGATGGTGACAGGTTTCATGGAGTGATCTCCTTGCAAATATCCGTCCATCAATCAGATGCAGCATCGTCATAGCGGGTGGTTTGACGTGCGGCAGACTCTAATTTACCTTTCAGACACACGGGAAAGGAGGATGGTCCAAGCCTATGAAGATTGATAGTTCCAGTAGCACGACAACACGTGAGGTGACTGAGGCTTAGAGCATCCGTGCTCTAGTCCTGGCAGTTCGTACCACTCTGCAGAGGCCCATCCAGTACGGATGCCTCAGGTCAAACCACCCAGATCACCGCATAACGGCTTGCTCCTTCGCTGGAGCAGGCCGTTTGTGTTTCCGGGCGATTAGACTAGAGGCATGGACGAGTTGGTCATTGCAGGACGTACGTTTCGGTCGCGGTTGATTGTTGGAACAGGCAAGTACAAGGATGGCGCTGAGACGAAGGCCGCCATCGAAGTCTCCGGCGCAGAGATGGTCACTGTCGCAGTGCGGCGAGTGAACCTCGACCGAAGTAAGGAATCTTTGCTCGACTTCATCGATCCCAAGAAGTACTTCCTGCTGCCGAACACAGCGGGTTGCTACACCGCAGAAGAGGCGATCCGAGCGGCACGCCTCGGTCGCGAGGTTGGGCTCTCCGACTGGGTCAAGATCGAAGTGATCGGCGACCAGGCGACGCTCTATCCCGACGTGCAGGCGACGGTCGAAGCGACCAGTGTGCTGGTCAAGGAAGGCTTCACCGTCCTCCCTTATACGACAGATGACATCGTCTTCGCCAAGCGTCTGATTGACGTTGGTGCAGCGGCTGTGATGCCTCTTGGCGCTCCTATCGGCACGGGCCTCGGCATCGCGAACACCTATACCTTGCGCATGATGCGCGAACTCATCACGGAGGTTCCGCTGATCGTCGATGCTGGCCTCGGCACCGCGAGCGACGCAGCTCTGGCAATGGAGATGGGCTTTGACGGAGTACTACTCAACACCGCAATGGCCGCTGCGAAGGACCCAGTGCTGATGAGTTCAGCGATGAAGAAGGGCGTCGAAGCCGGTCGCGAAGCGTTCCTCGCCGGACGCATGCCGAAGAAGCTCTATGCCACCGCCAGCTCACCGCTCGAGGGCATCTCGAAGTAACGCTAGTCCAGCGTGTACATCGCCAGTCCGCTGAGCAGCTTCGGATAGAAGTCCGTCGACTTCTGCGGCATCACTTCCAGGTTCAGCGAGACGTCCTTCATCTGCTCCAGCGTGACGGGCTTGATGAGGAAAGCAACATCGGCATTGCCGCTGCCCACCTGTTGCAGGGCGTCGGTGGCCTCGCGCAGGTAACGCACGTTGGAGCCTGCTCGTACCGTCTCTTCGTTCAGACCCAGCAGCTTATCCAGCACCACCTTGTGCAGTTGCGTCACATCCAGTTGCTGCTTGCGTGGCGAAAGGTCCGCGAGCAATGGCGCAACGGCCTCAGGCTTGGGCTTCAGCAGAAAATCTCCATCGCGCGTGGCGGCGACGAACGCTACCCCCTCAGTCTCGTTCAAGGCCTTGAGCAGGCCTGCCGCACCGGGCAGTTTGCCGTCGGTGTTAGCCGGAATCTCTGTCACTGTGAAGTACTGTTCGGCCTTCCGTGCGAAGTCGCGGCCGTTGAAGTGTGGCAGGCCGAAGGCGACACGGTGCGTCGGCAGGATGGTGATGCCGGGCGCGTCCATATTCACGAAGGTCATCATCATCGCCTGCTCGGGGAAGGCCGGCTGCGGCAGGCCATTTGCGTCGGTCTTCGGCGCGGCCTTGGGGTCGACGCCAAGCTCGGCGGCGCGCTCGAACATGTAGGCCGTCGAGGTCTCATAGCGGTGATGCCCATCAGCGATGAGCAGCCACTTGTCGTCCATCGTTGCCAGCACCTTCTGGATCAGTGCAGGATCGGTGAGCTTCCACACACGATGCACGACATCGTACTCATCGGTGATCTCCAGCTCCGGCGCGGCACCCTCAGCAAAGATGATCTGCTCGGCGGTAAATGTCGGGTCCGAGTAGAGCATGTAGATCTGCTCGCAGTAGGCGCGCGTGGCCTTGAAGAGTGCAAGCCGGTCGGACTTATGCTTCGGGAACGTCTGCTCGTGGCGATAGACGACGCGGTCGGCGTAGTCGGAGAGCTGCGCCAGGCCGATGAACCCGCGGCGCTCGCGCACCTCGTCGGTGCCGGGCACCGTATAGGTCTGCGAGTATCCGTAGAGGGCAGGCTCGGCCTCTTCCTTCAGGACACCTTCGTTGCGCCAGTCGCTCAGCGTGGCGGCGGCGCGGGTGTAGACGTTCTGGGCGTCTGTATCGCCGGGCAGGTGCTTGCCCAGGATGACGCGGATGAGGTTGTAGGGGCTGGCCTGGTAGTAGCGTTCCTGCATCTCCGGGGAGATCTTGTCGTAGGGCTGGGTAACGACATCGGTCATGCTGACGCGGGCTGGATCGTAACGGAGAGCGCGGAACGGGTAAAGGCGAGCCATGACTTCGATTGTACTTTCGGGGGCTGTGGGATACCCCTCCCCCTCCCTATGTAGCGGCGGTATCCAGTAGAATCAGCGACTTACGGGGTGATCCCGGGGGTAAGTGGCTGATTCTTTATATGGTTGCGGGTATGATCTGGGAAATAAAGGGGTTATAGCACCACAGATAGTGGAGGTTATTGTATCTCAAGAAGGCTCTACTTTCATTCTAACGGTTTGGAGCCTATTGTCTTATCCTCGTATCTGGCATGGAATGTTCAAGATAGACTGTTCGGGCTTGACAGCGCGAATTCAGGGTGATTGTGGGGCTCGATTCCGGTACAAAATTCAGCGCAACTCCTTGTGCAGGCTCGCGTCTAAGCGAGCATCGGATACAGAGGTTTCTGATGAGATGGTACGCAAGCCATGGATGGAGACCTCCTGTATCAAGCTGAGGAGTGGACCCTATGACTCGTAGACGGTGGACGATTGCAGTTCTGGTGGCTCTGGCAGCAGCGACGGCGAGCGCAGCGAACGCCCAGACCGACGTGGCTGCGAGTGTGTATGGCGCCTTCAGCGGAACGGTGAATGGTAATGGCGTCACCCAGAGCCCATCGAACCAGGCGGGTGTGCTGGTGGAGTTGCACCACCAGTCCAACCCGCTGCTTGGGTATGAGGTGACGTACGCATGGAACCGGGCAGACCAGAACTATTCGGAGGAGGTCGTTTGCCCTGGAAACCCTGTCCCGACGTGCAACGTGGTTGGGCCAGCGAACAAGTTTGTGCCTGCGAACGCGCATGAGGTGACTGCGGACTATGAGGTGTCGGCGCACATCCTGAACCTGCGGCCATTTCTGCTGGCGGGTGGCGGGATTCTCTTCAACCAACCTGCGGGCTCGCAGAATGGAGCACAGTCGCAGACGAAGGGCGTGCTGGTATACGGCGGCGGAGTGGACTGGGCTGTGTTGCCGCATCTCGGCATCCGTGGGCAGTACCGCGGCAACGTGTACAAGGCCCCACAACTGGCGACTGCATACTCCTCCACGGGTGCGTTCTTCCATACAGCGGAGCCGATGCTGGGGGCTTACTTCCGCTTCTGACGCGTGGGATTAAACTGGCACCATGATCTTGCGGCCTGTAGTGGAAGCGGACTTTGCAGAGGTGGTTGCGCTGGCGAACCTCGCCTATCGAGGCACCGGCGCGGGTGCGAGCTGGAACGTCGAAGAAGGAATTATCGAAGGGCAGCGCCTGAGCGATTCGTCGCTGCGGGAAGAGCTGGCGGCCAAGCCCAACGGCGTTCTGCTGGTGTGGCGCGATACTGAGGATGGCCCGCTGCTGGGTACGGCGTGGCTGAACCCGGAGGCTGGCGGCGTCTGGTATCTCGGCCTGCTGACGGTGCGTCCTGACCGCCAGAACCGCCAGCTTGGACGCACGTTGCTCGCTGCCGCTGAAGGCTACGCCAGCGAGCGCGGAGGCACACGCATCCGCATGACGGTGCTGCATGTGCGCGTGGGGCTGATTGCGTGGTACGAGCGGCGCGGTTATACGAAGACCGGCGATACCGAGCCGTTTCCGTATGGCGACGAGCGCCTGGGCAAGCCGTTGCGCGACGATCTGCACTTCATCGTGCTGGAGCGCGAGATCGTCTAACCGCCAGCAATCCCCGCGATGATGAGCAGCGGTTCGCTGCCGTCGGCGATGGCGGAAGGCAATGGTGCATCGAGCGGCTGCAACGAGATGTCCTCGTTCAACGCGAAGAAGCGTAGGAACGGACGGCGCTGCTGCGTGTGGTGGTCGAGGATGGCGCCGCGCAGGGCAGGGTAGCGGACTTCCAGCTCCCGGATTACCGCCTCAAGCGTCACCGCGGCCGCGAGGTCGAGAGTGACCTCATGGCCGGAGATGCTGGCCAGGCGGCGCAGCGGTGCGGGCAGGTCGACGCGGACGGCAGGCATAGCTTAGGGCAGCGTCTGTGCTTCAACTGAGAGCACCGCGGGCAGATCGTGCGTAATCGCGCTCCAGCTTTCGCCACCATCGGGCGAGCAGTAGACCTGGCCGCCGGTGGTGCCAAAGTAGATGCCGCAGTCGTCGAGTTGATCGACGGACATCGCATCGCGCAGCACGTTCACATAGCAGTCCTTCTGTGGCAGGCCGTTGGTCAGCGGCTCCCACTCGTTGCCACCGGACTTGCTGCGGTAGACCTTCAGCTCACCGTCGAGAGGGAAGTGTTCAGCGTCGGACTTGATGGGCACCACGTAGACCGTCTCCGGCTGGTGTGCGTGCACGTCGATGACGAAGCCGAAGTCGGTAGGCAGGTTGCCGCTGATCTTGGTCCACTGGTCACCGGCGTCGTCCGAGCGCATCACGTCCCAGTGCTTCTGCATGAACAGCGTCTGCGGCTTGGCCGGGTGCATGGCGACATGGTGCACGCAGTGGCCGACCTCCGCCGTGGGGTCGGGGATGTACTTGGAGTAGAGGCCCTTGTTGATGGGCTTCCAGGTCTTCGCGCCGTCGTCGGTACGGAACGCGCCCGCCGCGGAGATGGCGATGACCATGCGCTCGGGATTGGTCTTGTCGAGGATGATGGTGTGCAGGCAGAGCCCGCCCGCGCCGGGCTGCCAGTTGGGGCCGGTGGCGCTGGTGCGCAGGCCGGACAGCTCATGCCATGAGGCGCCGCCGTCAATGGTGCGGAAGAGCGCCGCGTCCTCGACGCCCGCGTAGCAGGTGTCGGGGTCGGTGAGCGAGGGCTCGAGGTGCCAGACGAGCTTGAACTCCCATGGATGCGGCGTGCCGTCGTACCACTGGTGCGTGCCGGCCGTGCCATCGTAGGCGAACTTGTTGTCGACCGGGTTCCAGGTGAGGCCGCCGTCGTCGGAGCGCTGGATCTGCTGGCCGAACCAGCCGGACGACTGCGAGGCATAGAGACGGTTGGGGTCGGCGGGTGAGCCCTTGAGGTGATAGAGCTCCCAACCGGCGAAGTGCGGCTGTGAGATCGTCCAGTCTTTACGCGCGCCGTCGGAGGTGAGCACGAAGGCGCCTTTGCGGGTTCCTACGAGTAGTCGGATGGATGACATGGCTGGGTCTCCTTTGAGGCGGGAGAGTGTGGAATTTGGATGACGGGGAAAGGATAGCGCGGACGGGGAGGTTTGTCAGCGAGGAGTCGAGGGCAGCAGACGGCTCTTGTGCAGGATGAGCTGGATGGTCACGCCGGACCGGTTTTGGGAGTAAAGAATGACGTGACTCTTGTGCTCGAATCTTCGCCAAGTTGGATGCGAGGGATCGTAGACCCGCCCGACCCGGAGGTTCTTGGCGATGAACACACAGGTATCGTCGATTTCGTCGAGATACATTTCTGCCTGCTGGATTCCCCACTTTTCGAGGGTGAAAGTTCCTATTTCCCTTAGGTCGGCCAATGCTCTGCTGGAGTACCGAACCTCGGCATCAGACGCGAACCCTTGATTTCAATCCAAGCTCGGCGCGAACTCTTTCGAAGATGTCGAAGTCGACCAGACCGCTGGCTTCGCCTTCTTCAGCTGCTCGTTCGCACGCTTTGTCATAGGCCGCCTCGTCAAGTTGGTGGCGGAGGGCGTCCATGGCGGCGTGGACGACTTCGGTGGCGTTGGCAAACTTGCCGCTGGCGATGAAAGGCGCAGTAACAGCTTCGAGTTCCGAGGCGAGAGAGATGGTTTCCGTGGTCATGGGCAATCTCCTGAGTACAGCGTAGACCGGAGTAAGGCGGTTGCCAAGCTGCATCCCAAGAAGGCCGCCTTGGACGAGGCGGCCTTCTCGCTTTTGAGTCAATTACAGGAACAGGGGCGCGAGCACGAGCGTGATCGTCGCCAGTAGTTTGATGAGCACGTGCAGCGACGGGCCGGCGGTGTCCTTGAACGGATCGCCGACGGTGTCGCCGACGACTGCGGCTTTGTGAGCGTCGGATTTTTTGCCGCCGTAGACGCCGGTCTCGATCCACTTCTTGGCGTTGTCCCATGCGCCGCCGCCGTTGTTCATCAGCATGGCGAGTAGGATGCCGGAGATGGTGCCGACCATTAGCAGACCAGCGACAGCCTCCGCGCCGCCGAGGTTGACCGCGACACCGTTGATGGTCGGAACCGTGGAGAGCGCGCCGGGCAGCAGGCCTTCGGAGCCGGAGCCATAGACTGCCGAGAAGTTGCGGAAGATGAGGCCGACGGCGACGGGCAGGCCGACGGCGAGGATGCCGGGGAGGACCATCTCCTTGAGCGCCGCGCCGGTGACGATGCTGACGCAGCGCGCGTAGTCGGGCTTGCTGGTGCCTGCCATGATGCCGGGGTTCTCGCGGAACTGGTCGCGGACGTCCTTGACGACCATCTGGGCTGTTCTTCCTACGGCCTTGATGGCGAGCGAAGAGAAGAGATACGTCAGCATCGCGCCGAGCAGAGCGCCGACGAAGACGGGAATCTCAGCGAGATTAATGTTGGTGAACGACCAGTGCGGCGGCATGTAGGCCGGAATGCCTGCGGCGAGTGCGTCGTTGACGCGGGAGGTTACGATGGACTTGATCTCCTCCAGATACGCGGAGAAGAGCAGGAACGCCGCGAGCGATGCCGAGCCGATGGCGTAGCCCTTGGTGAGCGCCTTGGTGGTGTTGCCGGCCGAGTCGAGCTTGTCGGTCTTGTCGCGGACCGCTTCGTCCTGATTGGACATCTCGATGATGCCGCCGGCGTTGTCGGTGATGGGGCCGAAGGTATCCATCGCGAGGATGTAGGCGGCGGTGCTCAACATGCCCATCGTGGCGATGGCTGTCCCGTAGATTCCCTTGGCGTAGTTGGCGATGTGCAGCGGCATACCGTTTGCGTCGGTCGCACCTGCAAGGCCCTTTACACCGAAGTAGTAGCTGAGTAGCAGCGCGGCGGAGATGACGATCACCGGCAGCGCGGGTGTCTCCATGCCGACGGCGAGGCCGCTGATGATGTTGGTGGCCGGGCCGGTAAGCGAGGCCTCTGCAATGGACTGCACCGGGCGGTATTTGCTTTCGGTGTAGTACTGCGTGATCCAGACGAAGAGGAACGCCGTGACCATGCCGGTGACACCGCAGGCCAGCAGCCACGTCCAGACGACGCCGGGGCCGTTCAGCATCGAGTGCACCGCGAACGCGAAGCCCGCCAGAGCGAGCACGCTGGTGACGTAGAAGCCGCGGTTCAGCGCAGACATCGGGTCTTCTGTGTCGTTCGTCTTCACGATGGCTACACCGATGATCGAGCTAATGAGGTTGATGGCATGGACGATCAGGGGGAAGATGATGCCCTTGATGCCGAAGACCGGATAGAGCGCGACGCCGAGGATCATCGCGCCGACGTTCTCGGCTGCGGTGGACTCGAAGATGTCCGCGCCACGGCCGGCGCAGTCGCCGACGTTGTCGCCGACGAGGTCGGCGATGACGGCCGGGTTGCGTGGGTCATCTTCAGGGATGCCAGCTTCGACCTTGCCTACGAGGTCGGCACCTACGTCGGCGGCCTTGGTATAGATGCCGCCACCAAGCTGCGCGAAGAGTGCCACCAGCGACGCTCCAAAGCCGAAGCCGACGAGCTGGTATGGAACCTGCTCAGGGTGGTCGAGACCGCCAAAGACGAAGAACAGCACACCAACACCGATGAGCGAGAGCGCGACGACCACCAGGCCGGTGACGGCGCCACCGCGCAGCGCGGCTTGCAGAGCGCCGTTGAGCGAGTTACGAGCCGCGGCGGCAGTGCGGATGTTGGCGCGGATGGAGACGTACATGCCGGTGAAGCCTGCGAGCCCGGAGCAGATGGCCCCGACGAGGAAGGCAACCACGGTCTTCAGCGCGACGTCATGCGTGCGCGGCGAGAAGTTGTAGCCCAAAAAGAGGAGGATGGCCAGCACCACGGCAAGGATGCCGATGGTGCGGTACTGCCGGGCCAGGAATGCCTCTGCGCCCTCGCGGATGGCGTTGGAGATGGTCTGCATGTCCACGGTGCCGGTGTCGGCCGAGAGGACGATCTTTGCGAGAACAAATGCGGCGATCAGGGCGAGGAAGCCGACGCCGAGGGCGATCCAGAGCCAGAGTGCGTCGCTTGAAGAGGGTGCTGTGGGGACTGCATTCTGCAGGATGAAAGCAAGGGCCGCGGGTACGCCAAAGTGCATAACTGAATTGCCTCCTGGTAGCTCATCACAGATCGAAATGCTTATGTTCCGGACGCGAAAAAGCACGCTGAGACGGACGCGCGAATTAGAGCACACGCTCGATAGGCGGTCAATTATGGGAAATGTGCCTCGAGCATCGTGCGGCGTCCTCGCAAACGTGACCGTCGTTAGTTGCGCGGCGCGGATGCGGGAGCAGATAGTTATGCGTCGGAGCGGAAATTGCGGTACTGTAGGGCGCAAAGCAAGTGGGCCCCGGCGGAGTTGATGTATGAGCGTTAGCTGGAGAGTCTGGATGGGGGCAGGCGGCGTTCTGGCGTTGCTGGTGTGGTGTGGGGTGCCGTGCAGGGCCCAGGAGAACCCCTTGAACGATGTGCATACCGCTGCGCCGCCGCCTCCAGCGATGCCCAAGGACCTGAAACCGGCGATCGTCGACGGTGATGTCGCAGCCCGAGCCACTTCGGCCAACGGCGGGGAGATCCGCGTGAATGTAGACATGGTGTTGGTGCCGGTTAGCGTGACCGATCCCATGGACCGCCTCGTTACCGGGCTTGAGAAGGAAAACTTCGCGGTATTCGACAACAATCTACAGCAAACCATCAAAAGTTTCGGTACCGAGGACGCGCCGCTCTCCATCGGCATCGTCTTTGACCTCAGCGGCAGCATGCAGTCCAAGTTCATCCGGGCGCGCAAAGCGCTCAGCGAGTTTTTGCACACTTGCAACCCGCAGGACGAGTTCTTCGTCGTAGGTTTCAACGACCGGCCGGCGATCCTGGTCGATTACACGTCGGATGTGGAGGATGTAGAAGCCCGAATGGTGATGCTGAAGCCCCAGAACCGGACCGCGCTGATCGATGCCATCTACCTGGGCGTGAACAAGCTCAAGTCGGCTAAATGGCAGCGCAAGGCCCTGCTCGTGATCTCCGATGGCGGCGACAACCGCAGCCGGTATACGGAGGGCGAGCTGAAGCGGGTCATCCGCGAGAGTGAGGTCCAGATCTACTCCATCGGCATCTTCGACCAGTATGCGGCCACCGAAGAAGAGCAGAATGGGCCGATCCTGCTGAACGATATCTCCACAGCGACCGGCGGCAGGCTCTTCAAGGTGCTCGACTTGCAGGACCTTGCCGACATCGCCGAGCGCATCAGCGAGGAGCTACGCGATGAATATGTCATTGGCTATACCCCTTCGGATCGCAAGCGGGACGGCCAATATCGTAAATTGAAGGTGCGACTCATTCCACCGCCAGGCTTGCCTGCGCTCATGGCGCATAGTCGCGAGGGGTACTATGCACCAACGCAGTAACTGTAAGACTTGGACTGGAAGTTTGATCCTGCTGGCAGCTTTTCTGCCAGGTGTAGCACGGGCTGGAGCACAAGCTCCGCAGGCTGTGCCACAGAACCCGGGCCACGCAGCACCCGCTCCCGATCTCTCCCGGGACTCCGACCCGGTGCCTTCGCCCGATGGCAACGCGCCGCCCCCGGCCCAGCCTGGCGGGGACGCGCAGGCCACTGGCAATACCATCTCCAAAGAGGACGGCAAGTACATCCTGCATGCCGACGCTTACGAGGTGCGTCTGAACGCCTCCGTCATCGACAGCGCGGGCCGTTCGGTCGACTCGCTCGGCCAGTCCTCGTTCCATGTTTATGAGGACGGGGTGCCGCAGACCATCATCGGATTTCGGCACGAGGATGTCCCCGTCTCCATGGGCATCCTCATCGACAGCTCCGGCTCCATGTACGACAAGCGAGCCGCGGTCGATGCCGCCAGCCTGGACCTCGTCCGGCTCTCCAACCCGCAGGACGAGGCCTTCCTCGTCGACTTCAGCTCCGAGGCCTACATCGACCAGGACTTCACCAACTCGATCGCCAAGCTGCAGCAGGGCCTGAGCTACATCCGGTCCAGCGGCGGCACGGCACTCTATGACGCCGTGATCGCCTCGGCCGACTACCTGGCCAAGAACGCGCACCGTCCCAAGCAGGTTCTCCTTATCGTCACCGACGGCGACGACAACGCCTCCAGCGCCACGCTGGAGCAGACCATCCGCCGCGTGCAGGACCTCGATGGCCCCGCGATCTACTGCATTGGCCTGCTCTTTGGCGATGACACCAGCCGCAGCGAGGCGCGCCACTCCCGCGAGGTGCTCAGCGAACTCGCCGCCCAGACCGGCGGCGTGGCCTACTTCCCGAAGGCGCTCAAGGACGTCGATGGAATCACCCAGGAAGTAGCTGCCGACATCCGCGCGCAGTACACCATCGAGTACCGCTCCACCAAGCCGCCCTCGCTCGGCGGCTACCGTGAGATCCACGTCGAGGCCAAAGAGAAGGGCTTCCGCAACCTGCAGGTCCGCACCCGCGCCGGCTACTTCCCGAAGGTCGCTCCGCAGAATGGGCCAACCGCCGATACGAACCCATAACTACACCTTAGCTACGCCTGCGGGCGAGGGAACTCCTCAATGTGGATCTCTCCC
Organism: Granulicella sp. 5B5; assembly: GCF_014083945.1. GTDB lineage: Bacteria > Acidobacteriota > Terriglobia > Terriglobales > Acidobacteriaceae > Granulicella. Next base: position 400,051 of record NZ_CP046444.1, on the reverse strand, counting down.
TTACGGCTGAGGTACACAACCCGGCGCCCGGTGAGGTAGGCCCAGTAGCAGCCGGCGACCGTGAGGCCGCTGTCCATCAGCTTCCGCGCAAAGGCATGGGAGACGTAGTTGGAGATGAAGCAGAGCCAGAAGCCGGTGTGCTTCTTCAGGCCGCTGATCTCCGTGCCGGCTGCTCTTCGGTTGTCCATGAAAAGAAGATTATATGGAAACAGTTTCCTTAGAAACTATATTTCTCGATGAAGCGCTGGCCGGTCTACGTTGGCCTGTGCATCCAAGAGCAAAGCCCAGCAGGTAAGATGACTGCGGGCTGCTGACAGCCGTCCCTACGACGGCCAAACCCTTTTGGGAGAACGACTGGATGCTGGATTTTTCGACGATCAACGAGTTGTTCCTGTTTATGAGCCAGCGCGGCTCCACCACCGTGGCGCAGTGGAAGGACCACGGCGACTGGAAGCCCATCAGCTCGCAGGCAATGTACGGCCGCGTCCGCGCGGCAGTCGAGCTACTGCGCCGCTGGGGCATCCAGCGCGGCGACCGCGTCGCCCTCGTCAGCGAGAACCGCTGGGAGTGGCCGGTTGTCGACTTCGCCATTCTGGCCATCGGAGCGGTCAGCGTGCCGCTCTACCAGACGCTCACGCCTGAGCAGATGGGCTACATTCTGCGCGACTCCGGCTCGAAGGCCTTCATCCTCTCCGGCAAGCAGCAGTTCAAAAAACTCTGCGAGGCCGGTGAGGTCCCGACCCTCGAACACGTCTGCATCTTTGACGAAGGCGACTTCGGCAGCAACGTTGAGAGCTTCTCCGCAGCGCTCAAAGGCGCGGTCGGCCTGGAGAAACCCGACGCCAGCTTTGACGCGATGGTGCGCGAGACCAAGCCTGAAGAGCTGGCGACCATCGTCTACACCTCCGGTACCACCGGCGACCCCAAGGGCGTGGTGCTCACGCATAAGAACCTCGCCGACAACCTGCGCCACTCGACCGACGGTCTGTACATCGGTCCGAAGGACTCGTCGATCTCCTTCCTGCCGCTCAGCCACGCGCTCGCGCGTCACCTCGACTACGCCATTTATGGCAACGGCGGCCAGATCGCCTATCTGCCTAAGTTCGACGACCTAGTCGGCGCGATGAAGGCCGTCCGTCCGACCATCTTCCTCGCCGTGCCGCGCGTCTACGAGAAGATCCGGCAGGGAACTGAATCTAAGTCAACCGGCCTCAAGAAGAAGATCTTCCACTGGGCGCAGGGCGTGGGCAAGAGCCATAGCAAGGAGATCATGGCGGGCAAACAGCCCAGCTCGCCGCTCTGGAAGCTCGCCGACAAGCTTGTCTACTCCAAGCTGCGCGAGGCTTTCGGCGGCAACGCACGGCTCTTCGTCTCGGGCGGCGCGCCGCTTGGCATGGACTCATCGGTATGGTTCCTCGACCTCGGCATCCGCGTCTTTGAGGGCTACGGCCTCACCGAGACCTCGCCTGTGCTCTCGCGGAACACCTTCGATGGCTACCGCATTGGCACCGTCGGTGGCATCATCCCCAACATCGAGCTGCGCATCGCAGATGATGGAGAGATCGAAGTGAAGGGTACCTCTGTCTTCGCCGGCTACTGGCGCCGCGAGGAGGAGACGAAGAAGGAGTTCACTGCCGATGGCTGGTTCAAGACCGGCGACATCGGCAAGGTGGAAGATGGCTACCTCTCCATCACCGACCGCAAGAAGGAGCTGCTGAAGACCTCCGGCGGCAAGTACATCGCGCCGCAGCCGATCGAGGGCAAGCTCAAGGCCGATGGCCTAGTGAGCAACGCCGCTGTCGTCGGCGACATGAAGAAGTACGCCAGCGTGATCATCTCGCCGGACATCGCGGCGCTGGTGCGCTGGGCCGATCAGAACGGCGTCCCCGCAGGGGAGCGCGATGCTCTCGTGAAGAACCCCAAGGTGCAAAAGCAATACGAGAGCATCGTCAAGAAGGTGAACGCCGGCCTCGAGCAGCATGAGACGCTGAAGCGCGTCCTTGTCGTCCCTGAGGAGTGGAACATTGATAGCGGCGAGCTCACCCCCAGCATGAAGCTGAAGCGGCGCGTCATCCTCGAAAAGTACAAGGACGAGATCGCCGCCCTGTATCGTGAGTAATGCCCCACAACACCGAGTTGAAGAACTTCGAGGCCTTGCTGCATCCAATTCTGAAATGACACTTTTGCAGCGAGCGAAGAAGGCCGGTAAGGCCTATCTCAACCCCATGCCGACCACGGTGGGCGGCTTCAGCACCGTCTTCAAGGTGTTGCCTCAGTACGTCTTCAACCGCGAGGAGACCGAGCCAAAGCAGCCGCTCGGGCCGTTCCCAACCGATGTCAGCCTCTACGCGACACCTCCGGCCAGCGGCCTGCGCGTCACCTGGTTCGGGCACTCCTCGTCGCTGGTGGAGATCGACGGCGTCCGCATTCTTATCGACCCTGTCTGGGAACAGCGTGCCAGCCCATTCCGCTGGATGGGCCCCAAACGCTTCTTCGCTCCTACGCTGGCACTCGAAGCCATGCCGCCGCTTGACGCCGTCATCATCTCGCACGACCACTATGACCACCTCGGTGCTTCCACCGTCCGCCAGTTGGCGCGTCTGCAGCCGCAGGCCCGGTGGGTCACCTCACTCGGCGTAGGCCGTTGGCTGCGCGAGTTCGGTGTTGCTGCCGAGCGCATCACCGAGCTGGACTGGACCCAGAGCGCCGAGTTGGCCGGGCTCAAGATCACCGCGTGGCCCTCGCGACACTTCTCCGGCCGCGGCATCAGTGACCGCTTTACAACGCTCTGGAGCTCGTTTGTGCTTGAAGGTTTGCAGCACCGCATCTACTACGGCGCAGACTCCGGCCCGTGGGACGGCTTCGCCCAGATCGCCGCGCAATACCAGGGCGGCTTCGATCTCACCATGCTGGAGATCGGCGCATCCTCGCCCTTCTGGCCCGACATCCACCTGGGACCGGACAACGCCGTAAAAGCCTATCAGGCGATGGGTGCGACCGGCCTGCTGATGCCGGTTCACTGGGGGCTCTTCAGCCTGGCCCTGCACGGGTGGCGGCAGCCCATGGAGCGCATTTCCGAGCTGGCAAACGAACGAGGCGTGCGCCTCTGGTCACCTCGGCCAGGAGAGCCGACCGAGGTTATCGGCCAGGAAGCTCTGTGGTCTTCCTGGTGGCATCGCGAGAGGTAAGCTTATTCATCTCAGTGGTATCCCGATTTTCCTTACTGCGATGCTTGAGGTGTCGGTGACTCGCATGATTCGTAACTCCTTTTATAGTAACTACTTTGCAACCCTTAGCTGGGTAAGTTCTGCGCCGTCAATATGGTTCCCCTTCCGCTTGTAACCCTGTGGAAAATCCGGTACAACAGCAACTACCGGGAGAGAACCCCTAAGAACCCGGAAGACGGGTTCCACCCGAAGACAGGAGACGGCGATGCCAGCAGGTGCACAAGAACAAGTCGCGATTCGCGAGGTGATGGACATTCGCCAGGCAGCGGAGTACCTGGGCATCAGCGGGGACACGCTCTATCGCTACGCCTCCGAAGGTTTTGTGCCGGCCTTCAAGCTGGGCAACCGCTGGCGTTTTCGCAAGAGCCTGTTGGACAACTGGATGGACGAGAAGAGCGGTGTAGTGGCGCCGCCTGTCGCGGTCGATCCTGCGGTGAAGAAGCCGGTGGTACGCGCGCGTTAGGTGTGTTGCGGGGTGTCAAGCGCGCTGCAGCGTGATGTGCGTGATCTCCGAAGGGCAGTCGAAGCGCAGGGGTATGCCCACTGTGCCGATCCCTCGGTTGACATAGAGCTGGGTACGACCCAGCTGGTAGTGGCCCTCCACATACTTGCGCCCGCCGGGTGGCAGAATCAACGGCCCCAGATACGGCAGCCGCACCTGTCCACCATGGCTGTGGCCGGAGAGCATCAGGTCTACCTTCGAAAACTGCGGCATCTTCATCAGGTCGTCGGCGTAGTCCGGTTCGTGGCACATCAGCAGCACAGGGGCGCGTGGGTCGGGCGGGACTGTCGTCCGCAGGTCGGGAGTTGTCGTGGCATCGTCGGTGCCGCAGAGCCATATGCGGTCATAGCCGCGTTCAATCGCCACATAGCTGTCCACAAGAAACGGCGTCCCATGCTCACGCAGAGGCATGATGACATGCTCGGCGCCAACGGCGACGTCATGATTGCCCAGGATCGCATAGCGCTGCGGCGCCTTCAGTCCGGTCAGGATCTCCGCACAGAGCCCGGCGGCCCGCCACGATGTCTTCAGAGACAGCGGCCCGCGACTGACGAAGTCGCCTGTCAGCAGAACGAGATCTGGTTTCAGGGCGTTGGTCACTGCGACCACGCGCTCCAGGTACCAGGCCTCGGTGTACTCCTCCATGTGAATATCGCTCAGCTGCACGATCCGGTAGCCGACAAAGGCGTCCGGCAGGTTAGCGATGTCGAAGGTCCGCTCTGTGGTCTGGAGCTGGTGGCGTCCACGGGTGGAGGCAAAGCCTGCCAGCTCTGCTGCGGCTGCGCCCGCTCCCACCATGAAGCTGCGGCGAGTGATGGAAGCGCCGGGCTTGGGGGCGCTCTGCACGCCCGAACCGTAAGACATACTCCATGATAGCGAATAGCCAGCCGGCCTTTGCCGGAATGATGAAAACGCGCAGCTCAACTATAGGTAAAATAATCAGATGCAGCACGGACCAAGACGCAGACAGGCGATCGAGTCTGCACAAAAGGCGGGCGCACACGCTCTGCTGGCAACGCACGGGCCGGACGTCCGCTACCTCAGCGGATTCACTGGCTCCAGTGGCGCCGTCGCCCTCTTCGGCGGCCGGGCATGGCTGTTTACCGACGGCCGCTACACTACCCAGGCCCGCGCCGAAGCCAAGGGCCTCCGGGTCTTCATCGACAAGGGTTCACCCTCGGTACGCGCCGCCGCCTGGCTCGCCGCCCAAGGCGCAACCAGCTGCGCGTACGACGCCTCCCACACCACCGTCTCCGAGCTTGACGCCCTGCGCAAGGCCATCCCGGGCAAGCTGCGGCGCAGCTTCTTCGTCGCCGCCGACGGCCTCGTAGCCCGGCTCCGCGAGATCAAGGACATAGACGAGCTTGCCATCATGCGCCGCGCCGCCGCTCTGGGCTGTCGCCTGTTCGACGGCGTGCTGGAGCATATCGTCCCTGGCGCGACAGAGGTGCAGGTCGCCGCTAACCTCGAGTTCCAGGCGCGACTCGCCGGGGCTGAGGCCATGAGCTTTGAGACCATCGTCGCCAGCGGGGTGCGCTCGGCGCTGCCTCACGGCCACGCCACGAAGGCCAGGCTGCCCCGCCGCGGCTTCGTCACGCTCGATTTTGGTGTCGTTCTCGACGGTTATTGCTCCGACATGACTCGCACCGTGCACCTCGGCAAGGCGGGCCCGCAGGAGTGGGACGTGTATCATTCGGTGCTGGAAGCCCAGCAGGCGGCCGTAGCAGCCGTGCGGCCAGGTATCACCTGCGGGGATGTCGATGAGGCCGCGCGTTCAGTGCTGCGAAAGGCAAAGCTGGAGAAGGCCTTCAGCCACTCCACCGGCCACGGCGTCGGGCTGGAGATCCACGAAGGTCCGCGCGTCGCCGCAAAGCAGCAGCAGGTCCTGGAGCCCGGCATGGTCATCACCATTGAGCCCGGGGCCTACCTGCCCGGCAAGTTTGGAGTGCGCATCGAAGATATGGTGCGCGTAACGCAACGGGGTGGCGAGGTGTTGACCGCAGCCAGCCCCAAGGTTTGGATTGAGCTATAGCAATCAGCACGATAGTTTTGAGGAGTTTTGACCGATGGATGGGAATGATCTGAAAGAGTTGCGCGAGCTGGTGGAGTTTTTGAAGGCCAGCGGCATCGCCGAGTTTGAGATGGAGCGGCCGGACCTGAAGGTGGGGCTCAAGTTCCAGGGCGCCGCTGCCCCTGCCTCGTCCGGTGTGGACGCGGGCCAGCTAGCAGCGCTCCTCGCAGCCTCGCGCGGCGCGGGCCCGGCTCCTGCTGCACCCGTAGCGATTGCCGCCTCCGCGGCTCCGGCGGATGAGCCTGCCAAGGCCCCCAGCGAAGAAGACGGCGCACACATCGTCAAGTCGCCCATCGTCGGCACCTTCTACGCCGCGCCCTCGCCCGACGCACCGGCCTTCGTCGCCGTTGGCGATACCGTCTCCGTCGGCAAGGTCCTCTGCATCATCGAGGCCATGAAGCTGATGAACGAGATCGAGAGCGACGCCGCCGGCAAGATCGTCAAGATCTTCGTCCAGCCCGGCCAGCCGGTCGAGTACGGCCAGCCGCTGTTCGCGATCAAGTAAAGAAAACAAGCAAAGTCATTTTTTTGCACGAAGAGATCAAAGGTGTCTGATGTTTCGTAAAGTTCTAATCGCCAATCGCGGAGAGATCGCGCTGCGCGTCATCAATGCGTGCAAGGAGATGGGCATCCGCACCGTCGCGGTCTACTCCGAAGCCGACCGCAACAGCTTGCACGTCAAGTTCGCCGATGAGGCCATCTGCATTGGGCCGCCGCCCTCCAAGGACAGCTACCTCAACGTCCCCGCCGTGATCTCCGCCGCGGAGATCGCCGGCGCCGACGCCGTTCACCCTGGCTACGGCCTCCTCAGCGAGAACGCCAACTTCGCAGAGGTCTGCCGCGCCAGCAACATCAAGTTCATCGGCCCGCGTCCCGAGGTCACCCGCATGATGGGCGAGAAGTCCACCGCGCGCCAGACGATGAAGGACGCCAAGGTGCCCATCCTCCCGGGCTCCGACGGCGTGCTGAAGGACGAGCAGGAAGCGCTCGCAACCGCCGCTAAGATTAAGTACCCGGTCATCCTCAAGGCTGTCGCCGGCGGTGGCGGCCGCGGCATGCGTATCGTGCGCACCAAGGAGGAGTTGCCCAATCTCTTCCAGCAGGCCTCCACTGAAGCGCTCAACGCCTTCTCCAACGGCGAGCTCTATATGGAGAAGTTCATCGAGCGCCCGCGCCACATCGAGTTTCAGGTCCTCGCCGACGAGCATGGCAACGTCATGTCCCTCGGCGAGCGCGAGTGTTCCATCCAGCGCCGCCACCAGAAGCTCATCGAAGAGGCCCCCAGTCTCCAGATCACGCCCAAGCAGCGCGAGGAGATGGCGAAGGTCATCAAGCGCTCGCTCAAGGACATCGGCTACTGGAACGCCGGCACCATCGAGTTCCTGATGGACGAGGACGGCCAGATCTACTTCATCGAGATGAACACCCGCATCCAGGTCGAGCACTGCGTCACCGAGATGGTCACCGGCGTCGACCTTGTGAAGGCGCAGCTCCGCATCGCCGCGGGCGAAAAGCTCAGCAATATCGTCCCCGAAGTCCCGAAGATCAACGGCCACGCCATCGAGTGCCGCATCAACGCCGAGCACCCCGAAAAGTTCACGCCTAGCCCTGGCAAGATCACCGTCTACAACCTGCCCGGCGGCAACGGCGTCCGCGTCGACACCGCACAGTACGCCGAGGGCGTTGTGCCGCAGTACTATGACTCGCTGATCGCGAAGCTCATCTGCCACGGCAAGGACCGCGTCGAGGCCATGGACAAGATGCAGCGTGCATTGAGCCAGTTTGTGGTGCAGGGCATCCACACCACCATCCCGCTGCACCAGCGCATCTTCGCCGACGAAGAGTTCCGCTCCGGCAACTTCGATACGAAGTTCATGGAGCGCTTCCTCGAGCGCGAGAAGCTGGCGAAGCAGCTAGCTGTTTAGCCTTCGCCGCTCAGGACAACCGTGCTTTCACTGCCCAGGCTCTACGCTATCGCCGACCGCGCCACGCTCGATGCGCGCAGCATAGCTGTCGCTGATTTCGCGGCGGCACTTGTGTCTGCCTGCGTCGGCCTCGTGCAGTACCGCGACAAGGTCAATCCACCGCAGCAAATCCTGGCCGCTGCCGCCGAGATCACATCAGCCTTCGCCAGCCGCGACTGCCTGCTTGTGATGAACGACCGCGCAGACCTCGCAGCCCTCGCCGGCTGGTCAGCCGTCCACGTCGGTCAGGGAGACCTCTTCGTCGCCGACGCACAACAAGTTCTTAGCCGCAACATCGGCCAGCAGGGAATCGTCGGCCTTTCCACGCACACGGACGAGCAGGTCCTCGCGGCCGACCAGACCGACGCAGCCTACATCGCCATCGGCCCGGTCTTTTCTACAACTACGAAACCCGACGCTGAACAACCAGTCGGACTCGAAGGCGTCCGCCGTGCCCGCTCTCTCACCAGCAAACCGCTCGTTGCCATCGGCGGCATCACTCGCTACAACGCCAGCAGCGTCCTCGACGCCGGCGCAGACTCCGTTGCCGTCATCAGCGGCCTCTTTGCGCCTGGGCAAACGCTCGCCGAGTCCGTGGAAGACTTTCTCGCGTGTTTGCGATAGGGTTTGGAGAAGTGACTCCATCGGCTCCCACTCAGGGTTCAACGACAGAAACCAGCGCGCCGCACTTTGTGCGCGGCCTCGGTCTGTTTTCGGCCACGGCCATCGTCATGGGCTCCATGATCGGCTCGGGCATCTTCATCGTCCCGGCGGACATGAGCCGCACGCTCGGCTCGCCCGCACTGCTGGTCGCCGCGTGGATCGTCACCGCGCTCATGACCATCATCGGCGCGCTCAGCTATGGCGAGCTCGCCGCCATGATGCCCAAGGCCGGCGGCCAATACGTCTACCTGCGCGAATCGCTCGGTCCCATCTGGGGCTTTCTTTATGGCTGGACGCTCTTCACCGTCATCCAGACCGGCACCATCGCCGCCGTGGGCGTGGCCTTCGGCAAGTTCCTCGGCGTCTTCTTTCCGTCGGTCAGCCAGACCCACTGGATCATCCACGTCGGCAGCGGGAACGTCGGCCTCAGCACTGCGAACCTCGCGGCCATCGCGATCATCGTTCTGCTCACCTTCACCAACACCCGCGGTATCAAGACCGGCGCGGCGATCCAGAACGTCTTCACCAGCACGAAGGTGCTCTCGCTGCTCGCGGTCATCGCTGTAGGCCTCTTCGCCAAGAATGCCATCGCCGTCGCCACCAACTTCGGCCCTCACTGGCACGTCTTCTGGGCGAGCGCGAACCTCACCACGACGCATCCCATCCAGATCGGCTCCTTCCTCGGCCTTGGCGGCGGAGCGGCCCTTGTCAGTGGCCTCACAGCCATCGCCATCGTGCAGGTAGGGTCGCTCTTCAGCTCGGACGCCTGGAACAACGTTACCTTCACTGCCGGCGAGATCCAGGACCCTAAGCGCAACCTGCCGCTCTCGCTCGCCATCGGCACGGGAGTCGTGCTGCTGCTCTACATCGGCTGCAACTTTGTCTACCTTAGCGTGCTGCCGATATCCGCGATCCAGACCGTACCGCAGGACCGCGTCGCCACCGCTGTCATGCAGGCGGCCTTCGGCGGCATCGGCGCCAAGCTCATGGCCGCAGCGATCCTCGTCAGCACCTTCGGCTGCGTCAACGGCATGCTACTCGCCGGCGCGCGTGTCTACTACGCCATGAGCCACGACGGCCTCTTCTTCAAGAGCACCGGCGTCCTCGACGCCAAGACCGGCGTGCCAAAAAACTCGCTCTGGATGCAGTGCGCCTGGGCTTGCCTGCTCTGCCTCAGCGGCCAGTACGGCAACCTGCTGGACTACGTTATCTTCGCCGTGCTGGTCTTCTACATCCTCACCATCGGCGGCCTCTTCGTCTTGCGCCGCACCCAGCCGGACACGCCGAGGCCCTACAAAGCCTTCGGGTACCCGGTGCTGCCCGCGCTGTATATCGTCATGGCAACGTGGATTTGTGGTGTACTGTTGCGATACAAGCCTCAATACACGTGGCCGGGGCTGCTGCTCGTTTTGCTCGGCGTTCCGGTGTACTGGGTCTGGCAGACTGCACGGAAAAGAAACAGGGAGTTTGAATAACGGATGGCGAATCTTTTTGCGAAGAAGTCGATGAATGTGCTGATGGCCGAGGCCTCGGCCACGGGTGAAAACACACTCAAACGAACGCTCGGGCCCTTTCAGCTGACGGCACTCGGTGTCGGTGCTGTCATCGGAGCGGGCATCTTTGTCCTGGCCGGCCTTGGAGCGCACTACGCAGGCCCGGGCCTGATGCTCTCCTTCGTGCTCAGCGGCCTCGGCTGTGCCTTCGCCGGCCTCTGCTACGCCGAGTTCGCCGCGATGATCCCCCTCGCCGGCTCCGCCTACACCTATGCCTACGCCACACTCGGCGAACTCATCGCCTGGATCATCGGCTGGGACCTCACGCTGGAGTACGCCATGGGCGCCAGCACCGTCAGCTCCGGCTGGTCCAACTATTTCGTCGAAGTCCTCGAAATCTTCCACATCCACTTTCCGCTCTGGCTGGCTTACGACCACTGGACCGCGCTCGGCGTCGCGCTCGACAACGTCTGCCGCCAGATCATGGCCTCCAACTACGCCAGCTACGTGCCGGGCACGCAGGACTATATCGCCAAGCTCGGCGCGCTCAAGGACGCGCCTACTGCCGACATGATGGCCCGCGCCCACGTCTTCCTCGCCGCGCCCGTCCTCTTCGGCCACGAGATCGGCTTCAATCTCCCGGCCTTCCTCATCGCTCTCGTCGTCACCAGTATCCTCGCCATCGGTATTCAGGAGTCGGCCAAGTTCAACACTGCCATCGTGGCCGTCAAGGTCGCTGTAGTGCTCTTTGTACTGGTTCTCGGCTCGCGTTACGTGCACGTTGCCAACTGGGGCAGCAGCTGGCACACATTCGCTCCCATGGGCTTTGCGGGCATCGGCGCAGGTGCGGCGTACATTTTCTTCGCCTACATCGGCTTCGACGCCGTCTCCACCACCGCGCAGGAGGCTAAGAACCCGCAGCGCGATCTTCCTATCGGCATCATTGTCTCGCTGGCTGTCTGCACGCTGCTTTACATCGGAGTCGCCGCTGTACTCACCGGCATGGTGCCCTGGCAGCAGGTCAGCATTGAGGCTCCCATCGCGCGTGCATTCCTTGACCGCGGCCTGCCCTGGGCCAGCAACATCATCACTGCGGGCGCGCTCGCCGGTCTCACCAGTGTCATGCTCGTCATGCTCCTCGGCCAGACCCGAGTTCTCTACGCCATGGCGAACGACGGCCTGCTGCCCAAGAAATTCTTCGCCGAGGTGCATCCGAAGTTCCGCACACCGTTCAAGAACACCTTCCTTGTCGGCACGATTGCCGCCATCGTCGGCGCGCTCACGCCCATCGACGACATCGGCAAGATGGTCAACATCGGCACGCTGCTGGCCTTCGTCATCGTCTGCATCTCCATCATGGTGTTGCGCCACACCGACCCTAACAAGGAGCGCCCCTTCCGCACGCCCTGGGTGCCGCTGGTGCCTGTGCTCGGCATCCTCTTCAACGGCTACATGATGATCAAGCTTGGGTGGCTCAACTGGGCGCGGCTCATCATCTGGCTCATCATCGGCCTCGTGGTCTACTTCACCTACGGGCAGAAGCACAGCCGTGTGCAACTGCACGAGCTGCCTGGCGAGCTCGATGCAGGTGACACACCTATTGCGGAGTAGCAGGCGGTGCAGTTGAAGGCGTTTTAGAGGGGCCCGGCTTCGTCGCCGGGCTCTTCTGCGTTGCGCCTGTCCCTGTCGTCGACGGAGTCGTTACCGGGCTGTTCGGAGAGGCCGGCGTCCCCGCCGCGGGAGCTGTCGTTCCACCATCTGCAGGAGCTGTCGGTGTCGCAGTAGAGCCCGAGCCCTCCGCCGCAGCCTCCTTCGAGCTATGCGACGACCTCGCTCCCCCATGGTGTACATGCGCCGTCACCGGTGGCGGCGGTGCAGGGAAGACCGCCGAGTCGATCGCCTCTGGGTCGTCCCTCAGCTGCAGGAACACCGTGTACGCCGATGCGTGCGGCACCGTTAGCGTTGTCCCGGTAAACCCGTCTGGGACCGCCGTGGGGCTCTCAAACGCCGGGTCGTTCGATACCGCCTGCACCAGGAACAGATCGCTGCCCGTCAGCGTACAAGGTTGCGTCACCTCCGCCGGACATTGCAGCTGGGTCAGCTTGGGCAGCCGCACCAGCGTCGCCAGCGGCACCCAGTCGCTCACGCTCGCCGTATCGTTCGTGGTTGTCTTCAGCGTGCCGTCCGGATTGCGCTCCGCAGCGGGGTGTGCGGCTGCATCCATCGCACCCTGCGACAGGTCTTCCGTCAGCCGCGCCGCAATCTCGCCGTTCTGAGTAGGAACACCTGGCCGCGTTGTAATCGGTTTTTCCATCCCCGAGGGATAGATCGCGCGCAGGTGCAGCGCGCCAAACGCGCTCGGTCCAAACGAACGCAGCGGGTCGAGGGTCGCCACTACCGTGTGTGGATCCTGCAGCAGCAGGCCGCCCGAGGGCGCCAGCGTCAGCACCGTTCGCAGTGTCCCATCCAGCGTGTCGATCTCAATCTCCCCATTGCGCGGAAACGGGCTCTGGCTCTTCAGCGTAAACGTCAGCTGCGAGCTCAATGGCAGGTCATCCGGGTTCGTCAGTTGAACGATCGACTTGTCTGGCGTCGCCGTCTTCGACAGCAGGCTCACCGAGGGCCGCGGCGCGGAGACTGTCACCGGCACCGTCAGCACGCGCCCATCGCGCAGGCTCAGACTCGCCATCAGCTTCTCTCCCTGGTGTGTTGAAGGCGGCGGGGTGTTCTGCCCCAGCGTCAGCTCCAGAAAATCCACATCGGTAAGCCCGCTGCTTGTCGGCGCGAAGGACAAGTCGCCCAGCGTCAGCTGGCTGATCTCGTTCAGGTGCGTCCCGGTCAACTCAACCAAACGATCTCCCGCATGCAGCTCCACGGACGTCACCGTCGCCGGCTCCGCAAAGGTGCGTGCCGCTACCTCGTCCGGCTTCGGCTGGTCATACTGCTGGATGCTCAGGTTCAGGTCGCCCGGAGTAATGTTCTGATCCACCGGCACGGCCAGTGACAGCACATCCGACAGCGGAGCCGATGGGTCAATCGGTGGCTGCGTTGCAGAGTCCGTGTCCGGCGGACGCGTCAGCGGCTCGGCCTTGAACGGGATGCGGATGTTCGCCTTCGTCCCATTCGGCCGCGCCGTGATCGTATGTACACAGGCCGTGCCGGTCGAGGCCAGCAGCAGCTCGGTCTTCTTGCCTGCAATCAGATCTCCACTTCCGCCCCGCGTCACAATGTGCCAGCCGCTGCCTGGCAGCTGCTGCAGCGGCAGCGTCGGCCCGCTGAAGCGGTCAAATCCCCACATTCCCTGCACGGTCCCCGTCAACAATACCGGCTCCGGCTCGGTCGGCTTCTTCGCCGGCGCAGCAGCGTTGCCACCGCGCTGCGCATCCAAGGGCCGCGGCCCCGGCGGTGTATCCGTCAGGGGGACGTGATGTTTCGGCAGTTGTTGCAACACCAGCCCTCCGTAATAAGCATCCGGAGTCAGCGGGATATCCGCCTCCACGGGAGCACCTGGCGGCGTGTTCAGATGCAGCACCATGTTGTGCGCAAAGTCAGCCGAGAACACCAGCGGCGCCCCCTCCACCGGCAGCGTCACCGACGGTTGAATCATGCACGCGACATGGTTCGGGTCGGCCGTCCGCAGCGGGGGCAGCACCGCTGCGCGCACCGCGGGCAGCGCAATCACCAGCACCGACTTCGGATTATGAAAAGACGGCGGGGTATTCAACCGCAGGTTCATCTGCTCCGCCTGCGGAAAGCTGATCGCCGGAATGTACTGGTACTGCGCCGTGTGCAGATTGCCCATGATGCGCACCACGTCCACAATTGCGCCCACATACGCCGAGTACAAACCGCCACCTGCCGCCTGCGTGAAGCTCGCCTGTGCAATCAGGTCCGACGCCGGTCCATTCAGCGTGTCGCTGATCGTCTGCCCATGCCCATCGTCCAGCACAATCTGCGATCCCGACTGCGTCAGGCACGTGAACTGTGTGTCCACCGACCGCTTGAAGCAATCGGCGTTGGGCTTCAGCGCCAGCGTCCGCGCCAGCAGGTCGGAGTGCTTCTGCAGCTCCGCCGGGTCGGCTGGCGGTACACGCCGAATGTCGGCGATATAGCGCTCTATCCGCGCCTCCTCAAAGCCGGCTTCGAGCAGGTCCTGCGAGGCTCGGACGAACGCTCCAGGTCGTCCCTGTACGGCAGACCGCAGCGTCGAAAAATCGCCTCCCGTTTCGGGGGCCAGAAACATCACCGCCTGCTGCGCCTCCTGTGGCACCGTGATGAACATGCCTTCTTCGCGCACGCTCTTCTGCCATGTCTCGATGCGCGTGAACCACTCCGGGGGCGGAGGATTGGTCGTTCCGCGTAGAAACACCACAATCAGCAGGTATTTCACCGATTGGGTCGGCGGCAGGTCAGGATGGATCCATAGCCGGTCTCCCGGCTGCAGGTTGGGCACTGCGGCAATCGGCAGCGTCACCCCGCTGCGGGTCACGCGGACATCGATCTTCGGCCCCACCAGGTCAAAGCGCGCATCTGCGGACGCACGTTGGCAAACGAGGAAAAGAAGCAGTGAAGCAGTCAGAAGCAAAGAGGCTCGTCGTTTCGCCATGCCTCTAGTTTAGATGCGTGTTCCGGCAGAATGTTGTGGCGCAGCGTGTCAATAGGTTGCGCTTCCAGATGCGGATGTCGCGATCTATCAATGTCTTACTCACAAAATGAGCGAAGCGGACAATCCCAGCGTCGATCTCGTTACTGTTGGCTATGCCGCATCCGGTTGCTCGGCCCATCGGACTCCACCGAGCCGTCGCGGATCGAGATGATGCGGTGTGCGAACTCCGCGATGTCCGGCTCATGCGTCACCAGGATGATCGTGTTGCCGCGCGCCTGCAACTCGTCGAACAGCGCCATAATCTCCACCGACGTCTTCGAATCCAGGTTGCCCGTGGGCTCGTCGGCCAGAATGATCGACGGGTTGTTCACCAGCGCCCGCGCAATCGCCACACGCTGCCGCTGGCCGCCAGAGAGTTCATTCGGCTTGTGCATCATGCGGCTGCCCAGGTTCACGCTCTCCAGCACATGCTTCGCCCGTTCGATCCGCGCCGCTGCCGGCGTGCCGTTGTAGATCAGCGGCAGTTCCACGTTGTGCAGCGCAGTCGCGCGCGCCAGCAGGTTGAACGTCTGGAAGACGAACCCGATCTCCTTGTTGCGGATGCGCGCCAGTTCATCGTCGTTCAGGCTCGAAACATCGTGCCCGTTCAACCAGTACTGGCCCTCGCTCGGCGAGTCCAGGCAGCCCAGCAGGTTCATCAGCGTCGACTTGCCCGAGCCTGACGGCCCCATGATCGCCACGTACTCGTTATGACGGATGCGGATGTCCACGCCCCGCAGCGCATGCACTAGCTGGTCGCCCATCTCGTAGGTCTTCCACAGGTTGTTCGTCACGATCACATCGCCGTCATGCGGGCCGTCGGCGTTGCTGCCTGTGCGGTGCTCAGTATGGTCGGGAACGGTTGGGTCGAGAGTGTCGAGGGCCATGGATACCTCCAAAGGTGCAGTGCCAAGCAGCAGGGAACTGAAATTAGCTGGTGCTGTCGTCAACAATCGGTGCGGCAATACTGTTGTCACGCTTCACAGCCAGACCGCTCTTCAGAATACGAAGCGTCTTATACCGGCCCGTCACAAGCTCATCGCCGGGCTTCAATCCGGAGAGCACCTGGATGTCCGTCGTGCCGGTTACGCCGGTCGTCACAGGCACAAACTTCACCCGCAGGCGGTTCTTCTCGTCCACCAGCAGATACACGCCCTGCACCAGCGGAACAGCCTTACCTGGGTCGGTCGGTGCTGCTGTCGGGGAAACCTTGCCGTTGTTCTTGAACAGCTCCGCCTCCTTTGCCGCGTCCCGCTCCACGAGTGCTTGGATGGGGATTGTCAGCGTATCCGGCTTGTGCGCCGTCGTGATCTTCGCCGTGCAGGAGAGGCCCGGCCGCAGCTGGTCAGGGATCTGCGTCCCATTGTCCCTGATGCCGTCCAGCGTTACCACTACCTTGAAGTCCTTCGCCTCTTCGGTGCCAGTCGTTGAGGTCGAGGTCGCCTGTCCGGTCGTGCGCAGCAGCGCCTGGTCGCCTACCTCGGTTACATGTCCTTTGAAGACCCTGCCCGGCAGAGCGTCCACCGTCACATCGGCAGGCTGCCCCAGCGCCACGTTCACGATGTCGGTCTCATCCACCTTCACCTCGGCCGTAATCACGCTCATATCGGCCAGCGTCATCAGTGTGGAGCCCTCCGCGTTCTGGATGCCCACAACCACTGTCTCGCCCTCGCGCACCGGCACGTTCGTCACCAGTCCATCGAACGGCGCGCGGCTGACCGTCTTGTCCAACGAGTCGTAGTTCGCCCGCTGACTGGCCACGGCCTGGTCCATATGCCCGCGAGCGGATGCTGTCTGCGCCAGTGCCTGCGCCACTGCCGCATTGCGCTGCTGCAGCGTCGCCTCGGACATGTTGTAGGCCGCCACCTTCGCGTCATAGTCCTGTTTGGCGATCAACTGGTCCTGGTACAACTCCTTGGCGCGCGTGTAGTCCAGTTGCTTCTGCTGCAGGTCCGCCTTGGCCTCGGACACGTTCGCTACCGCGGTCTTCTCCGCCGCAATGTACGAGTTGATGTCTGTCTCCGACGCCTGGATCGCCGCCTTCTGTGCCGACACCGTCGCCTCCGGCTGCACGCTCTCCACCTTGGCCAGGATGTCGCCGGCCTTCACGTGGTCGCCTTCCTTCACATACAGGTGCGTGATCCGCCCAAACGCAGTCGCGCCGACGTTCACAAACGTCTTCGGACGGATCTGCCCGGTGCCGCTCACATTCGCGTCGAGGTCCTCGCGCACAGCCTTCGCCGTCGTCACCGCCAGCACATTCGACCGGCTATGCAGCCACGTTCCGACGACCAGGCCGACGATCGCGACCAGACCCAGGACTAAAAAGAGGATTTTCTTTCCGTTCATCAGAAGCAATGCTTTCCGGTTGAGCTCAATTTTGGATATCGCGAGCGGCCCGATTATCGCTAATTACGCTGGCGAACCGGGTTTGGTTCCACGGCTTTAACTGCCTCTGAAGGGTATGACGTATTTACGGGCGGAACGTCGGACCAATACGACCATGTTCGAGACAGAGAGTCCTTGGCTGATCATAACAGTGCCACCGCCTGGCGTCTTGTATGTGCAGCCCCGGGAGTCTAGAATGAAACCGTCTAGAAACAGGAGTGCGGCAGCCCATGAACTCACCGAATCGTACCTTTTTACTCGCTGGCATTGCGCTGGTTAGCTTCACCTGCACCGGGTTCATCGCCCAGGCGCAGGACCAGGCACCTGCCGCAGTGGTGCAGCAGCCCGGCCAGCAGCAGACGGTGCAGGACAACGGCTCGGTCGTCAAGGTTCCACCCACCCCGGAGAAGCCCGACCCCCTGAAGCGCCGCCTCTCCGACCGCGAGGAGCGTGAGCGTGTCAAGAACACCCGCGCAGAGCTCAAGGGTGAGTACAAGAAGTGGCTCGACGAGGATGTCCGCTGGATCATCACCGACGAGGAGGCCAAGGCCTTCAAGAGCCTCTCCAACGACGAGGAGCGCGATCAGTTCATCGAGCAGTTCTGGCTCCGCCGCAACCCCAATCCCGACTCTCCCGACAACGAGTACAAGGACGAGCACTACGCCCGCATCGCCTACGCGAACGAGCACTTCGCCGCCGGCAAGCCCGGCTGGATGACCGATCGCGGCCACATCTACATCGCCTACGGCAAGCCCGACTCCATCGACTCCCACCCCTCCGGCGGCAGCTACGACCGTCCCATGGAAGAGGGCGGCGGCAACACCTCTACCTTCCCGTTTGAAGTGTGGCACTACCGCTATCTTGCCGGCATCGGCGACAACATCGACATTGAGTTTGTCGACACCTGCATGTGCGGCGACTACCACGCCACCATCGACCGCTCCGAGAAGGACGCCCTCAAGCACGTCCCGGGCGCCGGCCTCACCCAGTACGAAGAGGAAGGCCAAGCCAAGAAGGCTGACCGCTTCTCCGGCGGCGGCCTTGAGCAGCTTGGCAACGGTCCGCTCGCCTCCAGCCAGCAGAGCAAGCAGTTTGACCGCCTCGACACCTTCGCCAAGCTCTTCGCCCCCCCGCCGATCAAGTTCGCCGACCTCGACCAGTTCCTCGCCTCGGAGAAGATCCTCACCGGCCCGCCGTTCCTCTTTGATGTCCGCACCGACTATGTCAAGCTGACCAACGAGACTGTCATGGTGCCAGTCACTCTCGAGATCCGCAACGGAGACATCACCTACACCACCAAGGACGGCGACTCCAAGGGAGTCGTCAATATCCTCGGCCGTGTCAGCACCATGACCCACCGCGTTGTCCAGACATTCGAGGATACGGTTACGGTCGAAACCCCCAGCGACCTGCTGCAACGCACCAAGAACAATCAGTCGGTCTACTGGAAGGCATTGCCGTTGCCCCCGGGCCGTTACAAGGTCGAGATCGCCATCAAGGACGTCAACAACCCCGATCACGTCGGCGTCTGGAGACGCAGTGTGGACGTGCCCAAGTATGACGATGACCGCCTTGCATCCTCTTCGCTCATCCTCGCCAGCTCCATGGAGCGTGTGCCCACCAAGGACGTAGGCGCCGGCAACTTCGTCATCGGCAACACCAAGGTCATTCCTCGCGTTCCGGCTACGATTTCTACCCCGGTCGTCTTCCATCGCGGTCAGAACCTGAACTTCTGGATGCAGGTCTACAACCTCGGCATCAACGACAGCAAGAAGAACGACGCGACCATCGAATACCAGGTGCTTGACCTCGCAACCAACAAGCAGATTCTCGATATGTCCGAGTTAGCGTCCAAGATGAACCCCAACGCCGATCAGGTCACGCTGGAGAAGAGCATGCCACTCGCCAGTCTCGATCCGGGCCGTTATCAGGTCACCATCAAGGTCAATGACGGGGTCACCAAGCAGGCCATCGCCCAGAGCGCCCCGTTCATCGTCGAGCAGTAAACCGGGCGAAGCGGCCCCGCGCTTCGTTTCCGGCGTCTTAAAGAAGTAGGGATTGTGGTTCGCGCAGTTGAGAATTCCGCGGTTCCGCAGTAGTCTGAATGACTGAAGTTGTTCATGGAGCGCCGCCGGTTTCAGGCACGGCGGCAGGGCAGACAGCACGCACGACACGAAAGCGTGATGCGGCTCTTTTCAGGACAACCAACGGTCGGTTTTGCACGAGCTGAACGGACTTTTGGAGAGCCGTAGGCGCGCACACGAGGTTGTCAAGCGCGGTGAAACGATTCGTACCGGGTCTGATGTCGATTGCAACGCTGCTGGGGCTGGTCTTGCCCTGCGCAGCGAAGCCACCTCGCGCTACGAATACCCCCGCTGCAGTCTCCGGCGTCATCAGCGATGCCCACGGTGCTCCGCAGCTAGGCGCGATGGTTGAGCTTCTCGCCGCCGACGCCACCACCATCGCCGTAGCCTTTAGCGACGAGCATGGCCGTTACATCCTTCCCTCCGTTCTCCCCGGCAAATATCAACTTCGCGCCTCGGCAGCATTCTTTATGCCCACCCTGCGCAGCAACTTGCGCCTCCAGCCCGGTGTCCAGTCCATCGTCAACCTCACCATGAACACCATCTTCGATGCGGACAACTGGCTGCCCGCCCAGCGCCGTCGTGCCGACGAGCCGGTAGACGACTGGAAGTGGGCGCTCCGCTCCACTGCCAACCGTCCGCTCCTTCGCCTCGTCGACCCAGAGGACGGCCTCAGCATCTCTTCCAGCTCTGAGACCGCCTCCAAACCGATCTCCGAAGGCCGGGTCACCGTCACCAACGGCGATGGCACCTTTGGCGATGGCGGCATGCACCAGGCCCTGCTCCTCAGCCGTACCATGGGTGATGGCGATGGCGCCGTCCTCCGCGCCGATATCGGCAACAACACCCAGAGCGTCGATTCGCCCGGCCCCTCGGTCGCCGTCACCGCCGGTTATGAGCGCCAGTCGATGCTCGGCGGCAGCACCCGCCTCGTCACCGGCTTCCAGTCGCATCCCGAACTTGCGAATGGCAGCATGCCCGGCTTCGGCCCCGGCTTTGAGGTACTCGACCTCGCCAGCGCTCAGAAACTCCAGTTTGGCGATGCGGTCATGATCGACGTCGGCACCCTTATTGAGGCGGAGCGGCTCGAAGCCACCCGCATCCATACCCAGCCTTACGTGCACGTCACAGCGAGGCCCACGGACAACGTCGTGGTCGAGTACCGCTACGCCACCTCCCGCCAGGTGCAGAGCGCTGACGACCTCGACCGTCTCAAGCCCGAACTTACCGCTGTATCCGACGCTCAGGGCCGGCCGCTTGGCAATCAGGGCACGCACAATGAGCTCGCCGTCAGCCGCCGTCTCGGTCAGGATGTCGTCACCGTCAGCGGTTACATCGACCACCTGAACTACGAGGCCGTCGGTGGCAGCGGCATGATGGTGCGCTCGGACCTCCAGCAGACCGGTATCGTGGCAGATCCTACCACCGGTACCTTTCAGGTCGCCACGCAGGGCTTCGCCGCCCGCGGCGTGAGCGCCACCTGGATGCACCCGCTCACTCCCGCGCTCTCCACCTGGGTCAAGTACGACCTTGGCACGGCGATGACCGCCAGCGGCGACGCTCCTCCGGTTCAGGACCTCCAGCAGAATCTCACGGCACAGACCGCCTCGGCGGCCAGCGTTGCGATCCGTGGCAAGGTCCTCCACACCGGCACCTCAGTCAAGGCGGAGTACCGCTGGCAGCCCAATCGCACCCTCACCCAGGTCAATGCCTACAACAACATGCCGGACGAGGCCTATCTCAGCTTCTTCCTTCGTCAGCGACTCTGGTGCGGCCGCTTCCTTCCGCAGGGCATCGACGCGGTAGTTGAGGCGACCAACCTGCTGGAGCAGGGCTACCAGCCCTTCCTCGCTCCGGATGGCCACACTCTCTTCCTCGCTCAGATTCCGCGTGGCATCCAGGGCGGCCTCGCCTTCAACTTCTGATCGCTCTCAAACGGCTTCCTGCGAGCCTACTCCGTCGTCAGACCGTGATGGCGGCGACCCTCCCCCCCTGTTTGGGGGCTAAGATCCGCAGCGGATTGAAGTTAGCCTCGTAACCAGTTTCGTGGTTACTTCCGCCGCCAATTTTGCCTGCTTGCTGCGATGGAGCAGTAGCGGGCGGGAGAGCGGTTGAAATGGAGAACCCCGGCCTTGGCCGGGGTTCTCTGTCAGTTCTATTGTACGGGTCGTGTCAAGGGCGCGATCAGTATTTGAACCTGTAGCGCACCTCTCCGTAGTACTGGCGGGGATCGTTGAAGTGGAAACCACCGAAGGTGAGGCTGTTGTCCAGAAGGACGCGGCGGTTAGCGGCATTTGCGTCGGTAAGGGAGACCGAGAAGCGTTCCCCGAAGTTTTTGCCAACTGAGAGGTCAAAGGTGGTGTGTTGGGGCAGGTAGCCGTTGGGATAGGGGGTTGTGGGGTCAGGGTCACCGTTGACGAAGCCGGAGCCATAGTAGACGTTGGTGGAGGCGTAGGCATGCCAGGGGAGTGAGGCATTAAAGCCTACGTTGAGGGTGTTGCGCTGGTCGTGGTCGACAGGGGTGTAGTCGAAGCCGGCGTCACAGGCGGGGTCACCGATGGGGGTGCAGATGAGGCCGCCGGTGATGTTGCCGCGCTGTTCGGCAATCTGGTTGGAGTAGGCGAGGTGGGCCTGCCCAAAGTGCCAGAGGCGTGGCGAGCGCAGGGTCAGCTCCCACGCACGGACGAGGGCGCCGTCGACGGTGACGGGGAAGTAGATGCTGGAGTCACCGATGTTGGAGTGGTCGAGGAAGTTGTTGATGCGGGTTTTAAAGGTGTCGGCGTCGAGGAGCCAGCCCTTGTATGGGATTTGCACGCCGAACTGGTGCTCCTCGTCGCGTTCGCCGTGCAGTGGGACGAGGGCCGTGTTGTTGGCGTTGGCGAAGGCGAGGACCGGCCCCGCGGCAGTGACCAGCGGCGGCGGTTGATAGAAGCGGCCGTAGAAGCCGCGGAAGACCCAGTTCAGCCTGGGGATGCGGATGGCGAGACCGACGCGAGGATCGGTGTAGTTTTCGCTGAAGGCTCCCTGGAAGTGGCTCTGGCGGAGGCCGGCAATGATGGTCAGCCAGTCAGTGGCTTTGTAGTTGTCGGTGATGAACTCTTCGACGACACCGCCGTTGGCGGAGTCAGGCTCAGCGATGGGAGCGGTTCCGCTGCCGTCGTTGAAGGTGACGCCGAAGAAGTAGTTGTCGTGTTGGCCGAAGGAGTAGATACCGGCTTCGATGTCGTTGCGTTTGAAGACGGTGTTGAGGGTGATCTGAGCACCGGCGTAGGTGGAGGAGCGGTTGTCGGTGGTGGCTGTGGGCTGATCGTTGGGATTGGGGTTGTAGTCGGCGCGGTTGTAATGGAGGAACGGAGAGACCTGGAAGACGGTGGAGGCATTGAAGGTGTGCAGCCAGGAGAAGGCGGTGAGGCCGTCGAGTTCGTTCTGTGAGTCGCGGAGGCCGCTGGAATCGTATTGTTGGTTTTCGAAGTCGTTGGGGTCAGGGTCGTAGGGGATCTGGAAGAAGTCGTGACGCAGCTGCGAGACGAGGCGGAACTGGTCATGCGGAGTGCGGTTGTAGATGAGGGAGGCGAAGCCGCCGGCGCCGTTGGTGGCATCGTGGTCGACCTGGCCGATGGGCGGCGCGAGGCCGTAGTCACTGCGGTTGCCGCTGAGGGAGGCGTAATAGGCCAGCTTTTCGGTGTGGTCGCCGAAGTTGAGCTGGTCGTCAGTCTGGGCGAAGTTGCCGGCGGTGAGGACGAGCTCGGCTTCGCGGTCGCGCTCGAAGCCGGTGCGGGGGACGACGTTGAAGACGCCGTAGGTGCGGTCGCCGGTGTCCGCGGAGTAGCTGCCGCGTTGGACTTCGAGGTAGTCGATGTCGCGCGGTGAGATCTGCGCGGCGAGGTTGGAGGCGATGTTGGTGTTGGGGATTTCGACGCCGTCGATGAGCCAACTGACTTGATGGCCTCCGCGCATATGGAGCATGTCGTGGGTCATGTAGGCGCCGGGTGTGTAGTCGGTGATCATGGCCATGGAGTTGCTGCGGTCGGCGCCGGGGGTCTCGGCGATGTCGGTTCGATCGACGAGGGTGGTGGGGGTTACGGTGTTGATGTTGGAGGCGGCGGCGCTGACGGTGACGGTCTCCTGCGCGGCGGCGATGGGAAGCTCGAGATGCAGGATGGGGGAGGTGTCAGAGGCGAGGGTGAGAGCTTCTTTTTCGCGTCCGAAACCTTTGGCGCCGACGGTGATGGAGTAGTCGCCGAGCGGAATGCTGGAGAAGGTGAAGGAGCCGTCGGCCGCGGTGTTTGTGCTTTGGGTAAAGGCGGAGTTGGCGGCGTGGAGCTCGACAGTTGCGCCGGCGATGGGACGGTGCTGGGGGTCATGAACGACGCCATGAATCTGGCCAAAGATGGCCGCGTAGGCTGCTGCGGTTAGCAGCAGACTTAAAACGAGAGCTTGTAGTGCAAGTTTGCGCATAGCGCTCCTCGAGGTCAGCGGATTAGCTGACGGGACAAATTCCTGAATAGGGAACAGCAAAGGACGCCCGCGCATAGCGGCAGGGCAGGGCTTTGCTGAGGCAGGGAATTAGAGGAGGCTATGCGGAGGGCCACGCTTGTGGCGCGCACCGCGTTCAGCAACACGTGCCCATGCCCGTATCTGGCCGATACGAACAGGCATTGAGATCAGGCTGACGGAGATGGCCCCGTTCGCCCGAAATGCCAGTTGCTGGTGCTGCAAGGGAGTAGCCGCGGTGGGGTAGTACGGGCACTTGCTGCGTAGACTGGTAAAGTGCGTTCCATGCAGAAGTGCGTCGATCTCTGCTTGAGACATCATGCAGTGGTGGGCGCCATTCCGGCGACAGCACGCAGGCAGAAGAGAGTCAGGATCAGAGGAGCCGCCGAGTGCCGCCGCAACGGTCGGGAGACCGAAGATCAGCAGCAAGACAAAACTCAGCAGGCGTCGCATCGTTCCAACAGTCTACGCCCGGCTTTGTTGGGCCAAGATCAGCGATCTGCCCGGTTGCCGGTAAACGGTCGATTTTCCTCACGATTCTCGGCGATAATAGTCTTGTAACTTTTGCGCGCGAACTACCCTTCTACCCAGTGACCGAACGGCAGTGAGGACCTATGTGCGGCATCGTTGGCGTCTTCGGACATAGTCCGGTCAGCCAGGTAATCTATGATTCACTCTCCATGCTGCAGCACCGCGGGCAGGATGCCGCTGGCATTGCTACCTGCTATCAGGGGAAGTTTTACCTGGAGAAAGCGGAAGGGCTGATTACCGATGTGTTCGACGCGACGAACATGGCCCGTCTGCTCGGAAACAACGGGATCGGTCACGTGCGTTATCCCACCGCCGGTTGTTCCTCCGTCGCCGAAGCTCAACCGTTTTATGTGAACTCCCCTTATGGAATAGTGTTTGCGCATAACGGGAACCTGACGAACGTCTCGGAGATCGTGGATGGCTTGTTCGAGACGGACATGCGGCACCTGAACACAAACTCCGACTCCGAGGTCATGTTGAATGTGTTCGCCCATGCGATGGCGCGACGCGGAGCTGTACATCCCAATGAGTTCGATGTCTTTGCCGCAGTGGAAGAGGTCCATCGGCGATGCAAGGGCGGGTATGCCGTCGTCTCGATGATCGCAGGAGTAGGGATGGTGGCCTTTCGCGATCTGCATGGAATTCGCCCTCTGATCTTTGGAACACGCGATACGGGGAGCTTTCGCGATCTGGGGCGTTCCATGGAGTACATGATTGCGTCCGAGAGTGTAGCTCTCCAGGTAAGTGGGTTCGATCTTCACCATGACCTCGAACCTGGTGAGGTCATCTTCATTGATATGGAAGGTGAAGTCCACCGCCACGTGAGTCTTCTGGCACACGAGAAGGCACCCTGTCTCTTTGAATTCGTTTACCTTGCCAGACCGGACTCTGTTTTGGATGGAGCTTCGGTATACCAATGCCGCATCAACATGGGCACGAAGCTTGCCGCTAAGATTCAGCGTGAGTGGGCACATCTTCCGATTGATGTGGTGATCCCTATTCCTTCGACGAGTAGAATCGCCGCTCAGGAGATTGCAACTCGCCTGAACTTGCCGTACCGCGACGCACTTGTAAGAAACCGCTATGTAGGCCGGACGTTTATCATGCCAGGCCAAGCTATGCGCAAGCAGTCGATTCGCCGGAAATTGAACCCCATACCGCAGGCGTTCAAAGGCAAGAATGTGATGCTGGTCGACGATTCAATTGTGCGGGGCACGACCATCAAAGAGATCATCGCGATGGTCCGCGAGCAGGGGGCCAAGAAGGTCTACGTTTGTTCGGCAGCGCCGCCAGTTCGATTTCCGAACGTATACGGTATAGACATGCCCGCAAGATCGGAATTGATCGCAACCGGCAAAGATGTGCCTCAACTCGCACGTGAGATCGGCGCAGATGAGTTGATCTTTCAAGATCTAGACGATCTCAAGAGCGCTATCACCGAGGCGTGTCCTGGGCTTTCGCATTTTGATACCTCCGTCTTCGATGGTGTCTACGTGACAGGAGACATCACCGAGGAATACTTGAACCTGCTGGAACGCCAGCGCAACGACACAGCCAAGCAGACGGAAGATGTCGCCAGTCATATCTCAAGAAACCTTGCAGCACATATCTAGCCCTGTAGTTCGCATTCTGCGCGGACAAGCGGCGATGACCCCGTTCGAACTTGAACGGCTAACATCTCGACTTCGAAATATCGATGACGAAGCGCGTATAGTATCGAGTTCTTATATCTACTTACTCCAACTTGCGAGTAAAGATGAGATCGTTGATGAATCTCGACTGGAAGATCTACTTGAGGTAACTAGAGAAGCTCCTGTCGCCAGTCCGGGAGCGAAGCTGTGGATTGGGCCGCGTGTCGGTACTCGGTCGCCATGGTCCAGCAAGGCTACGGAAATTCTGCATAACACTGGCTTCGCAGGTATCTCACGTGTAGAGCGTGCTCGAGAGATCTGCGTGACGAATGCTCGAGATCTGACAGCTTCGTCGGTTGCTTTGTATGACCGTATGACGGAGAGTGTCTTTTTCGAAGGTGTTGAAGAGCTGGTTACTCTGTTTGCCCCGCGTGTACCTAAAAAGCTTGTACATATTAAGGTGCTTGAATACGGAGCGGCGGCGATCAGGGAAGCTGATCGTCAACTCGGGCTTTCGCTGGCAGAAGATGAAATCGAATATCTCGTAGAAGAGTTTTCTCGGCTTGGGCGAAACCCTACCGATGTGGAACTCTATATGTTTGCGCAGGCTAACAGTGAACACTGCCGTCATAAGATTTTCAATGCAACATGGACGATCGATGGTGTCGCACAGCCGCATTCTCTTTTCCAGATGATTCGCAACACCTATGCACATTCGAGCGAAAACGTGCTTTCGGCGTATCGCGATAATGCGGCGGTGATCCGTGGATGGCAAGGTGGCCGCTATTTCCCTGATGTCGATGGCGTCTATCGCTCACATGAGGAAGAGATAGATATTCTGCTCAAAGTAGAGACGCACAATCATCCGACAGCGATCTCTCCATGGCCCGGTGCAGCCACAGGTGCGGGCGGGGAGATTCGAGATGAAGGCGCGACGGGAAGAGGAGGGAAGCCGAAGGCAGGTTTATGCGGTTTCACCGTCTCCAACCTGCTATTACCTCAAGCTCCGCAGCCGTGGGAGCAGACTATCGGCAGACCTGCGCACATAGCATCTGCGCTTGAGATTATGATCGAAGGCCCGTTGGGTGCGGCTGCATTTAATAACGAGTTCGGAAGGCCAAACCTATGCGGTTACTTCCGCACCTATGAGCAGCAAAGCGGAGGCGTGAACTATGGTTATCACAAGCCGATCATGCTGGCGGGTGGGCTAGGTAACATTCGTGCGGATCACGTTGAAAAGGGCGCGATGTTTCCGGGATACGCACTGCTCGCCTTAGGTGGCCCTGCCATGTTGATTGGTCTGGGTGGAGGCGCTGCTTCCAGTGACATGGGAGGAATGAACACAGAACTTCATTTTGCTTCAGTTCAGCGGGATAACGCCGAGATGGAGCGTCGCGCCCAAGAGGTTATCGATCGTTGCTGGCAAATGGGTGATGCTAACCCGATTGCTTTCATTCATGATGTTGGCGCGGGTGGTCTTTCGAATGCTTTTCCAGAGCTGATTAAAGATGGCGGATGTGGCGGCACGTTTGCCTTAAATGCGATTCCGCTGGGCGAAGACGGGCTAAGTCCATTGGAGATATGGTGCAATGAAGCTCAGGAACGATACGTGCTTGCAATTGCACCGGAGAACTTAGCTTCATTTGAAGCCATCTGTCGGCGAGAGCGGTGCCCCTTCGCTGTTGTGGGGCACGCAAAGAGAGAGGAATACTTAGAGCTCGAAGACAGTAATGAGAAAGCGATTGATTTACCGATGCAGTTGCTGTTCGGGAAGCCTCCGCGGATGGAACGTTCATTTGTACGCGTCGAAGGTAAGACTGCCGATTTTGATACCTCAGGTATCGACCTCAAAGATGCATTGGAGCGATTACTTCGTCTTCCAACGGTTGCCTCGAAGAATTTCTTGATAACCATTGGAGATCGTAGTGTCGGTGGCATGGTGGTGCAAGACCAGATGGTCGGCCCATGGCAAGTACCTGTTGCCGATTGCGCGGTGACATTAAGTTCCTTCGATCAACTGCGCGGAGAAGCGATGGCCATTGGAGAGCGAACGCCTTTGGCGATTATTAGCGCCTCAGCATCGGCGCGAATGGCGATTGGTGAGGCTATTACGAATTTAGCAGGCACATCGATTGAATCATTGAGCGACATAAAACTCTCGGCTAATTGGATGGCGGCAGCCGGCGAGGGTAGAGAAGATCAGGATCTATTCGATGCTGTGAAAGCTGTCGGTATGGAGTTCTGCCCTTCACTGGGAATTGCTATTCCAGTTGGGAAGGACTCGATGTCGATGCGGATGCGTTGGCAAGAGGGCGGCGCGCATAAGCAAGTGATATCGCCCTTGTCCCTTGTAGTTAGCGGTTTTGCGCCAGTAAGCGACGTAACTAAAACGCTGACACCTGTGTTAGAGCCTATTGAGAGCGCATTGCTCCTGATTGACCTTGGAGAAGGTCGAAACAGATTAGGTGGGTCGTGCCTCGCCCAGGTCTATGGGCAGGTTGGCGGTGAATGCCCTGATGCCCCAAACCCTTCCATGTTGAAGAGCTTCTTTGATCGTTTGCAGCGGCTAAATCGAGAAGGAAGGCTCCTTGCCTATCATGATCGTAGTGATGGGGGCCTGTTAGTGACTTTGCTGGAGATGGCATTTGCTGGGCAAATGGGGCTGGAGATCTTTGTACCAGATGATGTGGTTCCAAACTTATTTAGCGAAGAGTTGGGGGCGGTTGTGCAAGTCCGCAACTCAGATCGGGATGACATCGAGAACGAGCTCAGGGAAGCGGGTCTGAGAGTTTCCTGTGTTGCGCGTGTTGTTAGCACTGATAATATTTCTATTTCGATAGATCGAGAGAAAGAAGGAAAGGATCAGAAGCTCTACACTGAAGCCCTTTCGAAATTACAGAAGTTATGGTCTGAGACGAGTTTTCATATCGCTAATTTACGTGACAATCCTAAGTGTGCCGCTCAGGAGTTTGCTCTATTGGGTGACGCAAACCGGCCGGGGCTTTCGTTGACAGCTCCCTTCGATCTTTCGGAGCGCGTTTGCGCACCCTTCATTCACTTTGGACGTCCGCATGTGGCAATCCTTCGAGAGCAAGGAGTCAATGGGCAGGTCGAGATGGCGGCGGCTTTTGATCGCGCCGGATTCACAGCGATTGATGTTCATATGAGCGACCTCATCGAGGGTCGCTATCGACTGAATGATTTTGTTGGATTGGCCGCCTGTGGGGGGTTCTCCTATGGTGATGTACTTGGTGCAGGTAGTGGTTGGGCGAAGACCATACTCTTCAATGAACGGCTAAAGACGATGTTCGCTGATTTTTTTATGCGAGGCAATACGTTCTCTTTAGGTGTGTGTAACGGCTGCCAAATGATGTCCCAACTGAGTTCTATCATCCCAGGGGCGGAATCATGGCCCAGATTTGGACGTAACGTATCCTCTCGTTTTGAAGCGAGACTCTGCATGGTAGAAGTTCAGCAGTCAACCTCACTATTTCTAGACGGCATGAAAGGTGCAAGGGTTCCTATCATCGTTGCACACGGTGAGGGTTATGTGGATGCCATTAGCGAGAACGCCCAGGTTGGCATTCGCTATATCGACAACTCGGGAGTTGTAACGGAACGTTATCCGCTAAATCCAAATGGCTCTGTTGCAGGTGTGGCAGGCGTAACTAGTGCCGACGGTCGCGCCCTTATTTTGATGCCACATCCGGAGCGAATAGCACTTGGTGTTCAGCACACGTGGACACGGAAAGTGAAACACAGCCCCTGGCAACGTATTTTTGATAACGCTCGAAAATGGATTGGGTAAGAGGTGAGCAATTGACACTAAAGGTCGATTATAGGTCGGCAGGCGTAGATATTGAAGCTGGCAACGAAGCAGTGCGGCGAATGAAATCACACGTAAAAAAAACGCACTCACAAGCGGTATTAACAGGGCTTGGCTCGTTTGGTGCGCTGTTCAGCCTGCGTGACGCTCTTGCCGATATTGAGGAACCAGTAATGGTTCAAAGTACTGATGGGGTCGGAACGAAAACCAAGGTGACGGTGATGGCCGGGCGCTATGAAGCATTGGGGCAAGATTTAGTTGCAGCTGTTGCAGGCGATATCGCTGTTATGGGTGCACGGCCACTTACATTTTTAGATTATTTGGGATTACATAAGGTAGAACCAGAGATTGTAGAGTCCCTCATACGAGGTATGAGCGACGCGTGTGCAGATGCTGGTATTGCTTTGGTGGGAGGCGAGACGGCGGAGATGCCTTCAGTTTACGCTCCCGATGAGTTAGATGTCGTAGGATTTGTAACTGGCATTGTCGACCGTAAAAAACTGATTGACGGCGCAGATATTTGCGCAGGCGATGTGCTGTATGCGATTAACTCAAGCGGGTTGCACACGAACGGATTCTCTCTTGCTCGAAAATTAGTATTCGATTTAGCGCAGCACGCTATCGATGATAAGCCGGTAGAGCTTGCTGGTGTATCTATTGCTGATGCCTTATTAGAGCCACACATTAACTATGTCGCACCGGTTCGTGCTCTTTTAGATGCAGGTCTACCTATAAGAGGCATGGCCCATATTACAGGTGGCGGCCTGGTCGAAAATATCCCGCGCATCATTCGCGAAGGGTTGTACTGTACGGTGGATCGCGCGACCTGGACACCACAACCGGTTTTCTCTTGGATGCAGCAACTTGGACAGGTTGAGGATTCGGAAATGTACCGCACCTTTAATATGGGAGTTGGCCTTGTATTGATAGCTCCTCATGGTTTGCTTGGTGATATCACATCAGTGTTGAGGCCATTCCCTAAACTTAAAGTATGGGAGTTAGGCCGAGTGAATGAGGGAACTGGCGGCGTGCGGTTTGAGTAATTCGGTTAAGGATGGATTAGAGTGACTCGACAAGAACTAATATCAGCTATTCCTCACTGCTTGCAGGGAACGGCCCTGGAATCAGTAATAACCTCCACTAGGTATTCTGGAAAAGTGAGGGATACATATGATTTAGGTGATGGGCGTCTGCTTTTGATTACGACAGATAGGCAGAGTGGATTTGACCGAATGCTCGGGCTGGTTCCTTATAAAGGGCAAGTGCTTAATCGTACATCGCTCTACTGGTTTGATCAGACACGGCATATTGTCAAGAACCACGTGATTTCTAGCCCACACGCAAATGCTCTTCTGGCGAGAAAGTGCAAAGTACTTCCGATCGAATTTGTGGTACGTGGGTACATGACTGGATCGACTGACACTTCTATTTGGACCCAGTACCAAGGTGGAGCGCGTACCTATTGTGGGCATTTGCTTCCCGAGGGCATACATAAAAATCAGAAATTACCAGAGAATATCGTCACGCCGACGACAAAGGAATCAAAGCACGACAGGCCGATCTCTGCGCAAGAAGTTATCCATGAGGGATGGCTCACCGCAGAACAATGGGAAATAGCTTCGTCCACGGCTCTTAAGCTATTCTCCTACGGGCAGTGGTTTGCAGCTACACGAGGATTGATTCTCGCCGATACCAAATATGAATTTGGTATTGACGAGGCGGGGGAAGTGACACTCATCGATGAGGTCCACACCCCTGACTCGAGTCGTTATTGGTTATATGATAGCTACGAGGAGAGAATGTTGCTGGGCAAAGAGCCCGAGATGATTGATAAGGAATTTTTTAGATTATGGTTTAGAGAGCGTTGTGATCCCTATAACGACGCGGAATTACCCAAACCATCTGACGAGCTAATCGCTGACCTTTCATCTCGGTATATTCGTCTGTTTGAAATGATAACGGGAGCCACATTCGTTCCAGACCCTCGCCCTTTAGAGTCAATCGTATTGCAAGAGGTAAGTAAGCTGCGATGAGCGAACGGATTTTAATTGTCGGATCCGGGGCTAGGGAGCATGCCATTGCAGAAGCCCTAGCCTGCTCTCCTCAGAAGCCCGAGTTGATTTGTATCGGTGGCGCTCGTAACCCTGGTATCGAAACATTGACGTCCAGCTACAGAATGGGAGACATCACTGATCCTAATAATGTAGCAACATTTGCGACAGAGGCTGCGGCGACGCTAGCGATCATAGGCCCTGAAGCGCCGTTGGCCGCCGGAGTAGCTGATGCACTTCAATCATCGCAAATACCTGTAGTAGGGCCTACACGTGATCTCGCGCGTATCGAATCGAGTAAGTCATTTGCCAGGCTCTTGCTCAAAAAATATGCAATTCCGGGTAATCCATTTTTCCAGCGATTCGAGTCGATGGATGGTGTTGAGGATGTAGTGGCTCGTTTGCCAATGCGGCACGTGATTAAAGATGACGGACTGGCTGGAGGAAAAGGTGTAAAAGTCTGTGGCGATCACTTGCAGTCATACGGCGACAGCATAAAGTTTTGCCAAGATCTCGTCGCGCACAACCGTCCATTTGTTATCGAAGAAAAATTGGAAGGTGAAGAATTTTCTTTGATGAGCTTTTGTGATGGAAAAACCATATGTCATATGCCTGCAGTTCAAGATCACAAGCGTGCTTTCAATGGAGATAAAGGACCTAATACAGGGGGGATGGGGTCCTATAGCGACGTCGATTTAAAGCTCCCATTTTTGACCGATCAAGATATCAACGATGCTCAACATGTTACAGAGAGCGTCGCCGAAGCGCTCTTTCGTGAGTGTGGTGCGCCTTATCAAGGGATCTTATATGGTGGTTTTATTGCGACCAAAGACGGTGTACGTCTGATCGAATATAACGCCCGATTTGGGGACCCAGAGTCTCTGAACCTCCTTACGCTTCTACGTTCAGATTTTGTTGAGATATGTCGTGCGATTGGTGGGCGGTACCTGTCAACGCTCAACGTACAATTTGAAAACAAAGCCAGTGTATGTCGTTATCTCGTACCGGAAGGTTATCCTGATGGACCGCGAAAGGGAGATCCTATATGCCTACCTACACAACTCCCTTCGGGAGTGCGGATGTATCTAGGGGCAGTCGATATAGTAGACGGGAAACTTGTGGCAACAGGTTCTCGTACTCTTGCGTTTGTGGGAGTTGGGAATACGTTGAATGAGGCTGAGAGGCTTTGCAGTTCGGTGATAGGGTCAATTGGCGGTCCGTTCTTTTTTCGCAGCGATATTGGTACGGCTGAGTCAATTGGGCGACGGGTAGAGCACATGAAGAGCTTGAGGCAGCAATGAAGTTGCGAGTAGGAGTGCTTGGGTCGACGCGCGGAACGGCGCTCCAAGCCGTTCTTGATGCTATTGAGTGTGGCGAACTTGATATAGAGATCGTCCTTGTGGTTTCGAATCGAGAACATGCGCCGATTCTTGAACGTGCAGCGAAATACGGAGTTGCCACGTTACACGTCAGCCCAGTTGACCTCACTCGCGAAGAATTTGATCGGAGAGTCTGTGCTGCTTTTAGCGAGCGTCGCGTAGAACTCATCCTTATGGTGGGGTATATGAGAATTGTTACGGAGGAGTTTGTTCGGTTTTGGCGTGGGCGGCTGCTGAATGTCCATCCGTCGCTTCTGCCAGCCTTTGCAGGTTTGATGAATGAGAAGGTGCATGAGGCCGTTCTTAAAAGCGGTGTTCAGGAGACCGGTTGTACGATTCACCAAGTTGTCGAAGAAGTAGATGCTGGACCTGTAGTGCTCCAGAAGCATTGCCCGGTTCTTCCAGGCGACACTGTAGAGGTGCTGAAACAGAGGGTGCAAGCACTAGAACAACAGGCCTTCGTAGAGGTGCTGAAAAACTGGAGATGTGCATGATGCCTTTGAAGAAGAACCGCGTTGTGGTTGGGATCATCATGGGCTCGAAGTCGGATTGGCCTACGATGGAAGCAACAGCGAAGATATTAGATGAGTTTGAGGTTAGCTACGAGGTTGAGGTAGTCTCCGCTCATCGCACACCCGACAAAATGATGCATTATGCCGAAACTGCAAAGCGACGTGGATTACGCCTGATTATTGCGGGAGCGGGAGGAGCCGCTCATTTACCTGGAATGATTGCAGCTAAAACGAGTTTGCCAGTGCTAGGAGTGCCGATAAAAAGCCGCTCGCTAGAGGGGTTGGACTCCTTACTCTCGATTGTTCAGATGCCGGCGGGAATACCAGTGGCGACGTTTGCTATTGGAGAGGCTGGTGCCAAAAATGCAGGGTTGTTTGCTATTGCTACGCTGGCGTTTCAAAATCAACGTCTTTCGAAAGCTCTCGATAAATATCGATCCGCTCAGACGAGGGCAGTATTAAAGAACTCAGATCCACGGACGTAATCTAATGAGTGAAACTCAACCAAGTCGTATCGCCATACTTGGTGCAGGACAGCTTGCGCTGATGCTTGCTGAAGCGGCCAAAACTCTACTAGTTGAGGTGTCTTGCGCCGGTCAAGAGAGTGACTGCGCCAGCCGTGTTGCTAAGGTAATAACAGTCGACCTCGAGGATGCCTCCGAGGTCGCTAATTTTGCTAAATCTTCCGATGTCGTTACGATTGAAACCGAAAATATTGACATCTCGATTGTAGAAGGCTTGCCGCTGGCGCCAAATGCGCGGGCAATTGGCATTGCGCAAGACAGGCTCGCCGAAAAGCTCTTTCTTCAATCATGTGGGATTAGCTGTGCTCCGTTCCGGTCGGTCGACTCGGTACAGGATTTGCGTTCCGCGGTCCAGGAGTTGGGGTTCCCGGCGATTCTAAAGACCCGTCGTATGGGGTACGACGGCAAAGGTCAAAAGCGCATTTATAGCGACGGCGATCTGGATGGAGCCTTTGAAGATCTCGGTAAAGTTCCCTGTGTTCTTGAAGGGGTTGTCCGTTTTGATGCGGAAGTTTCTCTGATTGCCGCTCGAAGCCGAACAGGCGAGATTGTCTTTTATCCGTTGATCGAAAATGTACATCGTGAGGGGATTCTGCGGCGCTCCACCGTGCCATTTGCAGGTGTGACAAATGCAATGCAATCCCAAGCAGAAGGCTACCTAAAGAGGACTCTTGAGGAGCTTGAGTATGTTGGAGTGCTCGCTGTAGAGTTTTTTGTAGTGGGTGGCAAGCTTGTTGCGAATGAGATGGCTCCGCGTGTCCATAACTCAGGTCATTGGACAATTGAAGGTTCCAAGACATCTCAGTTTGAGAATCATCTCAGGGCTATCCTGGGAATGAAGTTAGGCAGCACAGATAGTGTTCCTACGGTCATGTTGAATTGCATTGGCAAGATGCCGAGCGCAGCTGAAACAGCCACGACTCCTGCCGTTTGGCGTCATGACTATGGCAAGACTGCTCGCCCTGGTCGCAAGGTAGGACATCTTACCTTGCCTGGAAGTCAGCACGAGGCAATTGAACGTTGGTACTTGTTACTGAATCCCGAGGAATAAGCCGCGCCGCAAGCTGGTCGGTATCTGAATACAGATTTGATGAAGCGTGTATTCCCGCGAGTTAAAGATGTAAGCGAGGCCTACGCAGCTGGCGTGGCCTCGCTTAGCTTGTTAGCTAACCGTTTTGACTGTCGAGGTCAGGGTGAACTGTGCGGTAGCTTGCATTGCCTTTTGACCAGACCAGGAACAGCAGATCCTTGCCCGCAGGGTTCTGATGGACGTCTCCTACGAATTGATCGGCAGAGGTCGTCGACTTACGGTTTACTTCCAGGATGATGTCTCCGGGTTGCAAGCTGGCATCATCGGCAGGGCTATCAGGTCGAACATTTTGAACGACAACTCCGTGGACGGTTGCTGGAATCTGTAACTGCTTTCTAGCATCGGGGGACAGATCACTTACGGCTAGTCCAAGTTTGCCGCTCTGCGAACCACCGCCATCGCTGTTGTCCGCCGTTTGAGTATCTTGTGAATGAAACTCGCCGAGCGTAACGGCGCGTGTTTCAGGTTTGCCATTCCGGACGATGCCGAGTGTGATTTTGGCTCCCGGCTCCAACTCGCTGACTGCAACCTGTAGGGCGCTGCTGTTCGTCATCTTCTGCCCATTGAGCGTAGCGATGACGTCACCTTGCTGAAGGCCTGCGCGGCTGGCGGGTGAGTCGGGCGTCACCTGAGAGATGATAGCTCCCGAAGCATCCTGCAGATTGAAGAACCTTGCATTGTCGGGTGTCACGTCGTTGAGGCTGATGCCGAGATAGCCGTGATCAACCTTGCCGTGAGCGATGATCTGTTCGGCGGTGGCGCGAGCGATCTGAGAGGGGATCGCGAATCCGGCGCCGGCGAACGATCCGCTGTTGGAGATGATGAAGGTGTTGATGCCGACAAGCTCACTGTGCGCATTGACGAGTGCGCCTCCGGAGTTGCCGGGGTTGATAGCGGCGTCGGTTTGAATGTAGCCACCGGGTTTGCGAGCATCGTCCGAGTAGGGGTTCTGGCGGTTGACTGCGCTGACAATTCCGCGGGTTACGGAGAACTGGAAGTATCCGAAGGGGCTGCCGAACGCGAGGACGGTTTGTCCTGGTTCAAGCTTCGAGGAGTCTCCCCACGAAATTGCTGGCAGATCGTGTGCATCGACCTTCACGACTGCCAGGTCGGTCAGCTTGTCTACGCCGACGACCTTACCCGTGAGAACGCGGCGGTCGTGGAGTGTGACACGAATCTGCGTCGCACCATCGACGACATGGTCGTTGGTGATGATGTATCCGTTGGGCGAGATGATGACTCCGCTGCCGATGCCATGTTCAATCTGCGGTTGCTGAGGCGTCATTTGGCCACCGCCGAACTGACCGAAGAACTGTTCGAGTCCGGGTGGCAAACCTTGCACCTGGCCCTGCTGAGAGACAGGTTGCTCAGGTGCGCGGGCGGTGACTGCGATGTTGACCACGGCCGGGGTCACCCGAGCAGCAAGTGATTCCATCGCCTGATCCAGCGAGGTGAGTGCTGCGACGCTGTGATCGTCGAGTGGAGAGGCCGTTACTTCAGAGGCGTGAACTCCGTTGTGATTAACCAGCAACACTGCTCCCAGTGCACAAGTGGTAGCGAGAGAGGTGGGGATGATTGCTCGTCGGAGAGTTGTAACTAATTGATTAGTTCTAATTGGCATGAAGGTGCTCCGGGGTATGGTGTGGGATTAGAGTTGGATGATCAGCCAGCCATCCGGGACACGGACGGCGGCGTAGGCGAAGTCGATCTCCACGGCACCGACTGAGGGCTGGGAGGGGGTAGCGGCTGCAGGCGGTTGCCAGCGGGTGAGGGTTATACGTGGGACGGTCATCTCTGGGCGGGGGCGAGTGGCCGTGATCGTGCGGAGTACGGGGCGTGCTGACCTGCGATGCGTCGTGGTGCGTTGCGGCAGGGTGGCTTTGACCAGCGCGATGTGGGGAGTGGTTATGCCGGTCAGTGTTGGTGCTGAGGCCAGGATGGTTGGGCTTTGGTGCGGTGCGGTGGTGAAACTGACGATCTGAGGGGCGCGTGCGACCATGCAGGAGCCTGCTGCCGCGCCAACGATGAGGAGAGCGACGGCGGTTGCGGTCATGCCTGGTGTCATGCGGCTGTCGGGCCGGTAGAGGATGCGGCGGATGCGGCGTTCGAGCGCGGTCGGCTTGTCCCAGGCTCCGAGTGCGAGGGTGAGGCTGCGGCGGAGCAGAGAGTGTTCGGCGAGGGTGGCGAGGCTGGTTGCGTAGGCCTTGCGGGCGGCGGTGGCGCGGAGAACGCCGTCGTCGCAGGCCAGTTCGCGCTCATCGCAGAGGCGGTGCTCCACCCAGAGCAGAGCAGGGCTGAGCGGGAAGAGCGCCAGCGCGAGCTTCTGGAGGAGGTTGGTCCAGTCGTCGCAGCGGCGGAGGTGTTCCATCTCGTGGCGAACGATGGGCTCCAGTTGCGAAGCGGAGAGGCTGGCGGCTAGATCCTGTGGCAGAA
The DNA here is from genome assembly GCF_014083945.1 of Granulicella sp. 5B5. Classification (GTDB taxonomy): domain Bacteria; phylum Acidobacteriota; class Terriglobia; order Terriglobales; family Acidobacteriaceae; genus Granulicella. Next base: position 362,543 of record NZ_CP046444.1, on the reverse strand, counting down.
GGACCTTGGGTGAGAAGAAGCCGACTACGCTGGGGCGGTCGACGTCCGCGGAGGTGCAGAGCTGGGCGCGTCTTGTCTGCAGCAGAGCGGCTAGCGAGGGCCCGATCGGCAGCGGGGTTGCGCGGCGCGTGAGCGCATGCAGTGCGTGAGCACTGCGCAGGAGCTGGATGCAGCGAAGCACGGAGAGAGCGGCCCATAGACCGGCGAGCACGACGCTCCAGCGTGGGTCGATGTGCAGCAGCCTCGGTGCGTGGGCGACGGCGGAAGCTGCCGGTCTGTAGAGCACGGGTGCGAGGTTGAGGAGCACCAACAGCAACAGTGCCGCGAGCCATACGATAGACCTCGCCGCAGCCGAGATGGCAGGGAAGAGGCGCATGCCGAGAAGCGTGAGCAGAACGAGCAGCGTGCCCTGCCATGCGGTCGCGATGAGAGCGCTGGCGGCCAATGCGGTGTAGGGTGCGACGACGTAGAGGAGGTTGCTCATGCGTTCGGCTCCTCGGTGTTCAGCTCCGCGGTGTTCAAGGGGGCATCGTCGGGCGCTTCGGCGATGAGCTGCTTCAGGCGGCGGAGCTCGCCGGGAGTGACGTCGCCGTTGTCCAGGAGCGAGAGCAGAAGGCGCTCGCGGGAGTTTCCGAAGAAGCGCTGGATGAGGTGACGTACTTCAGAGCTGCCGGCATCGCGCTCGGCGACGCAGGGGCTGTAGAGGAAGGCCCGGCCTTCCTGCCGGTGTGTCACGTAACCCTTGCGTTCGAGGATGCGGAGCGTGGTGAGAACCGAGGTGTAGGCGAGCGGAGCCTGATCGGAGACGGCCTCGACGAGCTGGGCGACGGCGGACTCGCCACGAACCCAGAGGAGCTTCATGAGCCTGAGCTCGGCTTCGGTCAGCGTGATGGAGCGTTTGGGCGGCATCGTTGAGCGGGAGCGGGAGTTCCGCTCACAGCATAGTAGACGATGAACTAAACGATTAGTTAGCTGGTGGTCTGTGGATCGCTTTGCATGCCCTCCCCCCGCCCTTGGGGCTATGATCCGCAGCAGATTGGAGTTAGGTTCGTAACCGGGGTGGTGGTTACCTTGGGTGGGGCGAGAGGCGAGGTGTTCAGATGAGAAAGAGCACGGAGACGATGAAACCCCGCCTAAGCGGGGTTTCTGCTGCTTCTATTGTAATCGGTGTGTCAAGGGGTGCGCTCGCGCTTCGCGCATCGCTGCGGCAGATGCAGGTCTCTCCGCTGCGTCCGCAAAAAACGCGGACTTCGGTCGAGATGACACTTCTGTGGTGTGGGTCGAGATGACGAGCCTTTGTGGGTGAGTCTAGGCGGCTGTCTTTTTGGGGTTGCGGGGGCGGCGGATGGGTTTGCCGTCGGAGGCGTTGGACTTGCTGTAGCCGGCGTGGCGCTGCAGAACGAGGGCCGCGGCGCCGCGGAGACGGGCCAGTTCGACATCGCTGGTGACGATAATGCGTGGCGGCGTGCCCGAGAGCATGGAGTCAGCCAACTCGGCTTCGACGATGGGGCCGAAACGGTCCCATGCGGAGGTGAGGCCGCCATTGAGGAGGACGACCTCCGGAGAGAGCGCGGTGACGATGATGCGGAGGCCCTGCCCCATATAGAGTGCCTGGCGGTTGAGGGCGGCGATGGCATCGGGGTCGCCGTTCTCGGCCATATTGATGAGCTCGAAGCTGGAGGGCACGGGGCTGTTGGGACGGCCTGACTGTTTTCGAAGCTCCAGGAAGTGATTGATGGCCGAGCGGGTGGAGGCGAAGACCTCCCAGCAGCCTTTGCGGCCACAGCCGCAGATGGGGCCGTTGGGATCGAGGCAAAGGTGGCCGAACTCGCCGGCGAGGCCGGAGCGGCCGGTGAGGAGCTGGCCGTTGGCGAGGATGGCTGCGCCGACGCCTTCGGTGATGGTGACGAGAACGGCGTTGCGGACGCCTTCCATGCGGCCGAACCAGAGCTCGGCGAGGAGGCAGGCGTTGGCGTCGTTGTCCATCTCAACCTGGAGTTTGATGGCGGACTGGATGGCCTTTTTGATGTCGTAGCGCGCCCAGGGAAGGTTGGGGGCGAGGACGAGCTGCTCGGTGGAGGGGTCGACGCGGCCGGGGAGGATGATGCCGAGGCCTTCGAAGGACTTGTCAGGGTGCTTCGGCATGAGCCGCTCGATGCAGGTGATGAGGTTGCGGACGCCGCGCTCGGGGTCGGCGGCGAGGGGCAGGGCTTCGCGCTGGAGGAAGCGGCCGTTGAGGTCGACGACACCGACGATGGCCTGGTCGGGGCGGACGTCCGCGACGACGATGACCATACTGGGGTTGATGGAGAGCAGCGTGGGGCGGCGGCCGCGCGGGCGGATGGCGGCGGGGCCTTCGATGACCCAGCGCTCGCCGATAAGCTGCTCGGCGATGGAGGAGATGGTGCTGGGCTGGAGGCCGGTGCTGCGGGAGAGATCGGCGCGCGAGATAGGCTGGCGGGTGCGGATGAGCTCAAGGACAACATCGCGATTGATGTCGCGGACGACCTCACTGGAGGCCAGCTCAGCGTACGCGAGGTCGATGCGCTGCATGCCCTTGGTGCGCTGGCGATGAGTCGGGATGGGTGTTGACATAGGGCGATGGTTAGGGCAGTGGGTCAGAACCTGACGGGTCGCTGATGGATGCCGAAATCGGTGTAAGTCCAAAGATACACCCTCTCTGATGCGTATCTGAATGGGAAGTTAGGTGTTTTCCACTGATAAGGAAGGGAATTTGCGAAGCACTGATATAGTTGTTTCGTTGAAGAAAATCGAAACGTATTCTCGCGAACGGTGAGGCTGGCAGAAACAGTGCTTCATCGTTGCCGGGATGTGGAGAGGGAAGAGGACGATGGCGGCATTTTTCAGTGAGCTGGAGACTGTACGGTTTGAGGGCCGGGACAGCGATAAAGCGTTAGCGTATCGCTGGTACAACGCAGAGCAGATGGTGCTGGGCAAGCCGCTGAGCGAGCACCTGCGCTTTGCGGTGGCGTACTGGCACAGCCTGGCGATGAATGGGAGCGATCCGTTTGGCGCGCCGACAATCGTACGGCCGTGGATGACTCGCGCGGATGCGATGGAAGGCGCGCGCGAGAAGGCCGATGCGGCGTTTGAGCTGTTCCGCGTGCTGGGTCTGCCGTTCTATACGTTCCATGACCGGGACATCGCGCCGGAGGGGGCGGACCTGAAGGAGTCGCTGAAGAACTTTGAGGCGATGGTGGAGTACCTGGCGAAGAAGATGGAAGGCAGCAAGGCGAAGCTGCTGTGGGGGACGGCGAACCTGTTCTCGCACCCGCGGTTTATGTCCGGCGCGGCGACGAACCCTGACCCGGATGTCTTCGCCTATAGCGCGACGACGGTGAAGCACTGCATGGATGCGACTAAGCAGCTTGGCGGCAGCAACTATGTGTTGTGGGGCGGGCGCGAGGGTTATGAGACGCTGCTGAACACCGACATGGGGCATGAGCTGGACCAGATGGGCCGGTTTCTGACGCTTGTGGTGGAGTACAAGCACAAGATCGGTTTTGAGGGGCAGATCCTGATTGAGCCGAAGCCGAAGGAGCCGACCGCGCACCAGTATGACTTCGATGCGGCGACGGTGTACGGCTTCCTGAAGAAGTATGGGTTGGAGAACGAGGTGAAGTTGAACCTCGAAGCCAACCATGCGCTGCTGGCAGGGCACAGCTTTGAGCATGAGATTGCCACGGCGGCGATGCTGGGTGTGCTGGGGTCGCTGGATGTGAACCGCGGCGATCCGCTGCTGGGCTGGGACACGGACCAGTTCCCGAACGACCTGCAGGCGATGACACTCGCGCTGTACCAGGTGATTCTAGGTGGCGGACTGGGCAAGGGCGGGATGAACTTCGACGCGAAGATTCGGCGGCAGTCGATTGATGCGGAGGACCTTGTCCATGCGCATGTGGGGGCGGTTGACCTGTGCGCGCGGGCGTTTTTGAATGCGGCTGCGCTGGTGGAGAAGGGTGAGCTGAAGGCTGCCGTCGCTGAGCGCTATGCCGGATGGAATACCCCCGAGGCGAAGGCGATGCTGGAGGGCAAGCTGTCGCTGGAGCAGATCTCGGAGACGACGCTGGCGAAGGGTGTGAACCCTAAGCCAAGGTCGGGCAAGCAGGAGAAGCTGGAGAACCTGTTGAACCGGCGGCTGTTCTAAGCGCGATCGTTCGATGAAGGTAGAATGGAGGAGGTGGGAGCGGCTGCTTTCGTGGCGGCTCCGCCTCCTTCTTCCATTTGCGTCCCCGTCGTCCAGCGGCCCAGGACGACGCCACACTCATGGCGTAAACACGCGGTTCGAATCCCGTCGGGGACGCCAGAAAGCAGGGAATAGGGAGTGGGGAATAGGGAGTAGTGGTAAGCGGGAGTGGGCTACTTCTTTTTGCGTTCGGCGACTACTTTTTGGTGCGGTTCTTGGCCGCTTTCTTTTGCCAGTAGGTGAAGGGGTCGGTGAAGAGCTCGCCGGCGAGGTCGGAGGTGCGCTGCAGGATGCGGGTTTGGGCGTCCGCGATGGCCTGGTTGTAGATGGCGGGGCCGATCTCTTCGAGGAAGTAGTCGAGCAGCAGCGTGGCCGGCAGGGTGCCGAGCGGCTCGGAGAGGTTCTCTTCGGCGTAACGCTGGAGGGAGGCGATGGCTTCGGTGCGGGTGTGCTTGTCGAGCTCGATGAGCATGGAGAGAGGATAGCGGATAGGGGACAGCGGATAGGGAAGAGCAAAAGCCCCGGCTTGCGCCGGGGCTTTTGGGTGAGAGCGGAAGCGGGGAGTTAGCCGCGGTAGAGCTCGGTGGGGATGTGGTGCTCGGGGATGTAGAGCTCGGCGGTGGTGGAGGTGGGCATGTCCATGCACTTGACGAAGGCGGTCTGGAACTTGGCCATCTCCTCCTTGGTGCCGACGGTGACGCGGACGTAGGTGGGCATCGCCGACCAGGTGCGGCCGATGGCGACGTTTTCCTTGAGCATGGCCTGCTGGAACTCATGGCCGGGACGCTTGACGTCGACCATGAAGAAGTTCGCCTGCGAGCCGGGGATGATGGTGTAGCCCTTCTTGGTGAGGAACTCGAGGGACTCGGCCCGGTTGTCCGCGTTGATCTTCTTGCGGGTGGGGATGAGGTCCTTGTCGAGCATGCCGGCGCGGGCTGCGGCGGCGCTGGTGATGGAGATGCTCGCCAGGCTGCGGGCCGGGGGAGCGACGGTGGTGAACTTGCGGAGCAGATCCGGACGACCCGCGGCGAAGCCGGCGCGTAGGCCTGCCATGCCGTAGATCTTGGAGAACGTGCGGAGGACGATGATGTCCTGATCGGCGGCGACCTGGTCGAGGACCGACTCGTCGTTGGAGAAGTGGAAGTAGGCCTCGTCGACGATGACGACCGAACCCTTGGGCTTGTTCTTGAGCAGCCAGAGGATGTCGGCGCGCGGGGTCATGGTGCCGGTGGGGTTGTTGGGGTTGACGATGTAGTAGGCGCCGGGCGAGGGGTGTGCCGCGAGCATCGCCTTGACGTCATGCGCGTAGGTGGGGGTGAGCTTGACGGGGAACTTGGGCGCGCCCATGGTGTCGGCTGCGCGGGGGCCCTGTTCATAGCTGGGGTCGCCGTAGACGAGTGGCTTGTCCGGGCCGAGGTTGGACATGAGGGCGAGGTCGAGCAGGCCGCCCGAACCGGGCCCGAGGGCGGTGTAGCCGCGCTTGAGACCGAAGAGGTCGTTGTAGACGGCGGTGGTCTTGGCGGCCTCCTCCTGGTGATAACGACCGCCCATGCTGGCGGTCTTGATGAGGGCATCGAGTGAAGAGGTCGCGGGGCCGAGCGGGTTCTCGTTGGAGCTGATGATGACGGTGTCGGGGTTGAGGACGCGCATCTCGCCCATGTCTGAGCCGAAGCCGCCGCGACGACCACCCATCGAGGGAGCCGGGTTCGCTTTCTGCTGGGCGAAGGCGCCGGTGGCGGGCAGAGCTGCCGCAGCCGCGCTGGCTGCTCCTAGAGTACGCAGAAACGAGCGGCGCGATACTCCATTGACACTACAGTTCGTGAGGTCATTGCTCATACGGTTTTCTCCTCTTAACTACGGGTGCAGGTTGTAAAGGGCGTGGTGCGGATAGGAAGCCCGGACGGATGTTCACTCAATCAGCAGGAAGCGTTCACTGCCGAGACTGAACACAGGGGCGTCGCGGCCGTGTGTTGCGATCTCAAGAGCGATTAGAGGTTTTCTGTTCGATCTTCGCCAGATACGGCAGGAGACGAACCCCACAAATCGTTTGCGTAGTTCCACGGTAACGCGAAATTCATCCGCAGTGTTGGGTTTCGGGCGAAAAAAGTGATTTTTCCCACAGAAATTTTGAATCACGTAATTTATTGCATTTGGGAAACCGTTCGCAACAGGGGGCATCCTGACGGGCAGTGGTAGACCGATAAGGCGCTGCGGCATTGGGTTGCGACTTTCCGGACCGGCGTTACGGAGAGCAAGGCGAAGGTTGAGCCCTACAGTTTCGATAGCAGTCTGCCGATGAGGGCTGTGCCGCGTTGTGCGGCGCCTGGCGGGAGCGTGTCTCCAGCAGAGGCACCTTGAGACAGAAATGGGCTGCCGATGTTTTCGATCGTTGGGATTCTGGTTGTCTTTGGATGTGTGATTACGGGCTTCCTGATGGAGAAGGGAAAGCTGCCGGTCCTGTTACAGCCTTCGGAACTGGTGACGATCGGCGGCGCGGCGGTCGGCACGGTGTTGACGGCCAATCCGATGCACATTCTGAAGAAGATCGTGGCGGGGCTGATGGGGTGCCTGAAGGGCTCGCCGTACTCGAAGAAGCGCTATACCGAGACACTGAAGATGATGTTCGATGTGCTTTCGAAGGCGCGCAAGGAAGGAGCGGTGGCCATTGAGGCGGACGTGGAAGAGCCGGAGAAGAGCCCGATCTTCGCGAAGTATCCAGCGTTTGTGAAGGACCACCATGTGCGCGACTTTGTGTGCGACACGCTGCGGATGGGCATTACGGGCGGCGTGAACGCGTTCGATGTGGACCAGATGATGGATCTGGATATGGAGGTGCATCATCATGGGGCGTCGTTGCCGAACCTGGCGCTGACGAGCATGGCGGATGCGTTGCCGGGACTGGGCATTGTGGCGGCGGTGCTGGGCATCGTGGTGACGATGGGGTCGCTGGGCGGCCCGCCTGAGGAGATTGGAAAGAAGGTTGCAGCCGCGCTGGTGGGGACGTTCCTGGGGATACTGCTGTGCTACGGCTTGGTGGGGCCGCTGGCGGCGAACATGTCGAAGATTGTGGACGAAGAGCATAGCTATTATGCGATGCTGCGTGTGATCCTGTTGGCGTTCATCAAGGGGACCTCGCCGATTATGGCGGTGGAGATGGGGCGGCGCGCTATCCCGGGGCATGTGCGGCCGAGCTTTGCCGAGGTGGAGAAGGCATGCCGCGATAGAAGCGGCGATGCGACGCCGATTGCGCAGGCAGCGTAAGGAGGCGATGGTTTGGCGAACGACGAGCAGATGATTGTTATCAAGAAGAAAGGCAGGCATGCCACCCACCACGGAGGCGCGTGGAAGGTAGCCTATGCCGACTTTGTGACGGCGATGATGGCGCTGTTCATCGTGCTGTGGCTGCTAGACAGCAGTAAGCCGATCCAGAATGCAGTAGGCGGGTACTTCCGCGACCCGCATGGCACGGCGGAGAAGAGGGGAACATCGTTTGGGGGAGCGGGCGATGCTAAGGTCACGAAGAAAGAGGACATGACCCGGTTGAAGGACGCGATCCTCGCATCTCTGCGGAAGATGCCCGGTTTCGACAAGCTGGAGAAGCACGTTGAGTTTGTAATGACGCCCGAGGGGCTGCGCATTGAACTGCTCGAGGATGCGAAGGGAACGTTCTTCGAGAACGGAAGCGCTGAGCCGAAGCCGCCACTGGTGGATGTGCTGAAGGTGCTGTCCGTGGACATTGGCAAGCTGCCGAACCAGATATCGATTGAGGGGCATACGGATGCGAAGCCGTATGCGGCTGCGGGAGGATACAGCAACTGGGAGCTTTCCTCCGACAGAGCGAACATGGCGCGACGTCTGATGGAGGCGAGTGGCCTGCGAGGTGAGCAGGTGACGCAGGTACGAGGGTATGCGGACCGGCAACTGCGCCACCCGGATCAACCGTTCGATCCCTCGAACCGACGTGTGTCGGTGATTGTGCAGTATATGGAGAAGAACGGTAAGCAGCTACCTCTGTTGCTGGACGAGGCGCATTCTGTTCCGAAACCGGATGCGGCAGTGGTGAAGAAGTAAGCCCGAGAGGCCTTGAGACTAGAACATGGAAGATGGTTCTGCGCTGTTGCCGCGACGAGCACGTCATGGATCGAGCCTATGCGTTTCCCGATTTGCAACTTTGCTCCGAGGGAGTTTCCTCATTCCGTCCAAAACAAAATTTCTGTGTGAGAAACGTTTTCGTCCCGTAGTAGGTTACGAGTAACACAGGACGAAAGGCCTATTTCGACATGGTTGAACTACAGGACTCTTCTCTTGCCGCGGCGCAAAACATTCCCTCAATGCCTGGTATGGCTTCGACTGTTGGGCTGAAGCATGTACTGATTGTCGAAGACGATGTGGCGCTGGCACGCTTCCTGCGCCGTGAGCTGGAGCGGAACAACTGCTCCGCCACAACGGCCCATGACGCCGAAGTTGCCCTGAACGAACTGGGCGCCGACCACTGGGACCTGATGATCATGGACTTGAACCTGCCAAAGATGGATGGCATGGAGTTGCTGATGCGTGTTCGGCAACTGCACCCACGAGTGCCTGTGCTGGTGCTGACAGCACGCAGCCGCGCAGAGGATCGCGTACAGGCACTGGAGGGGGGAGCCAACGATTGCCTGAGCAAGCCGTTCTCGTATAAGGAGCTGCTGTTGCGTCTAGGAGGGCTGATGCGGCGGGAGACTGTGACCGCTACGACGACGCGCCTTGGCGACCTGACGATCAACAAGGACGCACGGCGTGTGATGCGCGGAGAAAGGCGCATCGATCTGACACCGCGTGAGTTTGCCATTCTTGAGTACCTGATGGAGAACGTGGGCAAAGCGGTGTCGCGCGCTGCCTTGATGCGGGATGTATGGAACCTGCCGCTGGATGCAACGACGAACATCGTGGACGTTTATATGAAGTATGTGCGCGACAAGGTGGACTATGAAGGCGCGCCCAAGCTGATTCGAACCGTGCGTGGTGTGGGTTATGTGCTTGGTGGAGAGTAGGCCTGCAACGGAGCTCAGTCTGCGTTCCGATGGACTCATAAGGAGGATTTGCGATGGGATGCGCTTCGATAGCTTACGGTTCCGATCTCGCGCAGAGGCCGATGGAAGGGCCGGCAATCACGGTGCTGGTCGTGAGCCCGAATGGAAGATTGCAACAACGGTTGCGAGAGAGATTGGCGCACCCCCGCTGGCAGATGAATGAGGCTGGAAGCGGAGCGGAGGCGTTCGAGTATCTGCATGAAGGCGCCAGCGAGCTTCTGCTTCTCGACCCACTGCTGCCGGACCTTGAGCCATCCGAGTTCAGCGCGCTGGTTGCAGAACGTTTCCCGGATACACAGGTCATGACGCTGCACCAGCATACGGGGAAGCTCGTGCTCGGTACGACTTCGCCGACACCGCTTTCGGCAGAGCTTGCAGCGTTACTTCAAGACGAAGGCGAGGAGTGCACTTCAGAATCAAGTGCAGAGCAGGCATCCCTGCATACTATTCAGACGGGTTCGGTAGAAGGGATTCCTGGTGTTGTGGGGACGTCGCAACCGATGCGACGAGTGTATGAGTTGACGCGCCTGGTGGCACGAAGAGACGCGACGGTGTTGATCACCGGACAGAGCGGCACGGGAAAGGACTTGATTGCACAGGCGGTGCATCTGCTGAGCCCTCGGGAAAAGAAGCCGCTGGTGGTGATCAACTGTGCGGCTATTCCCGAGTCGCTGCTGGAGGCAGAGCTCTTCGGATATACAAAGGGGGCGTTTACGGGAGCTGTGCAATCACGTATTGGGCGCATCCATGCAGCGCATGGTGGCACGCTGTTTCTGGATGAGATCGGCGATATGCCGCTCTCGCTGCAAAGCAAGATCCTCCGGTTTCTTGAGCAGGGAGAAGTGCAGCGCATTGGCGGCACGGACAACCTGAAGGTCGATGTGAGAGTGGTGGCGGCGACGAATGCTCCGCTGAAGACGCTGGTGGAGCAGAAGCTCTTTCGCGAAGACCTCTATTACCGCCTGGCGATCTTCCCGATACAGCTGCCACCACTGCGTGCCAGGACCGGTGATGTTGCGCTGCTGGCGCAGAGCTTCGTAAAGAGGTTCTGTCCTCATGCAAAGCTAACCGTTGCGGCCCTGGAGTTATTGGAGAAGCATGAGTGGCCTGGAAATGTGAGAGAGTTGCGCAACGTGCTGGAGCGGGCGAGCATCCTGGTGGCTGGCGAGCGGCAAATTCTGCCGCACCATATTCTTCTTTGAGATCTTTCTTTGAGCTTTCAACGCAAGCACTGACGGTTGACAGCGAGTACTCTGCACTTTTGGCACATCGCTTGCATAAGCATAGGTAGATGTTGCCCACTTCTCATTATTCGCCAATCGACACTGAAGCGCTGCCGACCACGCGGAGCGAGATAGCCGATCCTGCACATGAGGCGCATGCGGAGATGGTGCCTCTTGCCGAGGCGTTCGCGCACTTTATTCAGAGCTCGTCCCGCCTGGAAGAGGTGTATCGGAAGCTGCAGATGCAGATCAACATCCTGACAGAGGAGTTGGATGAACGCAACGATGAGCTGAAGAAAAGCCTTGCGCAGAATGAGGCGATGCGCTCGACGCTACAGCAGATTGTGAATACGATGCCCTGCGGCGTGCTTGTCGTTCGAGTGGACGGCACCATCGCCTTGATTAACCCGGAGTGCTGCAGCTTGCTGGGTATCGCTGTGCCGAATGCGGGGATGGAGTTGGCCGCGGTGACGGAGAGCCTGGGCGAGAAGTGTGTTCATCTGCTCCGGAGCGTTCAGGGCTTGGATGGAGAACACGAGTTCCACATCGCTGTCGAAGGGAGCGTCCGTTGGATCAGTGTGCATAGCCGCAGCGTCGACTGTGGAGATGAGATGTCCGTTGCCTATGACAGGATACTGGTGTTACGCGATGTGACGGAACGGCGCCGCGCAGAAGAGGACCGTGATCGCGGCCGGAATGCGATGGCTCTGTCGGAGGTCGCGCTCATGCTGGCGCACGAGATCAGGAACCCGCTTGCCAGCCTGGAGCTGTTCTCCGAGCTGATTGAGCAGGATGGAGAGCGACGACCGAGGTGGATCTCAGAGCTGCGTGCAGGGATACGTCTGTTGTCGAGCACCGTGAACAATGTGTTGAGCTTGCAGGGGCAAAACAATCCTGACTTTATGCCTGTAGAGATTGAGAGCGTCGTCGCCGGGGCTATTGCTCTGCTGCGGCCGGTGGCGCAACAGGCGAGTGTGAAGCTGCTTTGGCAGGCGACCGGTGCCGAAGTGTTCGTGATGGGGAATGGCGCCGGCCTTCAACAGGTGATGGTCAACCTGGTGATGAATGGCATTCGACATACGCCTGCAGGTGGAAGTGTCGCGATCTCTGTGAGCCGTGCGGGCACGGAAGGCGGGCGAGAGCTGATGGATGAGCCCGTGGTTATTGAGTGTGTCGACAGCGGTTTGGGAATTGCGGAGTTCGATAGCGAGCGGCTGTTTGAGGCGGGCTATAGCGGGTTGGGCAAGAGCCCGGGGCTTGGCCTCGCAGTGTGCAAGAGGATTCTGCAGCAACATGGCGGGCGCGTGTCGGTGACGAACGTGCCTGCGGGCGGTGCGAGGTTTGTCGTTGAGATTCCTGTAGTCCAAGGAGAGTGTGCGGCATGATGGAAACGGTTCAGCACGGAGATCGACTGGTCCTAGTTGTCGATGATGAGCCTGCAATGCGCACAGCGCTCGAGGCAAGTTTTCTGCGGCATGGCTGGCGTGTGGCTACGGCCAATGGTCTGATGCAGGCGAAGGCCGCGCTTAGTCATGCGGCATTCGATCTTGTGGTGAGCGATGTGCGCATGCGAGATGGAGATGGGCTCGACGTCCTGTCCGCGGTCCGTAGCAGTTCGCCGGCCTCGGCGGTGATTTTGCTGACGGCCTACGCCAATGTTCCTGAGGCTGTGGAGTCGATGCGTGGCGGGGCGGTGGACTACCTCACCAAGCCGATACCGTTCGATGCTCTGCTGGAGACGGCGGAGCGGATGCTGCGGAGGACGGTTCACGCAAACGATTTTGGAAGGACAGAGAAGAGCACGCCGAAGACAATGACGGCGAGCAGAAGCATCGTTGGAACGTCGCCGCTACTTCTGCGTGCGCTGGAACGGGCGAGCGCTGCTGCCGGTACGGACGTAGATGTTCTGGTTGAGGCAGAGAGTGGCACGGGGAAGGAGTTGCTTGCACGGTTCATCCACGATAGTAGTCCACGTAGAGGCAAGCCATTTGTTGCGATCAACTGCGCGGCCGTGCCGGAACACCTGATCGAGAGCGAACTCTTCGGCCATTCGAAGGGCGCGTTTACCGGGGCGAGTGCGCTGAAGATCGGGAAGTTCGAACTGGCCGACGGCGGAACCCTTTTGTTGGATGAGATTGGTGAGATGCCGCTTCATCTGCAACCAAAGCTGTTGCGTGTGTTGCAGGAACGCGAGTTCGAACGGCTTGGCGAGACGCGGTCGGTGCGAGTGAACATCCGAGTGATCGCAACGACTAATGCAAGACTGTCGAAGCTGGTCGATGAAGGGAAGTTTCGCGGCGATCTCTACTACCGCCTGAATGTGATACCGCTCTCGGTGCCGCCGTTGCGCGAGCGGACGGAGGATATCGAGTTGCTGGCGCATCACTTTGCCGAACGGTTTGCTCTCGAACGCAGTTGCGAGATGCCTGAGCTGAGGAAAAGTTTTCTGGAGCGGCTGCGAACGCATCCGTGGCCTGGGAACATCCGTGAACTCTCTAATTTTATGCAACGGGTCCTGTGTCTGTATGCCGGACAGAAGATTGATGCGGCCTGTTTCGACTGTGAGTTCGGGCCGGTGAAGACAGCCGTTCGAGAGGTGCAACCCGTTGCAATGAGCCTGCACGCAGGGACCCGACTTTCTGTAATTGAACGGCAGCACCTGGAAAAAACGTTGGCGCTGGCTAACGGGAACAGGACGCATGCAGCAGAGATGCTGGGCATCAGCCTGCGCACTGTTCGCAACAAGATTAAAGAATATGGACTACCGCCGAGGAGCCTCGCATGACGCAGCCATCTGTGACACTCAACTCTCTCGAAGCCTATCTGCGACTAACCAGTATGCGGGAGCAGGTGGTCACGGGCAACATGGCCAATATCGATACGCCGGGATATCACACACGCGACATCGATTTCTCGACTGAGTTGAACCGTTTTCTGGACGCCGGCTCCGGCGATGCAACTGTGGGAGCCACTCAGCAGTTGCATCCTGCCTCCTATGAGGTCGCGAGCCTGCTGCAGCGTCCGGACGGAAACAACGTCGATCTCGACCGTGAGGGGACTTTGCTTGCGGAGCTCCAGCTTCAGCATGAAATGGGAGTGCAACTCATCAAAGACCGCTTTCACATGATCCTTACCGCAATCAATGGAGGAGGACAATGAGTATCTTCGATGCACTTACGATCAGTGCGTCAGCCTTGCAGGCGGAGCGCCAGCGCGCGGAGATTGTCGCCGCGAATATGGCAAATGCTGAGACAACGCACACGCAATCGGGAGGCCCTTTTCGCCGGCGGGAGGTGGTGTTTGAGTCTGCCTCACCTTCGCCGTTCCAGATTGCGCTTGCGCGCAGCGGTGCCCCAACCGCGCCTGAGGGGAGCGTACATATATCGGAGGTGGTCGATGATCCATCGCCTCCTATCATGCGTTATGAGCCCGGCCATCCCGACGCCAACGAGGACGGGTATGTCGCTTATCCGGCGATCAATCCAGCAATGGAGATGGTCGACATGATGAGCGCCGTTCGTGCCTATCAGTTGAATGCGTCGGCGGTGAGCGCGACCAAACAGATGATCCAACAGTCAATTGACATCTTGAAGAGCTAATGGAGTGTAGAGATGAGTCATAGCATCACAGGCCTCGGTTCCATTACGCCATGGAGCGAGTATGCGGAGCCGAATACAGGGACTTCTGGGGGACAGGGGGGATTCAGCGGTGTCCTGAAGAATGCGCTCAGTGAGGTGAACCAGTTGAGCACCGGGGCGGATGCGCAGATTGGCAGCCTGATGCAGGGTGGAGCTGTCGATATGAATGGTGTGATGGTTGCCGTCGAGAAAGCGGATGTCGCGTTTCAGTTGATGATGCAGGTACGCAACAAGATTGTCAGCGCGTACCAGGACATAGAGAAGATGCAGTTCTAACTACGGCTAAAGACGAAGGACTGTGTTTACCGAGGAGCTCATGAGCAATCTGACTACGAAACCTGCGGCTGCGAACAACCTCGAGATGTTGAATCGCGTGAAGGTCTTTTGGGCCGGGAGGACGCCAAGGCAGCGGATTTACTTAGGGGTGGCGCTGGGAATAGCGCTCGCTGCGCTGGCTTTATTCGCGCAGATGATGACGAATCCGGACTACAAGCTGCTGATGTCCGGGCTCGATCCTGCCGATGCGCAGGTCATAGCCTCGGAGCTGGCGCAAAAGAAGATCCCATATAAGACCAGCACGGATGGTAGCTCGATCAGTGTGCCGGCGGCTCAGCTCGATGCTGCACGATTGGAGGTAGCTTCACACGATGCTACGCATAGCGGCCGCATCGGCTTTGAGATCTTCGACAAGGTGTCATGGGGGCAGACTGAGTTCGATGAGAAGGTGAACTATCAGCGTGCACTGGAAGGCGAGCTGGAGCGCACGATTCAGACCATGAAGGGTGTGAAGAGTGCGCGCGTTCACATCGTAATGGCAACGGACTCCGTGTTTATGGACCGGGAGCGCGGAGCGAAGGCCTCTGTTGCGCTGCAGCTACGGAGGGGGACATTGTCCAGAGAGCAGGACAACGCGATTGCGCGACTGGTTGCAGGTGCGGTCGATGAGCTCAAGCCTGCGGATGTGACGATCGTCGATGCAGACTCCAACCGGCCGCTGACTACCCGCGACGATGACAGCGGTACAGGGAATGAGCAACTAGAGAAGCGGCTCACGCAACATCTGGTGGAGACGCTGGCACCGGTCGTGGGCCAAGACCACCTGCGGGCCACCGTGAATGTGGAGTACGACAACAGCACCAGTGAGGAGAGCCAGGAGAAGTACGATCCGAACGTCAGTGTGCCGCTGAATGTTCAACGTTCGGAACAGAGCTCGAATGGAGCTGCCGCTATTGGGGGCGTCCCGGGAACCACCAGTAATGTTCCTGGAGCCAAGGCATCCGTACCTCCTGCCGTGGCGCCGGGGCAGTCTTCCAAATCGGAGGAGGATTCGTATGGAGTCAACCGCACGACGCGGCATACGGTTGAACCCGCGGGCCGCATTCGCCGGATTACGGCAGCGGTGGTTGTCGACGATGCGGTTGAGCGAAAGCTGGTCAAAGGCAGTTGGGTGGAGACGCGCCACAAACGCTCTCCAGATGAGATCAAACTGATATCCGAATTGACGCAGGCGGCCGTTGGCTACGACAGCGGACGTGGCGATGTTGTGAACGTGGAAAACCTAGCATTCGCAGAAGGGGCGCAGGACCTCAATCCTTCAGGGAGCTTTATGGAACGCACCCATGAGTTCGTAGAAGACTATGCTCCGCTGTTTCGGTATGGATCGTTGTTTGCGTTGTTCGGCCTGATCTATTTTCTGATGTTCAGGCCGATCCAGAAGCAAGCATTGTCTATTACAGAACCCATCATGAATGAGCTAGCCGCGCCGCTGGAACTGCCTGCGTTGGAAGGTGAGAGTTCGCAAGAGATGCTTGCGCATCGGGCAGCGCTGCTAAAGAAGCAACTCACGGAGGCTGTAAGGGCGAACCCTGAGAGCGGCACCTCAGCGATACGGTCATGGTTGCAGGAGGACAACGTATGACCGATAACACCGGCGACAAGGAACTGAACGGTGCTCGGAAGGCAGCCATCTTGCTAAGCGTGCTTGGCGAAGACATTGCTGCTGAGGTCTTTCGAAATCTGAAGGGTGCGGAGCTGCAACGTGTTGCAGATGCGCTATCCAATCTTGGGCCCGTTTCTGTTGATGTCTCCCTGCGCATTGTGGAGGAGTATCTGCAACGCAATAAGGATCAGGACTATGAGTCGCAAGGTGGATTGGAGATGGTGAAACGTCTTCTGGTGAGGTCTCTGGGAGAAGAGGAAGCCAACGCCATCGTGCAGCGTTTGTCGAAGTCCCGCGAGAGCACACCCATTGAGCGCTTGCAGCGAACCGATGCAGCGAAGCTGGCGCGGTTCCTGGAAGCCGAACATCCACAGACGGTTGCATTGGTACTGGGGCAACTGGGCGAGCGGCAGGCCTCGGCGCTTCTGATCAGCTTGCCACCGGAAAAGCGTGCAGACGCGATCCGCCGGCTTGCAGCGCTGAGACGGTTCTCCCCGGAGATGGCAGAGAAGGTTTCCATCACACTGAGCCAGAGGCTGAAGGCTTATGGAGAGCAGGGCAAGCGGACTTATTCGGGCTTTCAGACGGTGGCCAACATTATGAACGCCGTCGATTCCAATGTGGCTGTGGAGATATTGGATGAGATCAGTCAAGAGCAACCCACGCTCGCGGTGAACATCCGTGACCTGATGTTTACGTTCAGCGACCTGCTTGGTGTCTCTGAGGCGCAGATACGAGAGTTGATGAGCGCGTTGGACAAGAAGATTCTTGCCGTTGCGCTCAAAGGAACGAGCGAAGACTTGAAGAACCATTTTTTTCGAACGATGTCATCTCGTGCTGTTGAGATGCTGAAGGAGGATGTCGAATCGCTCGGTCCAGTGCGCAGCAAAGAAGTCATCAAGGCGCAGCAAGAGATAGTAGCACTGGCCAGAAAACTGGAAGCGGAAGGCAAGATGCAGCTGAAGGGAGAGGGCAATGATGAATATCTCCTCTAATGCCTCGGACGAAGCCGAGTATCCGTTCATTGCGAGCCCGCTTAATTATCGGGATGTCTCCGAACAGATGCCTCCAGACGAGGCGCAGATTGATGATGGCAGTGTGGCTGAAGAAAAAGTCGATGCTCCGATCTCAAGTGGTCCGACGCCGGAAGAGGTCGATACACTGCTGGCGAAGAGCCGATCAGACGCGATCCATGAGACCGAAGAGAAGATGCGAATGGAATCGGATCGAGCTTTGTTGCAGGCGCGCGAGGCTTTCCTTCGGAGCCTGGAGGCTTTCGCTGAGTCGCGCAAGGATTACTTCGCCACTGTAGAGACTGAGGTGATCCGGCTTGCGCTGGCAATCGCTGCGAAGATCCTTCATCGCGAGTCATCTGCGGACCCGATGCTGGTTGCAGCGATGGTTCGAATCGAACTCGACAAGCTGCAAGCGGGTTCGAAGGTTGTGCTGCATGTTCCAGCGGAGAATCAGAGCGACTGGGTTCTTGCGATGTCGCAACTACCTCGCAACATTCAGGCCGAGGTTGTGGGTGACGCTCATCTCAAGGCAGGTGATTGCGTGTTGCAGGCCGAGGTCGGTTCTGTTGACCTTGGCATCGATGCGCAACTTATGAACGTCGAGCAGAGTTTTCTTGAGCTGCTGTCGAAGAGGCCAGCCAAGTGATCGATGAACCCCGTATGCTCAAGGCTTTCTTCGATCGCCTGGATGAAACCGGCGCGATCTATTGGCGAGGCAAGGTGTCGCAGGTTGTCGGAAACCTGATTGAATCGGAGGGGCCGTTGTGCTCTGTCGGCGACGCCTGTCAGATCAGGGGCGCTACAGGCAGGTGTTATAGCGGAGAGGTTGTGGGGTTTCGGGGCTCTACGATTCTTTCGATGGTGATCGAGCCGCCAACCGGGATTCGATTGAATGACAGTGTTCTATCGAAAGGGACACGACCGTCGATCCGTGTCGGCGAGGAGTTGCTTGGCCGCGTGATCGATGCGAATGGAGATCCTCTCGATGGCAAGGGCAACTATCAGGCCCAACAATGGATGCGGATTGACGGGACGGCACCGCAGCCTCTCGAACGGCGTGCGATTCGGGAGCCATTGGGGTGCGGCGTTCGAGCGTTGGATGGGTTTGTAACGTGCGGCAGAGGCCAAAGGCTCGGAATCTTTGGGGGGAGTGGCGTCGGGAAGAGCACACTGCTTGGCATGATGCTGCGTGGTACGAGTGCCGATGTCACTGTGCTGTCGCTGGTGGGTGAGCGAGGCAGAGAGGTTGGTGAGTTTCTAGAGATCATTGGCGAGGAGGGGTTGCGACGTTGCGTCGTGGTGGTGTCAACCTCCGATCAATCGCCTCTGTTGCGTCTACGTGCTCCTCTTTGTGCAACGGCAGTGGCAGAGTACTTTGCAAGCCAGGGGAAGAATGTGTTGCTGGTGGTGGACTCGCTCACAAGGTTCGCGATGGCGCAGCGCGAGATCGGCCTGGCTAGCGGGGAACCACCGACTGCCAAGGGGTATACACCATCTGTACTGAATTTGCTGGCGCGCCTGGTCGAACGCGCGGGCAATTTCTCAACGGGCAGCATCACGGCGTTCTATACGGTGCTCATGGAAGGTGATGACCAACAGGACCCAGTGGTAGATACGGTGCGATCGCTGCTTGATGGTCACATTATTCTCGACAGGGAACTCGCTACGAACGGGCATTATCCGCCCATCGCAGTTTTGGACAGTTTGAGCAGGCTGATGCCGAGTGTTGCGTCGAAAGAGCATATGGAAAAGGCCAGTGCCCTACGACGCCTGCTATCAGCCTACACACGCTCGGAAGATCTGATCCGCATTGGAGCCTATCAAAAGGGAAGCGATCCCATTCTCGACCGAGCCGTTGAGATCATGCCGAAGTTTCGCGCTTTCCTGACGCAGAACCCAAACGACGTCGTTTCGTTCTCCCGTGTTATCCAATCGTTGCAAGAGGTGCTGAACTGATATGGCCTTCCGATTTCCGCTGACAACCGTGTTGCGTGTTCGCATTCTGCGAGAAGAGCACGAAGAGCGCATCCTGCAGAATATTCTGCAGGAGATCACCCGGACAAGAAGGTCGATCCTGAAGATCAAGGCGGAGCTTCGCAGCGCATGGTACTCGGCTCCTGATTTTTCCGGACAGACATCGGGGCGTGAGTTGCATCTATCCGAGCGTGATGCAAAGCAGTTAGAGGCATATCTTAAAGAACTCGAGCAGCAACTTGAAAAGCTTGAACAACTGAAGGAGACGCAACTCTTGCGCTACCAAACTGCGCGGCAGGATCGCGAATTGTTGGGCGAGATGTGTGAAAGGCATCACGCAGCCTGCTCGTTGGCGGCAGCAAAAAGAGAGCAGCGCTCGATCGATGACGCATTCATGGCGCGCCGCATTCATCGTTGAGTGGTCGGCACGCAGGCACAGTTTGCCTAGTATGTGGCGAGCAGTTCTTGCCTACCGGCGCACGTTGATAAATGCAGTCGAGACATTCAATCGAAAGAGCCTCGTTATTTCAAAGAGATACAGTTCCGGCAGAGCGCAGAGTGTTTGGCATTGTGTTTGCACATTAGCAAGCTGTGATCGCAATGGCAAAAGCTGTTTTGAACAACGACGCTGTAAGTCGCGATGGCGAGGCGAAGCTGGGCGCATCGTCTTCGCAGAGTGTCGACTCGTTCAGTGTCGCGCTGCACGGAGCATCGGAGTCCGAGCGGCGACATGCCCCCGCGAATGGAGACCACGGGCGCTCGAAGGAGAGCGAGCCAACAAAGGATGATCTCCAACCGGCGTTGCCGCTTGTGCAGGGTGTCGCCGCACAGGGCGGTGACTTGAACAATGCAAATGCGGTGGTGCAGGTGCCATCCATTGAACCGCGGTCCGAAGAACAGCGGAGCAGCCCGCGCGGTGCAGAGGATATTGCAAGTAGTGTGCAAAGTCAGGCATCGGCTTCCACCTCGGTACAGGTGAATTGGGAACAAGAGCTTGCTCTGTCCCTCCCGATGCAATTTAGACAGAGCGTTATGGTGGGCGTTTCGGGAGCAGGGCTCGAAGGCGATCTATCGAAGATGCCTGGTTCTCCGGTTGATCAGAGGTCTCCATCTGATGGAGGAGACGCGGCACCGATAACTCCAACAAGCCCGCACTCACAGGCCGTGGTAGAGCTAGAGGCTTCAAGTGATCCTATTCTGCGAGCCGTTAAAGCGGCGCTGATAACGCAAGTGGACGGCAATCAAGCGACCATTGCCCCCGGTGCATCGAAGGGAATGCGCTCCAGCATCAGCAGCGATGCGGGAGCGGCTGGATCGAATAAAGTGCTGATGTCACGGGATACATATTTACCGATGACAGTAAGTTCTGTCCCGCCAGGAACTGCAGCTACGTCTTTTTCTTTCTCTATGCTCCCGGCCATGCCAAGCCTTTCGATAACGTCCGCAAAGGACAGCACCGCAGTGGCCGCCTCTAGAAACAAAGATGTCGTGCCAGCTAATACAAAGCAGGAAAGTACTTCGGATGCTGGTGCGTCGCAGACGAAGGACAAGGATTCAAAATCAGATGCCGCGGCAATCTCCCCTTCACCACTGAGTTCTTCGGGACCACAGGGAGCATCGAACGACTCCATGCAGCTAACTCCTGGGGACATACCTGCGGCACCCGCGGGGGCGTCTCACTCTGGTCAGAGCATCGACACCCATGTTGTTTCCTCTCCACAGGCGGCGGTGAATCAGACCGCAGCAGGGGCCTCATCTGCTGCGGATTCGTGCCCGGTAGAGAATCATTCGGCAAACATGCCGGTTGATGCATCATCCGCGTTAAACAGCGTAAAGCTGACGCAACGACTTGGGCAGGCCGAAATGACGATTGGCTTGCACTCTGTAGAGTTCGGCGTGATCTCCATTCGGACGTCGAGTGCGCCGGACCGTGTGTTGGCTGAGGTGTCGGTCGATCATGGTGAACTCGCTAGTGCGCTGATGGAGCATCTACCCGTGATGCAGAGCCAACTCGGGCATGATCGACCGCTGGATATGCGGATACACCAGGCGAGTGTCTTTAGTCCGAGTGCAGATAGTTCATCTGGCTCGGGAGGAAACACGAGGGGCGGGGAACGGGACGCGTACCGAGCCATGCCTGCATTTGCCGGCGTTGCTCCCAGAGCGCCTGCGCACTCGGATACAAGTCTGCCGCTGGCTGCTGTATCAGCTCATGTTCCAATTCGCCTGGATATCAGGGCGTAAATCGTAGGAAATATCTGGAGGAGTCATGATCAACCCTATACATGCAAGCAACGCGCCGATTACACAGCCGATGGCCATTCAGCAGGGGCAGACCAAGAGTGCCGCCGCCCCCGCGAGCACAACGGGCAGCTCGGGAAGCACTGACACAAGTACTAACTCGGCAACAACAGGAATTGGTTCGACGTTCCTCAACCTTCTGGTGCAGGAGCTACAAAACCAGGACCCGACCGCTCCGATGGATTCAACGGCGATGGTCGGTCAGATGATTTCGCTGAATCAACTAGACCAGTTGATTAGCATCAACCAGGCCGTCGGTGGGACATCGAGCACACCGGATGCAACCACGTCCAACGGAGCCGCTAGATCGTCAGTAGCGGCTGCGGATGCGCTTACGCCACCGAGCAAATCCAACATGAGTTCTTCGGGCACCGCGGCAGCTCTCGCGACTCAGCCGGCGGCGAACCCTTCTCACGCGACGATTCAACAGTAACTTTTAGCGCCTACGCTTTCTGTTAAAAGCCGGAAGAACATCACCACTCAATTGTCTTTTAGGAGGTTCAAGTGGCTTCATTTTCGATACCCCTCTCTGGGTTGACTGCAGCGCAGGAACAGCTTCAGTCGATCTCCAACAATCTCTCCAATCTGAACACGACGGGCTACAAGGACCAGAACGTCAACTTCAGCGATCTGTTTGCGCAGGCCACGATGACCAACGGAGCAGGCGATCCGCTGCAGATCGGGTCCGGCGTTGCCACGGCCTCTACGACCTCTGATTTTACGGATGGAGCGCAGAGCGCTACCGGCATCGCGTCGAACATGGAACTTACCGGCAACGGGTTCTTTGTCACGCAATCCGCCACGGGGCAAGACAGCTTTACCAGAGCCGGGGACTTCACTGTCAACAACTCCGGTGAGATAGTTGCACCTGACGGAAGCCTGGTGCTGGGATATCCGGCCGTGGGCGGTGTTGTCGATACCTCAGCCGCGTTACAGCCTATTCAAGTGGGCAACGCAAACAGCCCGGCTGTCGCGACCACAAGCCTTCAAGTAACAGCGAACCTCGATTCGGACACTGCGGTTGGCAGTTCCGGTGGAGCGAGCACGCTCTCGGTGTATGACTCTTTGGGCCAGGCACATACGTTATCGATCCAATATACGAATGCCGGTAACAATAGCTGGAACTACAGTGTGACGATCCCGTCAGCGGACCTCAGCTCAGGAGGAACAGGCGCGACCCAGATTGCGTCGGGAAGTTTGAGTTTTAATAGTTCCGGCCAGCTCGAGTTGCAGGGAACGCCGCCAGCTACGTCGATCAACATCAACATTCCCTCCGGTGCAGGTACTTCGCTGGCCGATGGTGCGGCGCCCATGTCGCTCAACTGGAACCTAACCGATGGGAGTGGAAATCCGCTGATTACGCAAACGGCCTCGGCGAGCACGACCAGCGCCACATCTCAGAATGGCTACGCCAGCGGTACACTGTCGAGTTACACCGTTCAGCCTGACGGCACGGTGCAGGGTACCTTCTCGAGCGGAGCGACTCTGGCGTTGGGGCAGGTAGCGGTTGCGACCTTCGCGAATCAACAGGGCCTGGCCAGCAATGGAAACAGCGAGTATCAGGCCACCGTTGCATCTGGTGGCGCCGTGATGGGTGTCGCCGGAGCAGGTGGGCGAGGAAGCATTGTCGGGGGATCCGTCGAGTCCTCGAACGTGGACATTTCTACCGAGTTCGCCAAAATGATCGTGGCCCAGCAGGCATACTCCGCGAATGCAAAGGCGATAACCACGTTCAATCAGGTATCACAGACAACGATCTCAATGATCCAGTAGCTAGTGACGCTTTCTTAACCGTTTATAAGATTCCGGCGCTTTCGTTTCACAATGAAGGCGCCGGGATATTAAGAATTCTGTGTATCTCTCATGACGCCCTCATCCGGTGGGGGAGGTGTATTGATTACAACCGGCCCTTCTCACTGCAACTCATTGTCTTTACGAAGTCCGGTGCTTGCAGCGGGCTTCGTGAGGGCGTGTCCTCGGATTGGCAAATCAATTGCTTTTCCCTCCAGTGAGCATCTGAGATAAGCCAACAAGTTGGCTGAGCATCTCGCAGATGAGAGGGAGCGCGAATGTTAGCTCGGTCTACCCACGTCACTCAGGATTCGATGACCGTCGATACCGATGTGACAGCTCCGCGTGATCTGGCGAAGTTGTTGCCAGGGCTCCCGTGTCGTTTGGTGCTAGAGATCCCGGTGTCACACTTCACCGTCCGAGATTTGCTGAATCTGAAACCAGATGTTTTAGTGGAGACAAGTTTTCATCAAAGCAGCGATTTACCGCTACACGTCAATGGGCAACTGGTGGGTTGGACCGAATTTGAGGTTGTAGGGGAGCGGCTCGCCGTGCGGCTGACGGATCTCTCATGAGCCAACGTAGCGTGCTATCAGTGAAGACTGAGACCAGCAAGCCAATTTTCGGGCTGGTCTTGCAGAGGCAGTCGCCTCGCAGCTTGATACCGAAAGCCCTCGCGGTCGCTACGCGCATATGGGGCTGGATAAGAGTCAAGAACGATGCGCGCACAGATGCCAGCCGCCTTCAGGTGATTGATCGCGTATTGATGGCGGAGAAGAACTATCTGTTCATCGTGCAAGTGGATGGCAGGCGTTTTCTGGTCGGGGGAGGACAGACAGCATTGTCTCTGCTGACCGAACTGAAGAGCGCTGAACCGTTTTCGGATGTATTGAAGTTCACAACGAAGGCCGGCAAACCCAGGGGCCGCAAAAAGACGATCAACAAGATAGTCAAGCCGGAGGTGCAGCAATGAGCAAATACCTCTGCACATTGTTGTTGCTCTTGGTGCCCATGACTGCCGTACGATTGCATGCTTCTGTGCCTAATGACTTCAGAGCCACCATCCAACAGGAGCCATCGACAGGGATCGATGCTCCGAGTTTTTCACCGGCGCCTGCCAGCCCGAACAGGCTAAATCCAAATGAAATTCGCATTACAGGTCTGGGTGGCTCATCGCCACAGTGGACGATCTTTGTTCTGCTGACGTTTCTTACGCTGATTCCATCTCTGCTGATATGTATGACGCCCTTCGCCCGGTTGCTGATTGTCTTCCACTTTCTGCGGCAGGCACTTGGATTGCAGACGACGCCTTCCAATCAGACTCTGGTCGGGTTGTCGCTGATTATGACGTTTTTCCTGATGCAGCCTGTAGGAGATGCGATTTATCACGACTCGATCGTGCCTTTGCAGCAGGGGAAGGTCAATGCGATAAAAGCACTCGAACTGGGATTGGTTCCGATGCGTCATTTCATGGCGCCTTACATTCGCGAGAAAGATGCAGAGCTGTTTCTTGAAATGGCCCATGAGCCGCGCCCCAGAAACATAGATGATTTGTCTTTTCGTGTGCTGCTTCCGGCCTACATCCTGTCTGAGCTCAAGTCAGGCTTCCAAATTGGAGCTGTGCTGTTCCTGCCGTTCCTCGTCGTAGATATGGTCGTTGCCTCGATCATCTCTTCAGTAGGAATGATGCAGTTGCCGCCAGTTGTCATTTCAACACCGCTGAAGCTTCTTCTTTTCCTGATGGTGGATGGTTGGCATTTGTTGATCGGTTCTCTCATGAGGAGTTTCAACTAATGGGCGTCGATCAAGTGGTTGTGATGGGTCGCATTATGCTGCGGGAGGTTGTGCTTTTGACCGCTCCAATCCTGCTTGCAGCAATCATTATTAGCCTGCTGCTCAACATTGCGCAGGTACTGACATCCCTGCAAGACCAGACACTATCTGCCGTGCCACGACTGCTCGCCGTAGGTGCGACGATCTTTTTTCTGATGCCCTGGATGTGGCGGAGCCTCGCACACTACACTATCGGTTTGCTCTCCGACTTCCATTGGGTGCTGCAATGATGACGATCCCTTTGACGACGATGTTGGGAGCTTTCCTTATCATCGGTGTGCGTATCTCCGGGATCGTAATCTTTGCACCGTTCTTTGGAAGCGTTGCGATTCCTGCCCGTGTAAAGCCATTGCTTGTCATTACGCTGACGGCGCTGCTTTATCCAATGCTTTCACCTCGGGTGCCCGCCCTGGCAATCAGCGAGTGGCCGATGGCGATACTCAGTGAACTGATGATTGGATCGGCCGTCGGCGTCGCTACGAACGTTGTGTTCGATGGAATACAGATGGCCGGCCAAATCCTGAGTGTGCAACTGGGCTACTCCCTAGTGAACATTCTCGATCCGCAGACACAGGTGGAATCAACTGTCGTTGCGACCTTTCATCAGACGATTGCAATGTTGATCTTTCTGCGTGCCGGGGTCCACCTATGGATACTCCGTGCCGTGGCCAACAGCTTCGACTATCTGCCGGTGTCATCGGGGCATATAAGTTCAAGCTTTATGGCTGCCGCTATCTCCGCGTGCGGCGCGGTCTTTTCAATCGGTGTCCAGATCGCGGCGCCAGTCCTCGGCGCAACGCTGTTGTCGGACTTCGCTCTGGCTATGCTTGGCAAGGCCGCGCCGCAGCTACCGCTTATGTTGCTTGGCCCAGCGGTCAAAGTAGTACCAGGGCTGCTGATCCTTATGGCAGCCATGCGCTACTGGCCTTCGCTCTTTGAACATCTTTTCCGCACTTCCGTTCATACATCGGAAGTACTTTTACAGCTTTCGCGTTAATAGAGGTTTGTGACGAACGATGGCAGACGGCAACAAGACGGAAAAAGCTACCGAGCAGCGTCGGAAGCAGGCACGCAAAAAGGGGCAGGTCGTGCGCTCACGCGACCTGCCTGGGATTGCTGCGGCTGCAGCAGTGACACTTCTGTTGATATGCGTTGCTCCAACAGCAGTGATGCGCTGGGGCCTGTTATATCGAGGGCTCATGGATGCCGCAGCAAGTGGCGATCTAGATCCAAATGGCCCCGTCCTCTTTTGGCCAGCGGTCGAAGTCTTGCATTGGGTAGTTCCTACAATGTTTGTAGCGCTGCTGGCATCTCTATGTGCAGGTTTAATGCAGGGAGGTTTCAATCTTGCTCCGGAGGCACTCACACTCCGGTTTGAACGCTTCAATCCCGTCACCCGGTTAGGGCAGATGTTTTCGCCGTTAGGGCTTGCGAACCTTTTGAAGTCACTATTGCCGTTCTCGGCGATTGCCTGGATTGCAGTGAACATTATGCAATCTCAATGGGCCGCGATCGTAGACGCGTCGAACGTGGGGCTGCGTAGCTTCGCGGGGCTAGTGGGATCAATGATCTTGGAATTCGTCTATAAATCGGGCCTGGTGCTGCTCGTATGGGCTGCTGTCGATTATCTGCTGACCCTGAAAAAAATGGAGAGCGACTTGCGAATGTCGAAGCAAGAGGTCCGCGAAGAACATAAAGAGACGGATGGCAACCCGCAGATCAAAGGGCGGATTCGTCAACTCCGTAGGCGTCTTCGTCGAGCTCAATCGCTTAAGGCCGCTGCGACGGCAACCGTTGTGGTAACAAACCCTACGCACTACGCTGTGGCGCTGCGCTACGAACCGGATATGGATGCGCCCGTGGTCGTCGCGAAAGGCTTGGACCTGCTCGCTGAAAAGATCAAGCGGCTCGCGCAGAGCAACAATATTATGCTCGTCGAAAACCGCCCGCTCGCGCAGGCGTTATATAAGACCGTGGAAGTGGGAGACTCGATTCCCGCAGCCCTGTATCAGGCCGTCGCCGAGATTCTCGCATTTGTCTACCGAGCGCAGGCTGAGGTGCGCCGGGCGGATGCGGAACGTCGATCACGAAGCGCTGCTGAGCGAGCACCAGCGGCCGCTGGACCGCCGCCGTCGACAGCGGCGGAGATTGGAGGACAGCGATGATAGAGCGCGCAGTTGCTGCTTTGCGTAAGTCCGGGGAATGGATTGCTCCGATCTCGGCGGTGGCTTTGGTTTTTGTAATGCTTGTACCGTTGCCAAGCTTTCTTCTGGATCTACTCCTTACTGTCAGTATTACCGCATCGGTGCTGGTATTGCTGACGGCAATCCAGGTGCTGCGTCCTACGCAGTTCTCAGTTTTTCCGAGTCTGTTGCTACTACTGACGCTGATGCGGCTTGCACTGGATCTTGCTGCCACGCGACGCATCCTGTTGCATGGCAACGAGGGAACAGCAGCGGCAGGCAACGTTATTGAAGCCTTTGGGCAGTTTGTCGTTGGAGGCAACTACATCGTCGGATTTGTCCTCTTCTTGGCACTCATTGCGATTCAATTTCTCGTCATCAGCCATGGTGCGGTTCGCACCGCCGAGGTGACGGCGCGGTTCACTCTGGATGCGATGCCGGGCAAGCAGATGGCAATCGACGCCGACCTTAACGCGGGCCTGATCAACGAGCAACAAGCTCGCGCCCGCCGGGAGAGGATTGCACAAGAGGCCGAATTTTGTGGGGCCATGGACGGAGCCGCACGCTTCAGTCAGCGTGACGCCATGGCAACTATTTTGATCATGGCGATCAATATCATTGCCGGTTTCCTGATTGGCGTCTTTCAGCAGGGCGTTCCACTACAGGAGGCACTTAAGACGTACACCATACTGACGGTTGGTGATGGGCTTGTGTCAATCCTCCCATCGCTTCTTGTGTCGGTAGCTGGTGGCATTGTGGTTACGCGATCAGCGTCACGCGAGTCGCTGGGGATTAATGTCGGGAAGCAGCTATTGATGAGTCCCAGGCTGCTATGGATTGCCGGCGGCGCCTTGCTGCTGCTGGGGTTGATTCCAGGGCTTCCGAAGCTGCCGTTCTTCTGTGTGTCCGGGATATTGATGTATGCGGGAAGCAAGATGAAGCCGGGCTCTTCTGCAGGCGACCTCGGTGAAGAAGAAGTGACGTTGAAGACGTCAAATGCGTCGCAGTCAGCAACGCCTTCAGACCCCATCGAAGCGACTCTGCGGCTTGATGAACTCATGCTGGAGGTGGGGCCTGGGCTTGTGCCGTTGGTCGATGTTCAACGGGGTGGCCAGTTATTGACCCGCGTGAAATCCATGCGTAAGAACCTGGCGCAACAGCTTGGCATCCTTATCCCATCGATCCACATCACCGACAACCTCTCGCTGCGCGATCGTGAGTATGTCATTTATATGCGAGGTATTGAGCTAGCCCGTTGGGAACTTCGGAAGGACTCCCTGCTTGCCATCAACTCCAGTTTGAATGCCTCTCAACTGCCAGGTCAGCCAACTCGAGAGCCTGCGTTTGGGGCGCCAGCCATCTGGATTGCTCCAAACATACAGGGCCAGGCGATTGCAGCAGGATATGCAGTCGTTGATCCAACTTCGGTTCTTGCTGCACACCTTACCGAAGTGATTCGACAAAATGCTCACGAGATACTTTCACGGAATGAGACGAAGCGGCTTATTGATCGCCTCACGGAGACGCATCCAAAGCTGGCAGACGAACTGATTCCAAAGCATCTCTCGTTAGGGGAAGTTCAGAAAGTGCTTCAGCAACTCCTACGGGAGCAGGTGTCGATACGCGACCTGGGCACAATCCTCGAGTCGCTTCTGGATACTGCGCTCTACAACAAAAATCCAATCGCTCTTGTTGAGGCTGCCCGTCATGCGTTAGGGCGAGCTCTCGTCCAGCCACTCCTGGATGAGTGCGGAGAGTTGAAGGTGGTCATGCTCGATCCTGCAATCGAAGAGGAGTGTTTACGCGGCTCGAACCTGCAGCCTGCGCAAACAACCACGCCACAATTGAACTCGACGCTGGCACGCAAAGTGCTCGATGGACTGCGGGCCTCATTTGGCCAGGATGTTGAATCGGCCCCGCCTGTTCTGCTCTGCGCTTCGCCTGGTCGTTTCTTTTTGCGCAGGCTATTGGAGCCGTTCATTCCAAAGATCGTGGTCTTATCGCCGGGAGAGATTCCCGCGATGACACAGGTGCAATCTCTAGGAGTGATTCGGTGATGTTTGGATTCGGAACTGCATGGAGTCCCAAAGGAGTATCGGCATGACGGAGTTGGAGAGAGCATATCAGGCCTGCGACGAGAGTCTTGATGAGCGCAGCGGCATCATGATGAAGGAGCTTACACAGGTTTACTACATTGCAGCTCGTATCCATGAGCGGCTTCCTAAGCATGTTGAGATCGGCGATCTGGTGAGCGCTGGCGTGCTGGGCCTTATCGAAGCGTGTGCTAAATATGATGGATCGAGAGATGTAAGCTTTGCCACTTTTGCGAAGTTTCGCATCCGAGGCGCCATTATCGACAGCCTGCGGAACCTCGACTGGGGTTCACGAGCTCTGCGTCGCCAGAGTCGAGCTATTGCCGCTTCCACCACGAAATTGACTTCCCTACTAGGCAGGCACCCGCTACAGGAAGAGATAGCTGGAGATCTTGATCTATCCCTTTCTGAGCTCCACGCTACCCTGCACGAGATCGACGGCCTATCCGTCATGGGGCAGCAGGTTGTGTCGAGAGATGGCGTGACAGAGCCACATGACTTGATTGAATCCGCAGCGAGCCGCGATCATCAAGACCCCTTCGACCTCTGTTTACAGGCTGAGATGTGCGCTCATCTGGCGTCAGCACTACAGACACTCTCCGAACGCGAACAGATGATTCTCTCTCTTTATTATCAGGAAGAACTCACAATGCGTGAAGTGGCTGAAGTGCTAGATATAGGTACCTCGCGTGTCTCGCAAATCATTTCTTCATCGCTGAAGAAGCTTCGCACTGAGTTGCGTCATCTCCAACACACATCTCAATCACAGATACCCGGCTGAAACGATCTTCACGATCGTAAAGGATACATCGATGAATCCTAACGCTCCAATTATCGAGCCTCCTGCCGGCAAGCGGCCTAAGCCGAAGCCCGAGAACCGAGACGTCCGATCCTGTAATTTTCGATATGCTGGTCGGTTGTCTAACGACAGCGCGCGATCTTTATCAAATCTATTCGATAAGTTCGCATTCAATGCATCCATTGCTTTTGAGGCGTATCTGGGAGCGTCATTTCGGCTCAAACTCACGTCGATGAACCAGTCTACTATCCAGGAATATTTAGAGGGAATCGGGTTGGACAGTTATCTCGTTCCGTGCGCGCTTACCGTAATGGATGCGCATCTGCTCATGCAGACGGATCTCCCTTTGGCTTTGCCCATTATTGATTTGCTGCTGGGAGGAGGGGGCGAACCGTTGCCTGGCCCACGCGAGCTCACCGATCTGGATGAAGAGATCCTCGGGAACGCCTCGCTTCTGTTCGTCAAAGAGATTGAACGTATATGGCGGCCACTAAACCTTTCGTATCAGCTTCTCCCGTGCGTTCGTCCAGCCTCGGTTGCGCCCCTTTTTGCAGCGAACGAGAAGGTTGCCGTCCTCCTGTTTGAACTGGAGGTGGGGACTGTCCGGGGGAACTTTCGGCTTGTTCTACCGACCTCTTTTGTCGGATACCTGGTGAGGCATCTGAATACCTCGCATGCGTTGCCGCCGGACGATCGGCACGATTTACGGATTCCCACGCTCCGGCTACGCATGTTGAACTGCCACTTCACTCTCAGTGCGGACATCACGGAGATGCATGTTCGGATACGCGACCTCGTGGAGCTAGCTCCTGGTCAAGTTATAAAAATGCGTGCACCAGTGAGAGAAGCTGGGTGTCTTACAGTCGAGGACCGCGAAATATTCAAGGCAAACCCTGTGCGCAGTGGTTCTTTAAAAGCGGCACAGATCTTATCCACAATGAAAGATGATCTAGCGGACGTTCAGTAACAGGAGGATAGTGCACTATGTCGATGACTACTGCGTTAGATGGTCAAAACCTTGACCTCATTCTGGATGTTGAACTACGTGTGACCATGAGGTTTGGCCAGCGGCTGATGACGTTGCGAGAGGTGCTCGATCTTACCAGTGGAGCCGTCATAGAGCTTGATCGCCAGGTAGAGGAACCGGTCGAGCTACTACTCGACGGAAAAGTGATTGCCTATGGTGAAGCGGTTGTCATTGACGGAAACTACGGGGTCCGTGTGATGGAGGTTCCGAAGGCAATCCTGTCACCAGCCGTGATAACTCAAGATGAACAGACGATTCAGGAAGAGAAGTAAAGGAGAAACGGCGTATGAAGTTGCTGGCACAAATAGGAGCTACGGACTGGGCGCGCGGATTCAAGCCGCGCAGTTGTGCAGGTGCATCCTGCGGCCGCTGGCTGACGGAACGGCAGCTGCGTGTAAGCCATGTTGGGGTAACGATGGAAGGTGTTTGGTACTGCAGCTATCGGTGCATTCTCCTGGATGTTGAAAAGGCGCTGGGCAAGTTGGTATCGCCCGCGCGCAGGTTGGATCGCGGGGATACCCGCACTTCAATAGGCATGTTGCTTTTACGGCGCAATCTTCTCAGCGAAGCACAGTACAAAGCTGCTGCAGTGGTACACCGAGAGACGGGACAGGAGATGGGGGACGTCCTGGTCGAGTTGGGTTTTCTTGGTGAGGGCACTATCGCGGAAGCGCGTGCGGCACAATGGGCCTGTCCCGTGATGAGTTGGGAACCAATGCTATACAACGCTTCCGTGCGATTGCCTGACCATCTCATTCAACGTTATGCGATGGCTCCGGTTCACCTCTTGTCATCGTCGAATCGTCTCTTTCTAGGCTTCAAGCATGGCGTTGAGTACATACCCCTCTTTGCGGTTGAGCAGATCACCGGGTATAAAGTCCAACCGTGCATTCTTTCATCGTCAGACTTCTCTGCATCGTTAGAATCCCGGAGTATCGATTTGAGTTATGAGGAACGAACCTTCGGCGATATCGAGAACGTCAGGGATATGGCTGGCCTTCTCTGCGAGGCGGGAATAGAGGTGGATGCTGCGATGATCGCGCTCGTCCGTTGCGGTAGCTACATATGGGGACGTTTAAGTGGGGGTTCCACGATGCTTGATTTACTCTTTGATGTTGCGTGATTCTCATCGGTTTCTAAGACAAAGCTTCGCGCAATTTGCGCCGAAATGCCCAAGCAAAGGGAATCCAGCATGTTCGGTTCAGAGTAGTCGTGAATGGCCATGCGCGTGCATACCACCTCTGTGAGGTATATCGATGGATAGCGGGTTCTATGCAGCTTGCACAGGGCTGATGTCGCGGATGGATGCACTGGATACGATCGCGAATAATCTTGCCAACTCCACGACCGCGGGGTTTCAAGCCAGCCAGAACGTTTTTAGTGAAGTGCTGGCCTCGACGGATAACACTGAGCTCTCCGTAATCAATCAGGATGTGAATGACTACGGGGTGCTCAGCGGAACACGGCTCGATACTTCGCAGGGCTCTCTTCAGAAGACAGGCAACGAACTAGACCTCGCGATTGAGGGGCCGGGGTACTTCGCAGTGAAAACACAAGGCGGGGAGATGTATACCCGTTCAGGGCAGTTCCGGGTTTCGGCGTCGGGTCTGCTTGTAACTGCAGGCGGTGACCCGGTGCTTGGCCCCAAAGGGCCGATACAGATACTTGGCGAGCCTCTCTCTATTAGTTCAGATGGAACCATATCAGTGAGTGGAGCGGTCGCAGGACAACTGAAGCTCGTTACATTCCCGCCGTCAACACCTCTGCAAAGTGTAGGGTCGGGCTACTTGAGCGCTCCACCGAAGTCTGCGGTTCCTGCACCGGGCGCAACTGTGCAACAGGGGATGCTTGAAAGTTCTAATGTGAACCCGGTCACGAACACTGTCGCGATGATTACGGCGCAGAGGGAAGTCGAGACAATGCGCCATGTCTTGACGATGTTCGATACCGATATGAACAAGATCGCAGTGCAGGATATTCCGCACGTCAGTTGAGAGATCAGTTGTATCTCAGCATAGAAAAGGGAAAACCATGTTTCGAGCTCTCTATACAGCCGCGAGTGGCATGACCGCCCAACAACTCAATCTGGATAACATCGCCAACAATCTTTCCAACTCAAGTACAACGGGTTTCCAGCAGCGCCGGCTGCAGTTTTCCGATCTTCTCTACCAAAATGAAGTGATGCCCGGAAGTGCCGCGACGCAACAGACGACGACGGCCGCGGGTCTTCAGGTCGGTCTCGGTGTGCGACCTTCTGCAACAGAAGTGATTCAGACGCAGGGAGCTCTTGTTGCTACGAGCAGCCCGTTGGATGTGGCGATCCAGGGCCAAGGTTTTTTCCAGATACTGCTTCCGAATGGGCAAACCGGATACACCCGCGCCGGGTCATTTCAACTGAACGCGCAGGGACAGATGGTCACTCCGGATGGCAATCCGCTCCAGCCGGCGATCACAATTCCACCGGACGCCCTCAGCGTCACGATTGGCACCGATGGAACGGTAAGTGTTACGGAGCCTGGCCAGACGCAGGCCTCCAAAGTGGGGGAGATTCAAACGGCAATGTTTGTCAATCCCGGCGGATTGAACAGCGTAGGGAACAACATCTACCTTGCGACGACTGCGTCCGGTGACCCCATTATTGGGACACCTGGAGGGGCGGAAGGACTTGGAACGATCCAGCAAAGCATGTTGGAACAGTCGAATGTCAGTGTTGTCGATGAGTTCGTTCAGATGATTCTGGCGCAGCGCTCGTATGAGTCCAATTCCCGGGTCATCAAAGCCGGCGACGAGATGCTGCAGCAGCTCAATCAACTCGCACAATAGGAGGACATATCCGTGACCTGCAAGATCCGCAGAGCCGCCCTTATTGGATTCGGACTCATCAGCAGTAGTTTGGCCTTTGGTCAATTGCGCATCAGAGAACAATTCCCAGTGGCACAGATTGCCGTTGAACGTGCAATAGCACATAGCCTGTTTCACCAGGAGGTGGTAATTGCAGGCGTGCAAGTGAAGTTTTTTTCGGAGGCCGTAGCTTCGAAGCCAGTGGTGCATCTGGAGGTCCAGACGGTGATGCCCTGGAAGACGACTGCAGGCCTCTCAAGCAAAAGGCGGCAGCTCGTTGTGCGTATGGCCTGTAAGGTATCTGGGACGTGCCTGCCCTTCTATGTCCTCGTCGACCTGCCGACAGAGATGGCGATAGCGGATGTGCCATCTATCAGCAGAGTGAAAGTGGTGCCAGAGCTCGAACAACAGAAGAAGCCTATTGTCGTGCTGCAGAGAGGAGCACGTGCAACGCTGGTACTCAATGATGGAGTATCGCTGATTCAAATTCCCGTCGTGAGCCTGCAGGACGGTGCTGCAGGTGAGACTGTCCGCGTGGCAAGCCTGAATCGAAAGCATGTTTATGAAGGAATAACGATCTCGGCCAGCATGTTGAAGGGGGAGTTCTGACATGAGGCCCTCACTACATCGCACGCTTCTATGCACCCTTGTGTTTGAGCTTTGCGTGCCGTTATATGTTCAGGCGAAGACGGACAAGCACAAGGCGAAGGCGAACGATCCCGCACGGTTGCGCGCAGACTATATTGCGAAGGCTGAGCAATACAACACCGCTGCGGAGGTCAAGCGGACACCGGGCAGCCTGTGGTCGCCGGACAATGCGCTGGGCGATCTTGGCAGCGACTACATAGCGCATCGACTCAATGACACCGTTACCATTCAGGTGTCTGTGCAAACCGCAGCAGCGCAGTCCGGTTTGGTGGACGGCTCGCGCGCTTTGACGGGGAACTCCAGCATTACTGGTGTTTTGGGACAGGCCCCAAGCATTGCCAACCCTCTGTTGGCCGCGCAGTCGGCGTCCACTATCAAGGGACAGGGCCAGACAGCTTCGAATACGTCCTTTGTCACCAATTTGACGGGCCAGATTATCGCGGTTCTTCCCAGTGGAAACCTTGTGGTTGAAGCGCAGCGCGAGGTATTCATGAACAACCAGCATGAGCACATCACGGTGCGCGGCGTTGTGCGTCCAGGCGATATTGGTCCCACCAACGCGGTCTCCTCTACCTCGCTTAGCGGCCTCGAAATCGAGATGAAGGGGAAGGGAATTATCGCGGATAACACACGTCCGCCAAACTTCTTGTCGAGGGCGGTTTTATGGCTGTTTGGGTTTTGATGTCGACTTTGATCCGCAAATATAGAAGTTCTCTCTTGAGAGATTTCTATACTCTGTGTCTCGTGTCGCTGTGCATTGCCCTTTCGGCCGTTAGCCACGCATCGGACTATAGTCGGCAGGTACTCATTCGAGACATCACTGAGGTTGAAGGAGTTCGGAGCAATCAGCTTGTCGGTTACGGCCTTGTGGTGGGTTTGCATGGCACCGGAGACAGTCAACAAACATATCTCACGGTGCAGACCCTGGCGAATGCGATGCAACGCATGGGGATACAGATCACTCCCAGTATCGTTGTCGTGAGGAATGTTGCCGCAGTGTTTGTCACAGCAGATCTTCCACCGTTTTCACGGCCTGGAATGGATATTGATATCACTGTGTCGTCCATCGGCGATGCACGAAGCCTGGAAGGTGGCGTGCTTCTGCTCACATCTTTGAGAGGTGTCGATGGCGAAGCCTATGCCCAGGGACAAGGGCCGCTTACCATTGGAGGCTATACACAGGGAGGTGGGTTGAACAGCAAAGTGATGAGACATCCGACGGTTGGCACGATTGCAGATGGTGGCATTGTGGAGAGGGATGCAGCCGTGGATATCAGCCATCTACAGACCGTTTCGCTCCTGCTGCGTAATCCTGACTTTACAAGTGCTCGCCATGTTGCTGATGCCGTCAACCGCGAATTTGGAAAGACGATCTCACATGCTGTCGACAGCAGACGCATCGACGTAAGCGTAGCGGAGAGCGGTGTCTCTTCTGTTCCTGTCCTGCTCTCGCGAATACAAGGGCTTGCTGTGGAGGTACAGCCTGCCGCTAAGGTAGTGGTGAACGAACGTACGGGCACGATCGTGCTGGGAGGAGATGTGACGTTGTCACCGGTTGTTGTTATGCAGGCGGGGCTTACCATCCAGATTCTTCCATCGTTAGCTGGGACAGCACCGCAAGCGCCCTCTTCTACAAACGTGCCCTCTGGGCAGACCGTTCAGATGCAGGCAGGGGCCAGTGTCGATGAGCTCCTGAAGGGGTTGCGCGTTATAGGTGCCTCATCACAGGACATCCTTGCGATTTTGCAGGCCATTAAAGCAGCCGGGGGACTCCAGGCTGACCTCGAGGTGATTTAGTGACTATCGGTACATCCATGACTATGTCGCCAACAATGACTACTTCTGGGACGCCACCCCAGGAAGCTCCTCTTCAATCAGACGCTGTGTCACCTGCGACCGACCGCAAGATCACGAAAGCAGCGAAGGACTTCGAGTCCATCCTTATTGGTAATTGGCTCCAGCATGCGGAAGATACATTCGCCCGTGCACCTGGGGCCGGGGAAGGCGACGACGACGATGGTACGGCCTCAATGCAGCAAGGGCTCGCGATCCAGCCACTGGCTGAAGCACTTACGAACTCCGGCGGTATCGGTATCGCCACAATGATCGCGACCCAGTTACGACGTAATGGCAAGACAATGCCTGCCAATGCCCAGCAACAGGTTGACACTGCAAAAGAAGAGTTGAGACCGGGGCTCAACATTCCCTAAATCGTGCCGATATAGGAGTTGGTGCCCTTGGGAGGGTTAAAGCATGAAGATCGACGCAGGTGGAATCGCTGCGAGTCAGGTTCAGACCGAGTGGAATACGTCACAGACGAACAACGCAGGACCGGCCACCATCCAGGGCGTGGAGGGCGACCGGACCACATTGAGTTCTGACAGTTCAACGGTAAAGGCACTCGTTATACAGGCGCTTGCAACTCCTGATGTGCGTCAGGACAAAGTGCAGTCCCTGCGCCAGGCTGTCAGCAGTGGCACCTATCAGGTTGACCCGCAGAAACTGGCATCGGCCATGGTCAGCGACATCTAACCCTCAGCCTATGGCTGCTATCCGCAGCATTCACCAGACCGAGTTCTAATGGATACCGCCTCACTGATGGACGCGCTCTCTCCGGCAGAGTCATATCTGCAACAGATCGAATCGTTAACTTCAGAGATTGAGACTGCATTCGATGCTATCGCGCTTAACGACATCTCGTTGCTGAATCGCAGTATCATCCGCCAGGAGTTCATGGCCGCCGGTCTCATGGTCAAGCTTCGCTCGATGGCAGACGTGAACTCAGGGGCTGCTCTGTTTGGCGGCGACAATCGGGACAGCGTAGTCGCTGCAGCGAAGAGACTGCGCATAGCGAGTATCAAGTATCACTCTTTGTTGAAGCACTCCAGTCGATCGGTCGAGTTACTCGCATCGCTTTGCAGGAGTCACAGTGGTCAGTTCAAGGAGGATTGCGGCTCCAGGGCCAAGCGGCAAACCTGGTTCTGCGAGATGTAAATATGTCACTTACCTCATCACTTACTACCGCGCTCGGTGCTTTGAATGCCTCCCAGGGCGGAATTCAAGTCACCAACAACAATATTGCAAATGCGAATACCGCCGGATATACAGAGGAAGTTGTCGATCTGCAGACGGCCGCACCGGTTCAAGACGGCACTGTACAGCTGGGCGGCGGGGTTGCCCTGCAGGGGTACACGAGCGTACGCGATGAGCTGCTGCAGATGCAGTTGCAGCAGCAGACCTCAAGTCAAGGTTCAGCAGACGCTCAGACGAACGCGATGCAACAGATCGAGCCTCTGTTTACGACATCCAGCGATGATATTGGCACAGAGATGTCCACGCTCTTCTCGAGCCTGTCCGCTTTGGCTACAGATCCCACGGATACGGCATCGCGGCAGGCAGTCCTTTCTGCCGGTCAGGGCCTTGCGAGCGCATTCAATACAGCGTCGAATACATTGACCTCTCAGCAAGTGGGGCTAAACACACAGGTCACGCAAGACGTTGGTCAGGTCAATCGACTGACGCAACAGATTGCTGCGCTGAACCCGCAGATCGTCGCCTCGCACCAGACTGACCCCGCGGAGAATGGCGGTACGTTGCAGGACCAGCAGGATCAGCTTATTCAGCAGCTGTCTGCACTTACCAATGTGCAGGTGACGCAGACAAACAACGGCGTCACGCTCGCTACTGGCAATGGTACGCCGCTCGTCGTCGGTTCGCAGAGTTATTCATTGCAGACATCTACGAGCGCCGACGGAAGCACGCAGGTGTTGGACCAGAGCGGCGACAACATCACGTCTTCCTTGCAGGGGGGAGACCTTGGTGGCACGATTCAGGTGCGCGATCAGACAATTCCCAACATCCTTGGACAACTCGATACGTTGGCGAACCAGGTTGGAACGGCCTTCAATAGTGCGCAGACGAGTGGCTTTGGCCAGAGCGGCAACGCCGGCACAGACTTCTTCAATCTACCCGCAAACGTGTCAGGTTCGGCTGCTTCTATCAGCTTGGCGCTTACAGATCCGACACAGGTAGCGGCAAGTTCGGACGGTACCCCGGGGAGCTCTGGAAATCTCGCAGACTTCGCCGCTATCCAGACAACAGCGTTGCCTGGCGGCTCAACACCTACGAATACATACGCCAATCTGGTCTATCAGGTGGGGAACCTCTCCGCGACAGCGACGGCAGAGAGCAGTGCAACTGCAGCCAGCATCCTTCAAATCAACAATCAGATCAGCTCTGAGTCTGGTGTGTCCATCGACCAGGAGACGACCAATCTCATCAAGTACCAGCAGTCCTATCAGGCGGCGGCGCAGGTTGTGAACGTCGTGAACGGTCTCTTTACCGCGACGATGAACATGATGAACCCGACGACCGCGTAAGACAATACCCTGCGAAGAAGGAGACCAGCATGCGTGTGACCAGCATGATGCCTGACGTTCAATATGCGATCCAGCAGAGCAATCAAGCGCTCTCTACAGCACTTCAGCAGGTATCCACGGGCCAGCGGGTAAGCCAGCTTTCGGATGATCCCGCTGCGTCGGCGAATATGGTGCGGTCGCTCGCGGCCTCGGCCAATGTGGACCAGTACACTTCCAATGTGACTTCGTTGCAATCGCGCCTGCAGTCGGCCGACTCTGCAATCAGCTCGGTTGTCACTTCGTTGAATCAGGCGATCACGCTTGGCACGGAAGGTGCAAACTCTACAGTCAATGCCAGCGATCGTTCAGCCATTGCGACGCAGGTGCAGGGCATCCTCTCGACGGTGGTCTCGCTGGCTAATACCTCCTATCAAGGTTCCTATTTGTTTGGTGGATCGGCCTCAAGCTCGGTGCCGTTCACTGTAGATCCAGCGAACGCCAATAGCTATATCTACAACGGCAACAGCACCGTCAATCAGGCCGAGGTAGGCGACACGACCACAGTAGACAGCAACATCCCGGGTGACCAGCTCTTTACTACCGGGACGAACGTTCTGGGTGCCCTCAGTGGCCTCGTTACTGCATTGCAGACTGGAACATCCGCGCAGATAGGAGCAGCGACGACAGCTGTTAGCTCCGCAATTGACGCGCTCGATGTGCAGCGGGCGCCATTGAGCAACAGCATCAGCGAACTCAACTCGCAGGAGACCTATCTCAGCCAGGAGAAGATCACGCTCAGCTCTCAACAGACCTCGCTGACGGGCATTGATCTTGCAGAGGCCGCAACAAATTTATCCCAGGCTGACACCGCGCATACCGCCATCCTTGCGGCGGCTGCCCAGGCACTTCCCACAACTCTGCTGAGTTACCTGAAGTAGTGAAGTTTATATCCCCTCGGCGGTACAGAACCGTCATGGCGTGATGCCGATAGCGGAGTTGCAACAGCGATCCACACTGAACAGAATCGGGTAACTGGTCGATAGAAGACAGTACAGATGGTTGCCTGATGTTCTGCAGCCTGACCGAAGCCCGGCAAGAACTCCCCAGGTGCACATTGGCCTAAACAACAAAGGAGCATCACGTAATGTCACTCACAATCCTCAATAACATCTCCGACCTGACTGCAGAGAATTCTCTGTCCATGACACAGATGAATCTTCAGAAGACACTCACGCAGCTCTCTACTGGCATGAAGATCAACTCCGGTTCCGACGACGCGGCGGGCCTTTCGATCGCCAACGGCATGACGGCGAACATGGCTGCGCTCACGCAGTCGCAGCAGAACGCCAACAATGGTGTTGGGCTATTGCAGACGGCCGATGGAGCACTTTCACAGGTAACCACGCTACTGAACCGCGCCGTCACGCTCGCTACGGAGGCGTCATCCAGCGGCCTCACTACCGGTACGAACAGCCAGGCAGCGGCGCTCAACAATGAGTTTCAGTCCATCCTGACCGAGATCGATCAGATCGGCAATACCACAAACTTCAATGGTGAGAACGTGTTCTCCTCCAACTCGCCAACCAGCTTCCTCTCCACGCAGGCATCGCTTACCGCGACGACCGCATTGACTACTGGCTCGACCACAACCATCAGCGATTCGGCGACCGGAGGCACCTTCGTATTCACAGCGAAGGCTGGCGATACGGTTACCGATCTTGAAAATGCCGTGGCCGGCGCCGTCTCCGCAGGCACGCTGTCCGCAGGGACGACTGCTTCGCTCAACGGCACTGGTCAGCTTATCGTCGGCCCGAATACGGGCGATACGGGTATCCAGGTCAGCTCCAATGATGCGGTGCTTGGCGCGATGGAAGCGGTTCCTGGCACTAGCGACAACAACACGGTCTTCATCAGCGACGGCACGACGAGCGGCGCTGCCAACACAACCATCACCACCACTATCAACTCGCTTTCGGCCGCGTTTCTCGGTCTCAGCGGCATGGATCTTAACAGCACGACGGATGCACAGTCCGCACTGACCGCGGTCAACTCTGCGATCAACCTGGTTTCTGCACAGCGGGGTGAGATCGGCGCTTCTGTCAACCGACTGCAGGCCGCCAGCACGGTCATGAACACCCAGGTGCAGAACCTGCAGAGCGCCACTAACAGCATCCAGAATGCCGACATCGGCGTCACGGTTGCCAACATGACCCAGTACAACATTCTTCAGTCCACGGGAATGGCCGCACTTCAGCAGTCCAACCAGGCGCAGCAGAGTGTATTGAAGCTGCTGCAGTAGTCGATCAGGCAGATGAGAGAGGCGACACCACGCCTCTTTCGTCTGCCCCTTCTGCGTTCTTCGAGCGCAGGCAGAGCCAGCATTGCAACCCGTTTTCATAGGTAACGCCGTATCTCACCGCCTGGAGTCTTATCGATGAGTTCAGTATCGGCCCTCAACTCGCTGCTTTCTTCAAGCTCTGACAATACATCCGGCATTGATATCAGCAGTATTCTCGCAGCAATGGTAGGCGCACAGACTCCGGGCATCGATGTGAGTTCAGCCGTGAGTGCCGCGGTTACAGCGGCTCGTGCGCCAGAACAGGTTTGGGAAGCAGACCAGACGACACTCTCAAGTCAGTACAGCGAGCTTCAGTCGATTCAGTCTGCCGCGACGAGTCTTCAGACGGACATGCAGAACCTCAATTCTCTTTCTGGGCCACTCTCCGAGCGTACAGTCACGTCATCCGTCGCGAGCGCTGTCACAGCCACCGCTGCAGCCGGGACAACGTTAGGCAATCACCAGGTCACGGTCAACAGTCTCGCCACTAAGGCGTCGTGGTACTCCGATGAGCAGAGCAGTGCATCAGCGACTCTGCCCTCAGGTTCATTCACCATCACCACAAGCACAGGATCGACGACGGTCAATACTGGGAGTGGCGGCGATGCCTCGCTAAGTGACGTAGTTAGTGATATCAACTCTCAGAACCTTGGCGTTACCGCATCCGTTGTGACGGATGCCAATGGCGCGCGACTCTCCCTCGTCAGCGATACCTCGGGTAGTGGTGGAAACTTCACCGTTACGCCGGGGACTTCCAGCATCGGTTTTACGCAGGCAGTGACGGGAAGCGATGCTTCGCTCAATGTGGATGGCGTACCCATTAGCAGCGCCACCAACACTGTCTCGGGTGCGATTGCTGGAGTCACGCTAAATCTTCTATCGCCGACGACAGCCGGCGCACCCGCAAGTCTCTCGGTGTCTGCCAATTCCAGTGACATCACTTCGGCGGTCAATCAGTTTGTTACGGATTACAACAGCACGGTGAGCCTGCTAAATCAGCAGTACACCTTCAGTTCCAATTCTGGTTCCGAGGGTGATCTGGCTTCCGATCCGACACTCATCTCGTTGCAGCAGACGCTGGGCAGTATCGCCACTTACTCCGCAGGCGCAGGTTCCAGCGGCGGAGTCAATACGTTGAGCGATCTTGGTATCACGATGAACTCAGATGGCACCTTGGCAGTCGACTCCACAACTCTAAGCAGCGCTATCTCGAACGATCCCTCCGGAGTACAGAACTTCCTGCAGGGAACGGCCTTGAATGGTTTTGCGAATACAGCCAATAACGCTTTGAGTTCCTTCACCGAGCCGAGCGATGGTGCCTTTACCGTCGACCTAAACAGCATGTCTGCCCAGAACACGGACCTCACTAACGAGATCAACAACTTCGAGACGAGTTACATCACACCGCTGCAAACCTCGCTCACCGCGGACTATACAACCGCCGAAGAGGCCTTGCAGACTCTGCCAACACAGCTGGCTCAGATCCAGGCTGAACTGGGCAACACACCTTCTAGCACGAACGGATAAGCATGAAAAAGACACTGGAAATCAGCTATCGCATGGCGGCGGTCGACCCTGCCAGTCCCATCGCTCTCCTTCTCGCTCTGTATGACACACTGGTCGGAAATCTGTACAGAGCGGCGGCTGCTATTCGGGCCGGCGACATTGACGTTCGTTGCGCGCAACTGAGCCATGCCTATCTGGTTCTCGGGCAGCTCGAGAGCTGGCTCGATTATGCACACGATCAGCGGCTCTCGGAGAGCCTCGCGACTTTCTATGCGCACCTTCGCACGCAGATGCTCAAAGCTTCGATTGCACGAGATGCCTCTGTGATGGACAACCTTGTTCCTCTCGTTCTTCAGATTCGGGCCACATGGCAGCAGCGCGAGGAAGGATTAGACAAACATCGCCAGCTTCCCGATGAAGATGGCGCGCGGCCTGTGTATCGAACGTCCACGGCCTCGAGCACGAACGCCGGCGTGGCACTCTCTCAGACAGCTTAGGCGTTACCGTTGCCTGGCGCAGGAGTTCTATGGTGAAGAGAAGCGCTATCGGCGGAGTCCTCATCTCCTTGGCCGTCATCGCATTCGGTCTCTATCTGGACGGTGGCAAGATAGCGCAGATGCTTCAGCCAACAGCGGCCCTGATTGTGCTGGGTGGAACTCTGGGGGCGGTGGTGGTTCAGTTTCCGCTGCCCATTGTCGTGCGCTCTGCACGGCAACTCAAGACAGTCTTTTTCGGTGCGGACGATGTTATGTCGCAACGCATCAACGATATCTCTCGTTTTGCCGCCCAGGCCCGTCGTAGCGGAGTCGTCTCTCTTGACCACGAGATGGAGTCTGTCGAAGACCCATTCCTTAGGCTTTGTATCGGCCTTATCGTCGACGGTGTAAAGTCCGATCCTCTGCGCGCGATTGCCGGCACGGCCATGGAAAGCGAAGCAACCCGGGACGCCCTGTCGTCGCGCGTCTATGATGCTGCCGGAGGCTTCGCTC
The DNA here is from genome assembly GCF_014083945.1 of Granulicella sp. 5B5. Classification (GTDB taxonomy): domain Bacteria; phylum Acidobacteriota; class Terriglobia; order Terriglobales; family Acidobacteriaceae; genus Granulicella. The sequence goes on along the minus strand of NZ_CP046444.1, from coordinate 318,770 downwards.
CTACCGTAGGCATTCTTGGAGCTGTCATTGGCCTCATCCAGGTCATGCAACGTATGCAGAATATTAGTGAGGTAGGTCAGGGAATCGCTGTTGCTTTTGTTGCAACGCTCTATGGTGTAGGAGTTGCAAACCTCTTCTTCTTGCCTTGTGCCGGGCGGATCAAACTCATCAACGCGAAACGACAGCTTGTGCGCGAGATGACGCTCGAAGGCGCTGCCTGTATCGCCGAAGGGCTGAACCCACGCGCAGTCGAACAGCGGCTGATGGCATTCACTGAGACTCCAACCCGCTCCTTCGACAATACGTGGACTGTGCGATGAGAAGAGTGCGTGAGCACGATGAAGATTCGCGCCATGAACGATGGACGGTCTCTTACGCCGATTTCATGACCCTCCTCTTTGCGCTGTTTGTTGTTCTCTTTGCCTCCTCCGAGCACGATAGGCACTCCATCCAGAGTGTGTCGTCCGCTGTAAAGCAAGGCTTCGAGCATCCTGGGGATGACACCTCCGAACCGGGAGTACCGATGCAGCTGCAGCCCTTCACTCCATCCGGACTGCTCCATGTCAGCGCGGGCGTCAACGTCGTGCAGTTGCAGCGCGATCTCACTGGCGCGTTGGGGGACGCCATTAGACGCCAGGAGGTTGTCCTGCGTATGACGCCGGATGGTTTTGTGATCAGTTTGCGTGAGTTAGGGTTCTTCAATAGCGGCCAGGCAGTGCTGCTGCCGGGCGCAGCTCAGAAGGTGATCAGCATTGGCGAGGTCCTCAAAAAATATCGACTCAACATGCGCATCGAAGGGCACACCGACAATGTCCCCATTCACAACAGCGACTTTAACTCCAATTGGGATCTCTCAACAGCACGTGCAAACTCCGTGGCAATGATGTTGATCGACGAGGCCCACTTCGATCCGGCCAAGCTCTCCATCGCAGGCTATGGCGAATATCATCCCGTCAGCAGCAACGACAACCCCGCAGGACGCCAGGCCAATCGCCGTGTCGACATCGTTATCCTGTCTACGGAGATTTCAGGAAAGCGCTAGTCATTTTTTGAAGAAGAACGGAAGTCTTCATTCTGTTCCATCTCAAGCGTCTGTTCAATCTCTGAGCGTTCAATTGCGGCTTCGACGATGGCATCCTGTCCACGTAAAAACACCTTGCGCACATTGCTTAATTGGCTGCTGTTGTCTCGAAGAAATGCCTGCACATCAGCTTCTTCGCCCACCAGCTCAAGACATTGTGGCAGCCTGGAGGATGGAATCTCCCCCGTGTCCATGGCGAGGTCCTGGTTGTTGAGATAACCGCCGATCACACGATGCAGCAATGCCTGCTCGATGCCATGCTCCTTAGCCTGTTCCAACAGATATGGCCCCAGACTTTGCGGAGCGAACCGTTTCCACCATGTGTCGGACTTGCGCATCTCCGACGAAGAGAAGTACAGCCTCAGTATTGTCAGGTCTTCCATCGCGTCTCCTCCTATGTAGCCAGCGGCATTTACCGTATCGAGCAGCACCGTTTCATCCACCTCGCGCATCTCCACAACCATTGCGAGAGACAGTCCTTCTTCAGCGGTGCTGCCAGGATGTTTGCTTCTTCCCACACGCTGCGCATGGTAGATGCCGGAGTGCCCTGAGAACAGATAGCTGATCACGCACGCGATCCCAGCATAGGCACCGGCCTCCGCTCCAAACAGCTCCACTGCCATCAGCGTCGAAGCGATCGGCGTATTCGCTGCACCAGCAAATACAGCTACAAATCCCATTCCGGCAAGCAGTGACGGCGGCAGCATGAGCACTCTCGACAGCGCATTGCCGAGCGTAGACCCGATGTAGAACAACGGTGTTACCTCACCGCCTTTGAACCCCGTCCCCAACGTCACGGACGTGAAGATGAACTTTCCGGCAAAGTCATAGACCGGCAGACGGCCATGGAAGGCAGCAACGATGGTCGGGACGCCCAGGCCGAGATACTTCGCCGTGTGCTGATAGCCAATCCCAAACACCGCTGCCGTGACCAACAACCCGCCAACCACAGGACGCAGAGGAGCGTTGGCAATATGCCTCCGCGCAGTATGCGATATCCAGTGCGTACACTTTGCGAACGCCATGCCGCACACCCCAAAGGCTATGCCTGCAAGCATCGACAGCAGCAGCCGTTCCACAGTCATCGGTGGTGTATCGGAGACGACATAGAGCGTATGGTGCACACCCCATGCTCGCGTCACCATGTCTCCCACAAATGATGCAAGAAAGCACGGAGCGATCGCGTCGTAATTCAACTTGCCGATTGCCAGCACTTCGATACCGAACACGGCCCCAGCCATCGGCACACCAAACACCGAGCCAAACCCAGCACTGATGCCAGCCATCAGCAGGATGCGGCGATCGTGAGCAGCCATGCGGAACGGACGCGCCAGTTGGTCCGCCAGAGACGCGCCTGTCTGGATCGCCGTGCCTTCGCGCCCTGCCGAACCGCCAAACAGATGTGTCAGAAAGGTGCCGAGCAGAATCAGCGGCGTCATCCGCAGAGGGATTGTCTTGGTGGGATCGTGCACCTGGTCGAGGATCAGGTTGTTGCCGGCTTCCACCGAAGCACCCAGGTGCTTATAGAGCATGCCCACTACGCCGCCGACAGGCGCCAGCAGCAGGATCATCCATGGGTGTGCCTCGCGAACCTTCGTCGCGAACTCCAGCGATACCAGCAGCAGCGCCGAAGCAGAACCAGCCAGCACGCCGACCAATGCAGACACCGGTATCCATCGTCCAAGCTCGATCAGCAGAGAGAGCTGCTCACTGTTGGACCTGCGAAACTTATTTTCGAACAAGGGACCTCCTACGAAGTAGTAGGAGTCATCAGCTCTGCCGGGCGGCAGGCGTCGGGCGAACTCCATCGCCTGAGATTGTTCTCTCAAAATAACAGCCTGAACACATAGCGTCAACGCAACCCATACACAACGCTGGCAATGCAACCTGCATCGATGTAGAGTGGTACGCATAATCTCAGGGTGATGGAGTTCACCCGAACCGCCATGGCCTGCTTTGCCATCGCTGATGACTCCTGGCAGGGGCCGCCTGTCTATGGAGCCGCTTCACTCCTCCGCGGTCCCTATCCAGCAGTGTTGGCTTCTGCCGTCGAAAGGGAGACATATGAGGAGACTGATTTGCGACGCTATCTACTGATCGCACTAGGCGGCGCTCTCGGGGCTTTGCTGCGGTACATTGTAGGGGCTTCCATGGCGCAGCGATTCGGTGCACGCTTCGCCTTTGGCACGCTGACCATCAATATCAGTGCATGCTTCATCATCGGGCTCGTGCTGGAGTACTTCAACCGCCACGCCGGGCTCAGCGATGCCTGGCGTTATCTCATCCCCATCGGCTTCATAGGCGCCTACTCAACGTTCTCCACCTTCGAGTACGAAGCCTGGCAGGACATTACCCGAGGCGCCTACTGGAACAGTCTGCTCTACGTTACGCTCAGCCTCGTCGGAGGCTTCATCGCCGTCGCACTAGGTGCAGCTACCGCCCGCGCCATTCAATAGCAGTTGCAACGCGTAAGGACCCCTCTATGCAATCCATTGGCCCAGCTCAAAAGGTATCGATCTACATTGCGGAAGGCGCCCGCCACCATCACACCGATGCGGCCACGGCGATCCTCGACTTCCTATTCCGCAACGGCGTCTCCGGTGCGACCGTCCTCAAGGGTGTCGCAGGCTTCGGCGCGGAACACCGTCTGCATGCCGAGTCCATCGTCTCCATCTCCGATCACCTTCCCGTCAAATTGGAGTTCATCGAGTCGTCGCAGAAGGTTCAGGAACTGCTCCCGCAGTTGTCAAAGATGTGCGGCACCGGCATGATCGAAGTGCAGGAGACCACCATCGTCAAAGCCGCGGGTAGCATCGCCACCTAACGCTCTCATGTGTGAACCTGGGTGATGGCAGTTCGTGTTGCCGCCAGCGGCGCATGGTCATTGAAGACCGCATGTCTCTTTGTCCCAGCCACGCCAAGCTCGCGTCATAGCTGCGGCAGATCAACCTCGACGGGAGTACCGCTCCACTTCGCATACATCGTCGAGAGCACATCAGTCTTCGTCGCCCGGTCTGCAATTTCAAGCAGCTTCGCAAGCGGCCAGTCTGTGTTGATGGTTCCACCGGCATCCACAATGGCCCGCAACGCGTCCTGCAGCCCCTTGCGGTTTGCGGTCGCTCTCCGAATCCCCACATCGGCTACCAGGCAAAACATAGCTCCGCCCCAGTACGTTCGCCCCCACGTATGTGTCCGGTCGAGCCCGCGGTCTCCGGCCTCCGGCTCGCCATTCACCATGCCGTCCATCATTCCTGCCCACATCGCCGCCGCATCGAGTTGGCCTGTCTGCACGCGAGCAATCGGCTCCACATAACTGGCGATGCCTTCCTCCAGCCAGTGCTGATCGTCCGACAGATCGGCCAGCGCCGTATGCACCAATTCATGCGTAATGATCCAGTCGCTCGCCAACTCTTGCGCGGTGACATCTTCGCCGATGCGCAGCCGTAGAAAGGCAGGGAAGCCACCGATGTCTCCCCATGTCGTGCCCTGCAACACGCCAGACTCACCCGCCTCCGGTATCACCAGCACGCGAGCCAGCGACACAGGAAACCTCCCGTAGTAGGTCGTAACAGCCTTCGCCGCCGCTTCAATGCGGTCGATCACCGCCACGCGTCCGAGCGCAAACTCTCCATGCGCAAAATCGATCTGGAGCCGCGAGCTACCAGCCTGCACGGTTTGCGAAAACTCAACCGGTGTATGTCGTCCAAACTGTCCCCGCGCGCGCAGGTTCTGACTTAGCGCCAGCGCGACACTGCCGCTGACGAACGCCCGCCTGTCCAGGAGCTTCCGTTCCATGGTGAGTTAGACGCGTAAGTTGTGAGGGTGATACAAGGAGAAATTGGTGGAGGCGGTGGGAGTCGAACCCACGTCCGAAAAAACCAACAACAGAGAGCATTCATGCTTTTCCGCGTTCCTCTTTGTCTCGTAGCCAGCCCTGAGAACGGGCGAAGATGAGCCAGCCACCAGCCTGATCGATCTCGTCATTGCCGTCCAGGCGGAACAGCGCAGACCAGCCTACTGTGCGACGATGGGTATCCGCCCGTAGGCGAAGCGGAAGCCATCGGCTACCTAATTAATTAAGCAGCAAGCGCGAATTGAGGTTCGGCACTTATAGTTTTGTGAGCGATTACGGGTGTTCACACCCCGGCATGCCTCTCTGCCGCAAGCAATCCCGTCGAAGCCGTGACGCCCCCACTGAGGGAACTGGCCCAACATTGCATTGGGGCACTCAAAGAACTATCTCCATTATACGCGGATGAATTCCGAAGCATTCCAGTACATCACCCGAACGCAATCACCAGCGCACCCGTCGTCACCAGGACTCCGCCGATCACCTTCGCTGGCGTCATGCTCTCGCCAAAGAACACCCACCCGGCCACAATCACCAGAGCCACACTCAGCTTGTCGATCGGTGCCACGCCGCTCACCGGTCCCATCTGCAGCGCACGAAAGTAGCACAGCCAACTCGCGCCCGTACACACACCCGACAGCACCAAAAACAGCCAGCTTCGTCGCGAGATCGCCGGCAGTCCCAGCCCTTCATGCAGCCGTGCAACGTCGCTGCCTAGCACAATCACCCACGTAAAGATCAGCACGACGGTAGTGCGGATCGCCGTCGCCAGATTGGAATCAATCTTCTCGACGCCCACCTTCGCCAGCAGCGCCGTCCCCGCTGCAAACACCGCCGACAGCATCGCCCAGAAGACCCAGCCCATTCTCAGCCTCCCGGCCAGCTACATTACTTGTGCGGCATCGTGATCGTATTCAGGTCTACCTTCAGAAACTCTCCGCGCTCAATCCCCGCGCGGATCTGCGCCGGCGATTCACCCTGCATCGTCTCACGGTAGGTATATACGCCCTCCTGCATGCAGGTCGAGCACTCCGCTCCATGCAACCCTGCAAAACAGGCATGAAGGCTGTCGTGCCCCAGTGCGCGGTCGCAGCGGCAGTAGCAAGGCTCCTGATGCAGCACCGCAGGGATCTTCGCCGCCATTTTGTAGGCTGCCACTTGATAGCTATGCGTAAAGTTCGGCCCGGTCAGTTGTTGGCCATGCAAAATCGGCGTCATCGGCCCCTTCGGCGAGCCCACGTTATACGCAGGCACATCGCTGGCTGGATCGGAGAACTGCGCCGAAGCCGCCACTGCCACGAGAGCTAACACCAGGCATCCCAAAATACGTCGCATCGAAACCCTCACTTCGCCTTCGATGATACCGCGCCGAAACCTCTACCGGCGTCCGGTCTCCTTGGGTGGCACGGCAAAGAATATCCGCTTCTTTCCGCATCCCAGCAGCGCCGTGCCGTTGCCTTGAAGGTCCCAGGGCACCCAGCCCACCTCCTGCGCCACGCTGAAACCCGCTGCATCCAGATTCCGGATCAAGCGTCCGCCCGGAGTCGCCACGACAACAACCTCATTCGTCTTCGCCTGCCGCAGCCTCGCCAGCAGGGAACTGACCGGCTCATTCTGCCCGACGCTCCACACGCTCTGCCGCAACACGCCATCGCTCCCACGACGCAGCGCCCATCCCAGAAGATGATCGTCCACGACAACCACCTCGCCGGGCGCCAGCGACTGCTCCACGGCCAGCCGCATCACGCGTAGCGCATTTTTCTGCCGGTAGTACTCCACATAACCCACGCGCCCCAAAACCGCGCCCGCCAGAAACACCACAAGCAGCACAGCCGCGATGGTCTGCGTAGCTGTGCGCTCTTTCGGCACCTTAGTGTCCATCTTCGGTATAAGGTTCGCAGTCTCTGTTGTCGTTGGAGTATCCGTCACATCACTATCATGCCTCAACTACAAAAAAGGACGGCATGAACGGTCTTCAGTCCATGCCGGGAGGCCAGTGACGCAACTTGCTTCTCGGGTTGATGCTCCGAGAGATCCTTCGCAGCTCCATTCCACAAACTGGAGCATCGCTAGAACAGTTATACCAGAATCAGAAGAAAAGTCCAACCTTCTGTGGAAATCTACTCTGAAATCCGCTCCAGCCAACCACATATCGTAAATAACCGCTTACCTGGTCACCTGAATCCATGGAATCTCATATCATCGAGGCGCGACTCAACATCTTGCTGGAGAGCGCTTTAGGTTGTCGCCTGTGGCTTCAACGTCGCGCTGAAGTCGCCGTCGGCGTTCATCGGGTCAACGTAAATAGTGCCCGCCATCTTGGCGCCAGTCTCGTCCACCACTCCCGTCAGCGTTACCGTGATGGGGCTGCCTTCATACTCCGAGTCGAAACTCCAGGTGAGCGTTTGCTCCTTCACCGTGCCCTTTACCGGATGGCTCTTCGTTTGATCATCCACGCAGCTGCCGCTCACCGTCAGATCGGCGGCTGTGGCCAGCGCGCAGCTCAGCGTTACGGGAACACCTTGCACATTGCCGGTCACAGCCCATGTACCCATCGTCGGCACAGCAACCGTTAGCACCGGCGTCTCGGCTGGCAGGGAAGTCGCCACCATCATCACAGCGCTTGCCATCAGAATCCGCTTCATCATCGTCACTCCTCCGAAATCTCAGTCAGGTCAATTCTATTCGTCCAGCAGCGCACTCAATTTGCGCGCAACATCCAGGTCCTTCTGCGTAATGACGTTACCTGCGTCGTGGGTTACCAGCGCCAGCCGCACCTTGTTGTACCGTATGTCGATGTCAGGATGATGGCCTGCAGTTTCAGCCACCGCAGCTACCCGGTTCACAAACGCCATCGCCGCAACAAAGTCCTCAAACGTAACCACCCGCACCAGCTCATGGCTTTCGAGCCCCCACCCCGGCAGCTCCATCACAGCGTCCAGCAGTTCCTGCCCCTGAATCGTCTCCATGGCACTTCTCCCTCGTTGCGGTTTTCCGTTCGCCAGCTACACCTTTTCGCTCTCCCGCTCTGCTCTCTTCTTCGTAGCCCACTCGGGTTTGGTCACCTGTCGGCTACGTCCCAGCGCAAGCGCTCCGCCAGGCACATCCTCAGTAATACACGAACCCGCCGCAACATACGCCCCGTCGCCCAACGACACAGGCGCCACCAGCGTCGAATCCGACCCCACAAACACCCCATCGCCGATCGTTGTGGTGTGCTTGTGCACCCCATCGTAGTTGCACGTAATCGCACCGGCGCCCACATTCACCCCCGCACCAATCACCGCGTCGCCCAGGTAGCTCAGGTGGTTGGCCTTCGAGCCCCTGCCCATCTTCACCTTCTTCGTCTCGACAAAGTTCCCCAGATGCGCGCCTTCGCCAATCTCGCTGCCCGGCCGCAGATGCGCATACGGCCCCAGTTGCGCGCTGTCGGACACTACCGCATCGTCGAGCACGCATCCATTCCGCACCAGCACGCCATCACCCAGCGTCGAGCCCTGAATCACCGAGTAGCTCCGTACGCGGCACTCGCTCCCGATCTTCGTCGCGCCAAGCAGCTGCACGAATGGCTCAATCACCGTATCCGCGCCCACCTGCACCTGCAGGTCGATCACGCAGGTCTCCGGCCGGAAGATCGTCACTCCCTGCGCCATCAGCCGACGCGCAGCCTCCATCCGCATCGCCGCATCCAGGTGCATCATCTCGGCGATGGTGTTCGCCCCCAGCACCTCGTCCACGCTGTCCGCTGGCAACGCGACCACGTGCTTGCCCTCATTCACCAGCAGTGCGGCCACGTCGGTCAGATAGAACTCACCATTCGCATTGTTCGTCTGCAGCTTGTCCAGCTGCGTAAACAAAGCATCCGTCTCAAAGCAATAAATCCCGGAGTTGATCTCCGGCGACTCCAGTTGCTCCGGCTTTAGGTCCTTCTGTTCGACGATCCCCAGCACCTCAGCCGCAGCAGCACTGGGCCGCATCACGCGCCCATAGCCCGCCGGGTCAGCAGGCACCGCTGTCAGGATCGTCATCGAAGCCTTCTGCTCATGATGAAACGCAATCATCCGCTGCAGCGTCTCCGTCTTGATCAGCGGCACATCGCCGCTCAGCACCAGCAGGTTCTTCGGCGGAGCCGCGCCGCTCAGCGCAAACTCTGCCTTCACCATCTGCAGCGCATGCCCTGTCCCGAGCTGCTCGGCCTGCAGCACAAACCCTACACCTGTGCGCTCGACGGCGGCCTTCACTCGCTCCGCCTCATGCCCTACGATGCAAAAGATCTCCTCCGCCGGGGCCACTGTCTTCGCCGCGTCGATCACATGCTCCAGCAACGCGCGGCCGCCAATTGCATGCAGCACCTTCGGCCTGCGCGACTTCAGCCGCGTGCCCTTACCAGCCGCCAGAATCACAACACCCAACTCACTCATCACGCCCATCCTCTCACGATCCCCGCAGACCTTCTACCCCTGCAGATACCCACCACCGCCGCGCCAAACTTATCCACCTTCTCCGGCCCCACGCCGCGCACGCTCTTCAACCCCTCAATCGTCTCCGGCGCCGCTGCCGCAATCGCCCGCAGCACTGTATCGCTCAGCACAAAAAAGCTCGGCAGCCCGGTCTTCGCGGCCTCTTCCTTGCGCCACGCTTTGAGCTTTTCTTCCAGCGCCAGCTGCGCGTCATTAAGCTCCACCGCAATCGGAGCTTCTTTCTCCTTCGGACGAACGGCCTCTGTCGATGGAAAGCTCCTCTGCACGGCTTCACGCGGTGACGCCTTTGTGATAGTCTCGCGCACCGTAGCGGAAGCCTCTTCACCGCGACAGATTGCCAGAATCTCCGCCCCAAACTTCTCCACCTTCGCCGGCCCCAGCCCCTTCAGCCGAAACAGCTCCTCCATCGACCGTGGCCGCTCCAGCACAATCGTCCGCATCGTGCTGTCGGCAAAAACGGTGAATGCAGGCGCACCGTTCTTCTTTGCCAGGTCACTCCGCCACTTGCGCAGCCGGGCCTCCAACTCTTCGTCTTCCTTCGTCAGCGCGCGCTCAACAACACTTTTCTTGGCCGTCTTCTTCGAGCTCTTCGTCACACTCAGCCCGCGCGCCGCATCGCCGCGAATCCACACTGTCGCCAGCGTCGCATCATCCGGCTCGCGCCCTTCGAACGTGATCGTGGCCTTGCGATACGTGATCTCCTTGCCCTCAGGATTTGTGAACGTATCATTCGCAATCGACACCAGCCCCGCCCGTGCCAGTCCGTCGATCAGTGCGTCAAAACGCTTGCGGTCGCTCGTAATCTGCAGCTCCGTAAACAGCTTGCCCAGTGACTGCCCACGCCCCTCCAGCCCCTTCAAAATCCTGCGCAACTCACGCCGTTCGCTCTCATCAGGAGCATGGCCTTCCTGTCCCGCGCCACCCGGCTTGCACACATCGCAGTGGCCGCACGGCCCCTGTCTGTCGCTCGCATCGCCAAAGTGCCGTACCAGCGCCACCATCCGGCACTGGTGGCCTTCGGCATAGGCCATCATGCTATCAATCTGGCTACGCCGCGCGGACACCTGCGCGTCATACCCGCTCTTCCACGTCGCCAGCCCGCGCCGGCCATCGCCCGCGCGCACCACCCCTGCAAAGTCCACCTCGGCGACGCCCACGCCATGCAGCTTCTCCACCGCCCGCTCCAGCGTCTCGCGCTCCATCGCCACGCCCTTTTTGCCCAGTGCACGCTGCAGTGTCTCGATGTCCACCGGCTCCTCACCCAGCACCATCGCCACGCGCTCCAGGTCGCTCACCGCCGGGTAGTTTTTCTCCAGAAAAAACTCCTGCGTCCTGCGGTCCGCATAGCTGTAGAGCAGCACCGTCCGCGACATCTCTCCATCGCGCCCCGCCCTGCCAATCTCCTGGTAGTAGGCCTCCACACTGCCCGGCAGCGCGACATGCACCACTGTCCGCACATCGGCCTTGTCCACGCCCATTCCGAAAGCCACCGTAGCCACCACCACATCCAGCTTGCCGCTCAGGAAGGCTGTCTGCACGCGTTCACGCACCTCCGGCATCAGTCCCGCATGGTATGCGGCAGCAGGGAAGTGCTTGCCCAGTCTTCCGGCAATCTCCTCCGCATCCTTGCGCGAAGCCGCATACACAATCGCGGGCCGCGCGCTCGCATCCATCAGCAGCTTCGCGGCAAACTCCGCGCGCTGCGGCTTTGAAAGCTCCACCGCCTCCACAGCAAGATTGTTCCGCCGGAACCCGGTGATGAACACCGCGGGCTCCTGCAACTCCAACTGAGCGGCGATGTCCTTCTGCACCGTCGGAGTCGCCGTCGCCGTCAGCGCCACAATCGGCGCCGGACGCAGCATCGGAAGGTACTGCCCCAGCGTCCGGTAGTCCGGCCGAAAATCGTGCCCCCAGGCCGAGATGCAGTGCGCCTCGTCGATCGCCACCAGCGCCGGCTTCCGTTTCGCCAGCATCTCCGGAAACCCAGGCACCCGCATCCGTTCCGGCGCGATAAACAAGAAGTCCAGCTCACCCGCCAGATAGTCTCTGCACGCCTGCCGCGCAGCCTCGCGGCTCAGCCCCGAGTGTACCCGCGCCACACGGCACCCCAGCGCGCTCAGCTTTGTTGCCTGGTCATCCATCAGCGCAATCAGCGGCGAGATCACCAACCCGGTCCCTCGGGAACCGGCACCGCCGCGAGCCAGCGTTGGCAGTTGATAGCACAGGCTCTTGCCCGCGCCAGTAGGCATCACCAGCAGCACGTCGCGCCCCGCCGTCGCGGCCTCGCACACCTCTCGCTGGTGCGCCCGGAACTCGCGGTGTCCAAACACCCGGTGCAGTAGCTCGGCAAGGCTCTCGTGGGTACGGTTTTCGGTGGGCAGCGACGTCGGCATAAACTCCGCCTATCTTCGCACAACCTTCGCCGTGCAATTCGTGGCCGTCCCTGCGGTGAAGCAAACGCTGCACCTCTACCCGCCTCCGTACTTCTGCGGAGTGCAATTTCTCCTGCGTCTTCGGCGTTGCGCCGAACGTCTTCCTGTAACATCACCGCAACTCAACCTTTGCCGGAGACATTCCACGTGAACCCACGCGTTAGACTCATCGCCGTATCCGCGCTCGCATCCTTGCTCATGCCTCTCGTCCTCACCGCGCAGGAGACAGCCCCCGCGCCCCAGCAACGCTCTGAAGCCGGTCCGCGCCAGCGCGGCGGCAACGGCGCAGCCGCAACGCCGGAAGGCGAGCTGCCCATCCCGCCGGAGACAACCTCGGTCACTCATCATGAGTGGACGGCCGGCTCGCGCCCGGTCAAGTACACCGCTACTGCCGGCAACCTTCTCATCAAGGGTGTTGGGCAGGACGCCAAGCCCATCGGCAGCATGTTCTACGTCGCCTACACGGAGGACGGTGTCCCCGCGAAGTCGCGCCCCATCACCTTCCTCTACAACGGCGGCCCCGGTTCGGCGACGATCTGGCTGCACATGGGCTCGGTAGGCCCGGTCCGCGTCGTCACCCGTAGCCCCAAGGCCAGCGGCGCTCCTCCGTATGAGGTGGTTCCGAACCAGTACTCGCTGCTTGACAAGTCCGACCTCGTCTTCATCGACGCTCCTCTGACCGGCTACTCCCGCCTCGTTGGCAAGGGCAAGGCCACTGACTTCGCCGGCGTCGATCAGGACATCCGCGCCTTCAACGAGTTCATCACTCGCTACATCACCATCAACCAGCGCTGGGGATCGCCTAAGTTCCTCTTCGGCGAAAGCTACGGGACGCCGCGCTCCGCCGCGCTCGTTGCCTCGCTCAACAACGACGGCATCGCCTTCAACGGCGTGGTCCTGCTCTCATCGGTTCTGAACTACTTCGTTAACTCTCCAGGCTACGACCTTGATACCAAGCGCTATATCCCGAGCTATGCCGCCATTGCGTGGTACTACAACAAGGTCCCGCACACCGGCACCATGCCGGACTTCATTCAAAAGGTCCGAGAGTGGGACCGCACCGTGTATGCCCCTGCGCTCGACCAGGGCGACATGCTTCCTCCTGCCCAGTTCGACGCAGTCGCCGCCCAGCTCGCCAGCTTCACCGGTCTCCCCGTCGAGTACGTCAAGGAGTCCAAGCTCCGCATCCAACCCACCCGCTTCCGCAAGGAGCTCCTCCGCAACGATGCCGAGATCCTCGGCCGCTACGACGCCCGCTTTGACGGCAACGACGTCGACTCCGCCGGCGAAAATCCCGGCTACGATCCCTCCGACACCGGCATCTCCGGCGTCTTTGTCTCGGCCTTCCACGACTACATGCAGCACGAGCTCAAGTACGATCCCAACACCCAGTACGATCTCCACGCCCCCGGCCTCAACTGGGACTGGCACCACCGTCCCTCCGGCGCCCAGGGCTTTGGCGGCGGACGCGGTCAGGGGCCGGTCGAGCCCGACACCGTCATCGACCTCTCCGACGCCATGCGCAAGAACCCCGACCTGCGCGTCTTCTCGGCGAACGGCTGGTTCGATCTCGCCACGCCGTTCTTCGGCACGGAGCATGACCTCGGCCAGCTGATGCTGCCCCCAGCACAGCTCGGCAACGTGCAGTTCGGTTACTATCCTGCCGGACACATGGTCTATCTCAACGTCGAGGCGCTCAAGGAGATGCATGCCGACCTCGAGAAGTGGTACGCCAAGTAGCCTGCACGAAACTCGGTGCCCCGCTCCTCGCAGCGTCCGTGCGAAGAGCGGGGCATCGCTCATTACGGCATCTTCTTCACCTCCGCAACTGGGGCCACGGTCTTAGCTGCTCCCACCGCCGAAACCGGCCGCATCGCTACACTCTCCGTCGGGTCAACCGGCCCCAGCACCTTCGTCAGGATGTCCTGCGGGATCGTCGTATCGATCTTCCAGATCGGTACGGTCGCCGGAACGTTCAGCTTCAGCGTGCACGGTCACATGCGGCCATAAGGTCTCCCGGCTATCTCAGCGGCCAGTGGATCCTCAAGTTCGACACCACCCAACATTCATTACCAACGAGGGCAAAAGTCAAGAACCGGCGTGTCGCCTTCGTCCGCCAGCAGACGGGCGTTACGGGGGCAAAAAATCTCACTATTCCGTGGTAAAATCAAGTGTTGCGGCTCACCCGCCGCCGGAATAGCGAGGAACACCAACAACATGGCAAAACGCCGCGGAAACCCCAACTGGGGGAAGCCCGAGCCCATTGGCCCTGTCGTCCCCACCATCACCTCCTTTGAACAGGTCGTCAAGGAATACAAACTGACTCCCGATCAGTACGTCCGCTCCACCCGCCTTCGCGAGTGGGCCCGCCGTAACAAGAACTCCAAGTACATTCCCGAGGCTCTCCTCGAGGCATGGGGCTTTGAGATCGAGTCGACGCTCTAAAACCCGTTGCACCAAAAATGGTGCGGGGGATATGACCTTCACAAGTCCACCCCTAAGTCTCATCTCATGAGGATCTTAGGTCGAAAAGTCGGGGAGGGGGAGGGTGCCGAGTCATGCCTGATTCTCACGAAAATCCGTCTACACCAACGTCCGGGTTCGTCACCATCGAAGAGGCCATCGCGGACTTCCGTGCCGGCCGCATGATCGTCGTCGTGGACGACGAGGACCGCGAGAACGAAGGCGACCTCACCCTTGCCGCCGAGTTCTGCACCCCTGAAGCCATCAACTTCATGGCGAAGTACGGCCGCGGCCTCATCTGCCTCACCCTCACCGAGGAACGCGCCGACCATCTGCGCCTAAGCCCCATGACGCAGGAGAACACCTCCCGCTTCGGCACCGCCTTTACCGAGTCCATCGAGGCCCGCGAAGGCGTCACCACAGGCATCTCCGCCGCCGACCGCGCCCACACCATCCAGGTCGCCATCAACCCCACCTCCGGCCCCAACGACCTCGCCCGCCCCGGCCACGTCTTCCCCCTCCGCGCCCGCAAGGGGGGTGTCCTGGTCCGCGCCGGCCAGACCGAGGCCGCCTGCGACCTAGCCCGCATCGCCGGTCTCATCCCGGCCGGGGTCATCTGCGAGATCATGAACGAAGACGGCACCATGGCCCGGGTGCCCGACCTCATCCAATTTTGTAAAACGCACGGTTTGAAGATGGTCACCGTTGCCGATCTGATTCGCTACCGCATGCGGACAGAACGCTACGTGCATCGTCTCGGCGAAGCGCAACTGCCCACTGAACATGGCGAGTTTCGCATGATCGCCTACAAGAACTCCGCTGAGTTGACAGAGAAGGACATTATGGGTTCTAGCGACGCCACCTGCGAATCGCACACAGCACTCGTCTTCGGCGACGTATCCGCGGGCGACGAACCCGTTCTTGTACGCGTGCAGACGCACTGCCTCACCGGCGGCGTATTTGGCTCAACACTCTGCAGCTGCGCCGCCACAATAGACGCCTCTCTCGCGGCCATTGCTGCCGCCGGTCGCGGCGCGCTGATCTACCTGCACCAGACAAATCGTGGCTTTGGGATAGGCGGATCGGCGTTGCAGCCACATCTCAGCTTCCACCGCAGTGAGCAGCCGGCAGATGCAGCGAGGGAGTGCCCTCCGCGAGATGCTCAACGCATTCTGCGTCAGATAGGCATCGGCGGCCAGATACTCTCCGACCTCGGTATTCGCAAGATCCGCCTTCTCACCAACCACCCGTCGCACGTACCTGCGTTACAGGGTTTTGGTATTGAGATCGTAGAACACATTCCAATCACACTGTTGCCAGTACTCAATCACTAATCAAGCGTGGCTCGTACCATGGCTGGACGCAAGCTGTAAGGTTGGAGGGGTGCTTACTGCTCTATTGCTCCCCCTCCACTCCATACGAATTGAAGAGAACACATTCATGGTGATTTAAATTACACATGACCCTGCTGGGTCATGCCAAACGGTGCCAAATCGGAACCAGTAGTTACCCAGCCATTATCGGGTTCAGATATTATTTTTTAGCGGCGGCAGGTCCGTTTGTCCCAATCCCTGTAATCCTGCCACGAATGCTTCATGATTGTCGTATCGCAAAGCAACCATGCCGGCCGTTCGGGCAGCCAGGACATTTTCTTCGCGGTCGTCGATGAACAATATCTCGGCTGGCTGTGTCTTCAGCCCCTGTGCCGCGTAGTGATATATAGCTATATCGGGTTTAGCGATCTTCAATCTGTGAGAGAAGGTGCGATGGGAGAATCCATTCATCCAGCTAAACCGGCTGAGAATGCTTTCCTCCATAGCATCTCCAATGTTGGAGAGAATCCCTGTCTTGACGCCGGTTTGTTGCAGGACCAGCGCCCAGGCTATCATGGGTTCATTCGGCTGGCCCCAGTGTTCCGTGTCTGCCTCGATTAAGGCCTCAAGAGTGTTTGGAGCGACTTTGCGCTGCAGCGCAGATGCCACGGCAAGCCAGTATTCCGCGGCATTGAGCACCCCGCGATCATATGCATCACGAAACCGCCAATACGCGTCATGAAAGCGCTCACTGGTAGCATTAAGCAGCATTTCCATGCGCTCTTTCGCTGCCTGGTCCGGGGGACCGCTCAAGACCATTCCATAGTCAAACAACACAGCCTGAATGTTAGCCATTGTCTCTATTCTAAGCAGGGCCATCAGCGCTTACCATGAAATTAGACAGATGAACTTTTCTACCCGGACATCCTGGAATCTTGCTGAA